>JADDQF010000067.1:0-11818 GCA_016781505.1 bacterium
GGGTAGGGGCTTCCGGCGTCCTACTTGCTCTTCCACGTGCGCCTCTCCAATGGAGGTTGTGCCATAAGTACACCGGAGAGCAGTGCTTGGTTCCCACCTGTCGTGGCGCTAGGCAGAATTGTGGGCTGGCGCGACTAAGCTCCGGGCAAGGCTGCCAGGGCCCGGATCGCAAGTGGTAAACGCTGCTGACACAGAACGTACAGTTCGGGGGAGAACTACTCGAGGACGATCTCGCCGCTTTTGCCGCCGCGCTTCTGGGCTAGCCGAATATCGGTCAGGCGCATGCCGCGGTCGATGGCCTTGCACATGTCGTAGAGGGTGAGTGCCGCAACCGAAACAGCGGTCAGCGCTTCCATCTCAACCCCGGTCTTGCCGGTCGTCCGCACCGTTGCCTCGATCTGCAGCGCGCTGTGCTGGGAGTCGGGCGTGATCTCGACGCTGACTTTGGAAAGCATCAACGGATGGCACAGCGGGATCAGGTCACTCGTCTTTTTGGCCGCCATAATGCCGGCAATGCGCGCGGTCGCCAGTACGTCGCCCTTGGGCGCGCCACCGCCCATGATTAAAGCCAGGGTTTCCGCCTGCATCAGCAACGTGCCCCGCGCGATCGCTTCGCGCGCCGTGTCGTCCTTGGCGCCGACATCGACCATGTGGGCGTGCCCCTGCGCGTCGAGATGGCTGAGCTGCGGCGTGGCTTGCGGCAGGTCAAGTGGCGTTGGCTGGCGCATAAAGGTAAAGGTGCGATCGCGAATATCCTCGCGCTCGACGCCCATAGTCTGCAGAACGCCCAGCGCTGCATTGCCCGGAATTTCCAGCAGGGCCAGCAGCAGATGCTCTGTGTTAATGGTTTCCTGCCCAAAGGCCTGCCGCAAGCGATCCGCGAGGTCGAACGTGTCCTGGGTCCGCTGGGTCCAGTTAATTTCTGAACGCTCGGCGGGGTGACGTAGCGAGCCATGCCCGGCCAGCAGCTCGACGGCCTCGCGCATACGTGGCAGCGTCATGCCGAAGCTCGCCATCGTCTGCGCGGCGATCCCCTCGGACACACGAAATAGTCCGAGCAACAGATGCTCTGTCCCAATCAGGCGCTGGCGGTAGGTGTTGGCTTCCTCCTGAGCCAGCGCTACAACCTGCCGGGCATGCTCGGCGATTCGCCCCAGCAGTGGTGTTTGATCCGCCATACAGCTCCTCTAGGTTACGACGTATAATAGCATACGGGTGCGTCGGATAACATCTAACCGACGGACGCAAGCGTATAGAGTGCGTAACTGCCTGCTTTGAAAGGATATACATGCAACGCCGGACTTTATGGATAGTTGTCGGCAGCATCGTCGGCGTGCTGCTGGTGGTCTGCCTCCTGGTTGGTGGCGCGGTATTGTACGTGCGCCAGCAAGTTCAACGGCAGGGCGAGCATGTGGCGGCGGTTTTGGCCACGATCGAGTCTGGGGTTGAAAGCGCGACGGTAACAACGTCGGCAGCGCCAAGCGCCAGCGCGGCGCTCACGTCCACTGGTACCACGCCGACAATCGTGCCAACCGTGACCCCTGCTCCGGCGACAAGTCCAACCGCCGAGCCAACCACGGTTGAGCCGACCGCAGCTACGTCGGTTGAGCCGTCTGCAGCCAGTACGGCCGAATCGGCAAATACGCCGGCCGCAAAGGTTGCCGCGGCCTTGGTCGGAGGCAGCAGCAGCACGCTGGCAGCGCAGCCCGACGCCACGCTTTACGGGATCGATGCCACGCTTGATCCCGACCAGCATATCATCACCGGCAACCAGACGGTGCGGCTGACCAACACCGAGGACACGCCGCTGAACGAGCTGTACTTCCGGCTGTATGTTAACGCGCCGCACTACAATGAAGGCGGGATCACGGTTGATGCTGTGCAGGTCAACGGCAGTGCCGCCCAAACCACGCTTGAGGTTGACGATACCGCGCTCAAGATCGCACTGCCACAGCCGCTAGCTCCCGGCGAGCAAGCCGAGGTCACCATGGACTTTACCACGACCGTGCCGCGCTCCGGCGGAGGCTACGGCATCTTCAACGAGGCGAACGGCATCTTTACGCTGTATAACTGGCATCCGGAACTAGCAGTGTATGAAGAAGGCGGTTGGCTGTTAAATCCGGTTACCGAGCAAGGCGATCCGACCAACACCGATGCCGCGAACTACGAGGTGGTCTTTGCCGCGCCCCCAGATTTTACGGTGATTACCAGCGGTGTGGATGGCGAAGGCCCGGCGGGTGATGCCGACGCTCCCCGTGTTGCCGCGCTCGCGCGTAACTTTGTGGTGGTTGCGAGCGATCGTTTTGAGCGGGCAACTCAGCAGGCAGGGGAAACGCTGGTGTCGTCCTATTACCTGTCAGGTAGCGAAGCTGGCGGCCGGAAGGTGCTCGACACCACGGTTAAGTCGCTCGAAATCTTTGGCGAGGCGTTTGGTCCGTATCCGTACACTGAGATGGATGTCGCCCAGGTTGACCTCGGCGGAGGCGCGGCCGGCATGGAAGCGACCGGGCTGATCATGATCGGCCAAGATTTGTACAGCGCGGAAGGTGGCAATCCGCTGGGTGACCTTGCGAACACCATTCCGGGCGCTGCCGGGGCAGATGCACTGGTCTTTACCACGGCGCATGAGGTCGCGCACCAGTGGTGGTACAGTGTTGTGGGCAGCGACGCCTACCAGCAGCCGTGGCTGGACGAGTCGCTCACGAATTGGTCGTCGGCCTATTATGTGGACGAGGCGGTTGATGCGGAGGCCGGGCAGCTAGCGCGCGACCTGTTTCTTGCCTTTGGCTATCGCTCGATGCTGCCGGAGGGCGACCAGCGCTTGGATCAGCCGGTCGACCAATTCAGCGAGCAAGCGTACAGTGGCATTGTGTATGGCAAGGGCGCGTTGATGTATGATGTGCTGCGCCAAGAGCTGGGCGATGCCAAATTCTTTGAGTTTTTGCAGCGCTACTATCGCGAGCAACAATTTGACCGCGCCGATAGCGACGAGTGGCTGCAAACGCTGAACGCCGTGGCCGGCAAAGACATGACGCCGTTTTACCAGAAGTGGGTTGAAGGTGCCGCGATTACCACTCAAGATCTGCCGGCCGGCGGTCCCTTGATCAATCTGCTTGGTCGTTAGCGTCTGGGCCAAAGCGGCGCAAAGGCAATTACCAAAGCAGCTGGAGTGCCTGATTTCTGATTAGGGGGAGCCTGCCACACGATCCGCTCGTGTGGCAGGCTCCTACGTGTTTGGCCTAGGTTGTTGCTATCTGGTAATGGCCGCCAACAGTGCTGGGCTGTCTTGGTTTACGCGTCGTCGGCTTGGTCGAGACGCTCGGGATTGTCGACGCCGCGCAGCTTGTTCCACAGCACATAGTCGGTCTGCTGCTTCGGCACCAGCAGATTAAGGTCGGGCGGTCCCACAACCTCCGGCTTCTCAGCCTTGATCTCGCCGCTGCGCGGATGCCGGAGGTCAAAGTACACTGCGCCTTGCTCCAGAACATCGCCCGGCTGCAAGATAACCAGGCGGCGCAGCTCATCGCTGGAAAGGTTCGGCAGCAGCCGATGCAGCTCTTTCTGGTCAAACGCGTTGGGAGCGGCCTGGTCCGGGTTGGTGCCGAGCTGGGCGTGATTGATCCCTTGGTCCGTAGTGTGGTGCAGGTCTTGATCGAAGCTATCCGGCTCCCGATCCTTGGGTTGGGTATGGTGCCGCGTCATAGCACTTCTCCTCAAAATTATGATGGTTGATGTTGTGGCTTAGGTAGCAGGATGCATACCCACCGTGGGGCGTGGCACTGCTTATGCGCTGTGGCCAGTGTTTACCGGAAGCTCAAACACCCGGAATGGCGGCTGCTCCGGATACGATTTTTGGAGCAGCGATAGCGCAACGTTGTACACCGGAATCCCGCCGATGGTTCGGCCCTCCGGCGCTCCGTTGTGGGCATGACCATGGAAAATCGCGGCGACAGGGTAGCGACTGAATGGTTCTTCCAGCCGACTGGTTCCAAGCCAGGGAAAAATCTCAACCGGCTCGCCCTCAACCGTACCCTGGATCGGCGCGTAGTGCAGCACGCCGATGCGCTGCTCAGTCCTGAGCCGAGCCAGGGCTGACTCCAGCTTGAGCGCTTCGTCGATCGCTTCCTGGACGAACTGCTTGATCGCGGGCTCGCCCCAATAGCCAAGCGTTCCCCGGCCAAAGCCGCCGCCAAAGCCCTTGCCGCCGGCAAAGCCAATTCCTTTGATCTCGCACGCATCGCCGTCAAGCAGCGTTACCCCGGCCTCGGTCAAAATCTGCTTGACCTTGTCGACCTGGCCGGCCTCGTAATCGTGGTTGCCGAGCACCGCGATCATGGGCACCTTGACGGCGGCTAAATCTTTGGCCAAAATCTCGGCCTCCTCCGGCAAGCCATAGTCGGTGAGGTCGCCACACAACAACAGGATGTCGGCGCTGTCGTTAATGTGCCCAAACAACGACTGCAAGCTGCCCTGCGACGTTTTGCTGTAGTGAATATCGCTGACGGCTGCCAAACGCACGCGCTCCGGCTGGTCTGCCATAGGCCTGTCCCCTTTCCGCCACACTACCTCATAATCGGGTTTGGTCGTGGCGCATACTGCAAGGCTAACGGCTCACTTCGCGCAAGATGTGTACCCTAGTGGCACGTTGTTTGCCTTCCTTATGCCACTTGCTCTTCCCGTGCCGCGCGCTGCCGGTAACGACGATCGGCAAGGATCCGCCCTGCGGACCACGGGGTACAACAACCACCGGCGCAGTACGGGCCAAGGAGGCGACATGCAAGCTGATCCGTGGAAGCAGGAAGATCTTGATCCTCAGACGCGGGCTTTTTATTGCCGGGTGTTGACGATCCTTAACGCCGCGCAGCTACCCTACCTGGTGGGCGGCGCGTATGCGTTTGAGCGCTACACCGGAATTGCGCGCCATACCAAAGACCTGGATCTTTTTGTGCGCCAAGCCGACTACGACCGTGTCATGGCTGCGCTGGAGGCCGAAGGCTACCGCACCGAGCTGACCTTCTCGCATTGGCTGGGCAAGGCTTATGCTGAGGACGCGTTTATCGACGTTATTTTTCGCTCGGGCAACGGCGTCTCCGAAGTCAACGACGGCTGGTTTGAGCACGCCGTGGACGCCGAGGTGTTGGGCATTCCGGCCAAGCTCTGTGCCGTGGAAGACATTTTGTGGACCAAAATCTTTATCATGGAGCGCGAGCGATACGACGGGGCGGATGTGGCACACTTGTTACGCGCGTGCGCCGAGGGCATGGATTGGCGATACCTGGTGCAGGAGGTTGAGCCGCACTATCGGGTATTGCTCAGTCACCTGATTTTGTTCGGCTTTATCTATCCGGGCGAGCGCAACAAAATACCGGCAAACGTCATGCGCTACTTGCTCGGGAGGGTCCAGCGTGAGCTTGGCCAGCCTGCGCCCTCCATCAAGCTGTGTCAGGGCTCGATCTTGTCGCGGGAGCAGTACCTGATCGACCTGCATGAATGGGGCTACGAAGATGCGCGCAGTGAGCCACGGGGCAACATGAGTCCCGAGGAAATCGAGGAGTGGACGCGCGCCATTAACGAAAAGGAGTAGCTGCCGTTGCTATCAGGTCTGAGCCTGCGCAGGCAGGCTTTGCCCTTTCGAGCGTGGGCCTCCGATCAGGCAGCGCGCTTAATACGTTTGCAGGGACGGTCCCATGCACCGTCCCTGCAAGCACTGCAATGAGTCGCGCAACCTCACCTACTTCACCACAATGTTGACCAGCTTCCCAGGCACCACCACAATCTTGGCGACGGTCTTGCCGTCCAGGCTGGCTTGGACTTTTTCGTTGTTCAGCGCCGCTGCTTTGATGTGCTCCTCTTGCGTGTCGATCGGCACCGTGATCCGGTCGCGCAGCTTGCCGTTGACTTGAACGACCAGCTCCAGCGCCTCGGCAACCGTCAGCGCGGCGTCGTACTGCGGCCAGGACTGCAGGTGAACGCTGCCATCGCCGCCTGTGCGCGCCCACAGCTCCTCGCTCAAATGCGGCGTGAGCGGCGCCAGCAGCAAGGTCAAGGCCCGAATCGCCTCGTGCCAGGCATCGGTGTTGTAGGCCATCGTTTCGCGGGCCTTGTACAGCTCGTTGACGAACTCCATCAGCGCCGCGATGGCCGTGTTGAACGCGAACCGCTCCAGATCGTCGCCGACTTTTTTGATCGTGCGGTGCGTGCTGCGGCGCAGCGCCGTCGGATCGCCGGCGGTCGTGCCGCCCCTGGCTTCCTCGGTGACAATGTTCCAGGCGCGATTGATAAACCGGACCGTGCCTTCCAGCCCCTGGTTGTTCCACGGCCCGCCTTGATTCCATGGCCCGATAAACATCATAAACAGGCGCACGGCGTCGGCTCCGTAGCGCGCCACCAGATGATCGGGATCGATCACATTGCCCCGTGACTTGGACATCTTTTCGTTGTCTTCGCCCAGAATAATGCCCTGGTTAAACAGCCGCAGCATCGGCTCGCCAAAGGTGATCAGCTCCAGATCGCGCATCACTTTGGTCCAGAAGCGGGTGTACAGCAGGTGCATCACGGCGTGCTCCGCCCCGCCAGTGTACTGATCCACCGGCAGCCAGTTTCGGCCGATCTCTGGATCGAACGGCGCCTGGTCAAAATGCGGCGACAGGTAGCGATACTGATACCACGACGAGTCGACAAAGGTATCCATGGTATCGGTGTCGCGCTCGGCAGGGCCGCCACACTGCGGGCAGATAGTGAAGCGCCACGTCGGGTGCAGCTTGAGCGGCGACTGGCCGGTCGGCGTAAAATCGACATCCTCGGGCAGCTCGACGGGCAGCTGGTCTTCGGGCACGGGCTGTTCGCCGCACTGCTGGCAGTACACCATCGGAATCGGCGTGCCCCAGTAGCGCTGGCGACTGATCAGCCAGTCGCGCAGCCGGTAGTTGACGGCCGCCTTGCCCTTGCCATGCTCCTCCAGCCATTGGATGGCCGCTTTAACGCTTTGGCCCTCTTCTTTGCCGGCTGGAATGCCGTTGAGCGGGCCTGAGTTCACCATTACGCCATCGCCGGGCCACGCTTCGGTGAGTGTCGCGCCGTCCAACTGTTGACCGACCGGCTGCACCACAACCGGCGTCGGCAGGTTGTACTTGCGCGCAAACTCGAAGTCGCGCTGGTCGTGGGCCGGCACTGCCATGATGGCACCGGTGCCGTAGCCCATCAACACATAGTCGGCGATCCAGATCGGGATGCGCTCGTTGTTGACGGGATTGATCGCGTAGCCGCCGGTCCAGACGCCGGTCTTTTCTTTGTCGGTGGCCTGGCGCTCGATTTCGGACTGCCGGCTAGCCGCGAGCTTGTAGGCTTCGACCTCGGCTCGCTGCTCGTCGGTAGTCAGCCGATCCACCAGCGGATGTTCGGGCGCCAGCACCATAAAGGTTGCGCCCCAGAGCGTGTCGGGCCGCGTCGTGAAGACCTCAATCGGATCGCCCGCTTCCGTGGCGAAGGTGACATGCGCGCCCTCGGACTTGCCGATCCAGTTGCGCTGCATCGTCATGATGCGCTCGGGCCATTCCACGCCGCTGAAGTCCAACAGCTCGTCGGCGTACTGGGTGATGCGGAACAGCCACTGGTCCAGATCTTTTTTGATCACGGGCGTGCCACAGCGCTCGCACACCCGGTCTTCACCTTTGACCTGCTCGCGTGCCAAGGTGGTGTTGTCTTTGGGACACCAATCCACGGGTGCAAACGTGCGGTAGGCGAGGCCGCGCTTATAAAACTGGATGAAAAACCACTGGTTCCAGCGATAATACTCGGGATCGCACGAGACCATCTGCTGATCCCAATCGATCATCATGCCCATGGCCTTGAGCTGGCTGCGCATGTAGTCGATGTTGGAGTAGGTCCAGTGCTTGGGATTGATGCCGCGCTTAATGGCTGCATTTTCGGCCGGCAAACCAAAGGCATCAAAGCCCATCGGGAAAAAGACGTCGAAGCCACGCATGCGCATAAAGCGCGCGGCGGTGTCGCTGGGGCTGTAGGCATACCAGTGCCCCATATGCAGGTTGCCGCTGGGATACGGCAGCATGGTCAGGGCATAGTGCTTCGGTCGCTCAGGCTGCGGATGAAATTTGTATAGTCCACTTTCTTCCCAGCGCTGCTGCCATTTTTTCTCGGTGGTTACCGCATCGTATCGTTCGGCCATGTTGCTCTCCAATCAAGGTAACAGGTAACAGCTTTCAGCCGTCGGCAGTCAGGCAATCAGCTGTCAGAGCTTGGTTCTGTGTTCGGTGTGCTTTGTGCTCGTCTGGTGTCACACGCCTATACGACCACGCGTTTCTGCTCGGCCAACGCCAGCAGTTGATCGGCCAGAGCTATCAGCTCGTCGCGGTCCTGCAGCGGCTGCAGCCAGTGCGGGGGAATGGCCGCATAGCCCCAGCGCGCCCCTGCTAGCGCACCGGTCACGGCTCCCTGGGTGTCGGCATCGCCTCCCAGGTTGACGGCGGCGGCGACGGCTTCCTCGAAGCTCTCGTGCGCCAGCAACGCCCAGACCGCGATGCGCAGGGTGTCGAGGACGTAGCCGGTCGTTGGCAACGCATCTGAGCGAATCGTGGGCTGGATTGTTTCCAGCACCTCGGCGACCTCACAGGCGGCGCGGTGCTCACGCCGGATCCGGTAGGCTACGTTCTTGACCGCTTCCGGAAAGGGCATCTCCCGCAGCAGATGATAAATTAACAGATTAACGGCGACGCTGCCTGTCCACGCCTGCGGATCAAAGTGCGTAATCAGCGCCTCGTCGCGGGACGTATCCATCAGCCGGCGTTCGTCGTAGGCATAGCGAAGTGCGAGCGGCGCGCAGCGCATGATCGTGCCGTTCCCAGCGCTTTGGCCACCCAGCTGGCGATGCGCGCCCAGAGCCGCCAACGGCACGGTGTTGCCTTTTTCCCATGCTCGGAGTGCAAGCTTGGTGATGTTGCCGACATCCTTGGGCTTGGTTTGGAGCCAGGCGACATAGCGCGCTGCCACATCGTCAACCGCAAACGCTCCCCGCGCGACGATGCTATCGGCCAGCGCCCGCGCCATGGCCGTGTCGTCGGTGGTTTCGCCGGGCTTGAGCTTCAGCCAGCCACCGCCCACCATTTTGCGCAGACCGCCGCCGTAGTTTTGCGCGATCTCAAAGCGGCTCTTAAATTCCACAGGCCCGCCCAGAGCATCGCCAACCGCCAAACCAACCAGACAGCCGCGAAAATATGTTTGTGTTAGCGCCATATCTGTTTCTCGCTCTGCAATCTGTGTCGCCATTCAAAAACTATTGTCGCCCCACAGTGCTTGATCAGCCACTGGCTCTGCCCGGCTTGTGCGCAATATAGATCAGCCGCGTCGAGGTTGCGCTGGGCTCGGCTCCATGCGGCGTGTGGCGTTCAAGCAAGCTAAGCCCAGCTTGTTCGATTGCCGACACCATTTCGGCATCGGTATGTGCCCGCTGGATATGTGTTTCCGCACCGCGGCGCCATTGTTCATCAGCGTCTTCGCGTGCAAACCAGACCACCCGACCACGCGCGATGCCACTTCTGGCATTGTAGCGCAGGCGGTTGATCACCAGCACATCGTCGGTGTCCGCAGTAATAACGTGCTGACCTGTCCATGCCGTAGCGTATTCATAAGGCGTGTTAACGTCAACTACGACGTAGCCGCCGGACTGGACCGAGTGGGCCAGTGTCTGCCATGCGGCCTGGAGGTCCGCAAGTGTTGCCAGATAGTTCAACGTATCATAGAACGCAGTGGCCAGCCCGCCTGGATTCCCTGCCCATGTCCGGCGCAGATCTCCGCGTTCCCAGCGTAGCGTGGGCACCTCCTTAGGGGTACGCTGCGCGGCCAGCTGCAACATGGTAGGCGACTGGTCAATGCCCAGAACCTGCCAGCCTGCGTTGGCAAAGACGACGGCGGCTGCTCCATCGCCACAGCCCCAGTCCACCAGCTGGCCTGAGTCGACGCCGCGGGCGCGTAGCCACGCAAGCGTCCAATAGGCCATGCGCTCGCTCCACGCGCCTTGGTTCATGCGCCGGTAGATTGGTGCGTAGCGTTGATACATAACCCGCATAACAAAAAACCTTCATCCCAGCCCAGGGACGAAGGCAAGCTCCGCGGTACCACCCCGATCTTAATGTTCAAGCCAGAAAGCCCGCAGTGGGTCTGAGTTGAACATTCACTCGTTACGCTATAACGGGCTTACCCGGCCCTGGCTAGACGGCTGACGCTTCACCAGCGCTGCCCGTAGGCGAGTTCGGCGCCTAAACACGGCTTTGCACCCACCAGCCGCTCTCTGCAAAAAAACGCCTACTACTCCTACGCATCGCTGAATTTAAGTGTACCACGTGCCCTTCCCGTGGGCAACTACCAGGGCCTTTCGGTATCCTCTGCATTCGTCGCTGATTGCAATCGTTAAGGGCGGATTAGCTTCGTTAACAATTGTTTGCCGATGCCGTAACTCTTGCCATAGTACCTCGTTTATACCATTGCAAGTACTCTGGTACTGCTTAGGCTAGTCGTTGCGGCTCTGGTGAGAAAAATGGAAGTTGTTGAAAAAGCTTGATATGCCGCGATATTTCGTCGTTTACCTGAGGAGAAGGACCAAACATGAGACGATTGAAAATAAAATGGCCACGATTTAGCAACCAGCGGCGTAAATTTGTGCTGCTTGCCTTCGGGTTACTTGTTTTTGTTGGCGGCGTTTGGCGAGCTGTGAGTGGCGTCGGGACGCCGCAGGGGCCGGTGGGGCCGTCATTTAAAGTTAATGGCACCACCAGCGCGAATGAGGCCGCTACCGAGGAACGGAGTATTGGCCAAGGCATACGTGAATTTTTTGGCATTGGCGACGCACCCGCAAATGATGCTCCACAACCTACGGATGAGACCAATGATGGTTCAATCCTCGGGTGGACTTTTGCTGAGCTATTTGGGCTAGAGGCTACGCCGACTGCTCCGCCAACCGAGCCAACTGCTGGGGGAACAGCGGTAGCGGCGGCGGATGCGCCGACCTCGGCACCTGCCGGCTCGGCTCAGGGAACGAATCCGGCGGCGGCAATCCCTGCTCAGCCCGCCTCCAATCGTGTGCCATCTACCGGTGGTGGAGCGCCAGTGCCGGCTGCTCAGCCCGCCCGTGGCGCGCAACCAGCAGCGCCAGTCACGGGAGCGCCCGTTCCAGCCGTTCCTGCGAGCGGAACGGCTCCCGCGCCGCAACCAGCAACAAGCGTTCCTGCCGCTGGACCAAATAGTCCTATTCCTCCTCAGTCACCGGCTAGGGGAAATGACGACGACCCGGATACTGATGATTCGTCGGCTACGGCACCTGCTCCCGCCAAGCCCATTACTTCCCAGCCTGGAAGACCAGCTGCGCCGGCGCCATCCTCACCAAGTCAACCTGGCAGAGCCACGCCCGTTCAATCGCCGGTGACGGCAACTGAACCGGAAGTTCCTGGCCGGACGCCGTCCCCGGTACCGCCAACCAATACGCGAGTTCCATCGGGAACTACGCCCGCACCGCCAACCAGTACACTGGTACCACCCGTCGTTCGTACAGCCGTGCCCGCAACCAACACAACAGTACCGCCAACCAGTACACTGGTACCACCCGTCGTTCGTACAGCCGTGCCCGCAACCAACACAACAGTACCGCCGACGAGTACACGGGTACCGCCGACGAGTACACGGGTACCCCCAACGAGTACGCCTGTTCCGCCGACGAGTACACGTGTTCCGCCGACCAGCACACCGGTGCCGCCAATCAATACACGTGTTCCGCCGACCAGCACACCGGTGCCGCCAATCAATACACGTG
>JADDQF010000067.1:11930-12097 GCA_016781505.1 bacterium
GCACACCGGTGCCGCCAACCAATACGGCAGAACCGACAGACGTGCCGCCAACGCCCACGGAGGTGCCAACGCCCACGGACGTACCGCCGACGAATACACCGGTACCGCCGACGAATACACCCGTATTACCCCCCAATCCCATAATCGACCCACCCGGGCCAAGCGAC
>JADDQF010000067.1:12117-13895 GCA_016781505.1 bacterium
GCCGGCGCCAAGCGACGAGCCGGCGCCAAGCGATGAGCCTGTGTTGGATCTGCCGTTCGTGGATGGCCTGTAGCACCGCAGGGATGCTGCCGGAACGAAACTTGCCATTGCTGCAGGTGTACTCAGCGATAGCTGATGCCCTGGCCATAGAAGTGCTTGTGTGTTGCTTGGAAACAGCAGAACATCAAAAGCCTTCCAATGACGAGTCTAGTACAATGCTTACGCATTGTGCTAACGGGCCCTGTTGTAGTGCTTTTACCCTTGGACTTTGTCGACGAAGTAGCATCATGCTGGAAAAGGATCGGGATGAAACGGCTTCACACACTAGCTAAGCCGACTACTCACCGCCAAAGGCTGGTTGGTATCCTGTTCGGTGTCTGTTTAGCTACAGGTGGTGCAGTTGGCTGGACGCTAGCTAACAATGGGAGTCGCACAGACGACCAGAATACCAAACTAACTTGGAATAACACGACGGCTGATACGGCACCTACGGACTCCTCATCCCGCCGGACGATTGTGGCTGGGGTGATGGATTTTTTTGGGTTGGATGAAGCAACTCCAACGCCAGCTCCATCGCTTTTTCCATCCGCAGAGAGCATTCCGGATTTTTTTGGGCTTGAGGAAGGGTCGCCGGCACCGACAAACGAGCCAACATCAGAAATTGTTGTTGGAACCCTGCCGCAAGCGTCAGCGCCGGGCAAGCGCACGGAGCGGCCTACAACGGCGGCGAGTCCCGCGGCTTCAGCGATGCCACGCCGCCCGGCAGAGGGCACAAACCGAGCTGCCCAGCCCGCCGCATCAGCGCCGGCAAATACCGCAGGTGCTCCTGCGGCGCCCAGGCCAGCTTCCCCGCAGCAACCAGGCCTATCCGGGGCGCCTAGTCCAAGCCCGGCGACTCCTGGCTCGCCACGCACGCCGGCGCCATCGGCTGCGCCAGAGCAACCTCAGCGTGCGAGTGAGCCGCGCCCGGCACAGCCAGCCACGAATAATCCGCAACCAAGCTCAGGACAGAACTCGCCGCCACCAGCAGCCGGCTCTCGTCCTCCAACCGGTAGCCAGCCAGGGCCGGCCGTTCCAGCCGCACCAGCCCCGCAACAACCAGTTGTGAACCCACCGGTGCCACCGGCGGTACCGCCGGCGCCGTCGAGCCCCGCTAACGTACCGGCACCAGCGCCAGCGCCATCACCCACGTCAAACGCGCCGGGACAGCAACGCTCGCCCGCGCCGTCTAAACCAGAACCACGCGCGCCGGCTCCGAAACCGAAGCCAGCGCAACCTACGCCGAAGCCAGCGCCAGTGTCGAAACCGCCAGCGCCGAAGCCGGAACTACCGGCGCCGAAGCCGGAACCACCGGCGGTGCCGCCGCCACCCGCGCCACCAACACGTGCGCCGCAGCCAACGTCTGCGCCTGCGCCAAAACCAAAGCCGGAACCACCGGCGCCAAAACCAAAGCCGGAACCACCGGCGCCGAAGCCTGAGCCAACGTCTGCACCGGCGCCAAAACCCGAGCCAACGTCTGCACCGGCGCCGAAGCCGGAGCCAACATCTGCACCGGCGCCGAAGCCTGAGCCAACATCTGCACCGGCGCCAAAGCCCGAGCCAACATCTGTGCCGGCGCCCCCGCCGCCCCCACCGCCGCCACCCCCACCGCCGCCAGTGCCGGAGCCACCGGCATCAGTCCCTCCTCCGGCTGTGCCGGAGCCGCCAAAGGAACCAAAAGATAAAGATCAGGACAAGGGCAACGGACAGGACAAGGGCAACGGACAGGACAAGGGCAA
>JADDQF010000067.1:14012-30416 GCA_016781505.1 bacterium
GACAAGGGCAACGGACAGGACAAGGGCAACGGACAGGACAAGGGCAACGGACAGGACAAGGAACCGAAGGGTCCGAAAAAATAGTTGGGTCGGGTGGCCATCAAGCTAGCAGCTCAACCATTGGCAAGCATGACGTTGAAATAGGCGTCATGCTTGCTGTTCTTAGGGGGAGTGTTTCCCTTGTGGCAACCGTTATTGCGCTCAAAAGGTAGTGCATGTACATTCTGGTAACAAACGACGATGGAATCCAAAGTCCTGGATTATTGGCCCTACGCCAAGCCCTCGACGCCATTGCCGAAACGGTGGTAGTCGCGCCCGAGCGGAATTGGAGCGCCGCCTCCGCCGCGCGTACGCTCCACGATCCGCTGCGTATCGATCCCGTGGCGATGGCGGATGGCTGTGCGGCGTTTGTGTGTACGGGTACGCCAGGGGATTGCGTTGCCCTGGCGTTGCTCGGTTTCCTGCCGCGGCAGCCGGATTTGGTTGTTTCAGGGATCAACATCGGGCCGAATCTGGGGAATGATGTTAGCTACTCCGGGACGGTTGCCGCAGCACGTGAAGGTACGATGATGGGCGTGCCGGCAATTGCGGTCTCGTTAGATGGCCGACGAGATGCTGATTTTGGTCCAGCTGCCGCATTTGCCGCGCGGCTGGCGGTAATGGCTGTGGAACAGCGGCTAACCTGCGAGGTCGTGTTGAATGTCAATGTGCCTGCTACCGCTATTCGGGGCGCGGTGGTAACAACGCTTGGGCGGCGCGTGTATCGCGATGAGTTGGTTGTGCGGCATGATCCACGCGGCCGTCCTTATTATTGGCTGGGTGGTGCCGAGCCCGAAGGCGATCTGACGGAAGGTACGGATACGGCGGCTGTCGCCAATGGTTACATTTCGGTGACTCCTGTGCATTTTGACCTCACAAACCAGCGCTGGCTTGACACGCTCCGCAGCTGGCGGTTGGACGGCTAAGCCGCAGGTTGCTATAATCGACCGAATGGCCAGGCGGGTAGTCCGATGTTGGCTGAGTACTAGTTGAGAGCAGCATAAACGGCCGCGATGTCGAAATTTCATACAGCGATAACTCAGTGGGGCTTGATCAGCGGAATCAGGCAGGCGCACAGCGACATGATCGTGGTCAACGGGCCGCGTTCGCCATTCTCGCCCGAAGCGCGCAAAGGCCAGTTAGTGGTCGTGGTCGAAGCCGAGGGCGATGTGTCACGCGGCCGCCAAGCGTGCACGACCGTGGCCGAAACCATCTGTGAGGCCTTTTATGCGGATGGCTCGACCAGTATTACCTCGTCGCTGCGGCACGCCCTCAAAGCCGCCAATGCAGCCTTGTATCAACATAACTTTCATGCTCCGCCCCATAAGCGCGCGCGCGTGGGCGCAACCTGTGCCGTCGTACATGGCTCCGACTTGTATCTAACGCAAGTCCCTCCGGCGCAGGCATTTTTTGCGCATACCAGCAAGCTGCGAGCGCTGCCGGTGCCAACTTCCTGGACCAATGGTGTTGACACGTCGGCCATCGACCGCCAGGGTGCTCTGGGCACCAGCCTTGGCTCGGAGCCGGAATTTTCGCGCTCGGTGCTCAAGCCAGGCGATACCTTGGTGATCTGCGCCTCGAATCTTGCGCGCTTGCTGGGCCGTGAGCAGGCCGAGCAGCTGATCTGCTATAGCGACGGTCCGACGATTGCCGAACACTTGTATAACCTGTGTCGGGCGGCAAGCTTGCCCGAAGCTCATGCGATCGTGATCGAAGCTGTGCCGGGCCCGGCGCCCGATGATCGCGACTCGTCATTCACGCCTGCCGCTGTTGTTGACCGTTCCAAACAGGTTGTGGAGCGTTGGAACGGTTTGCTTGGCCGGGGGGTTGGCCGGCAGCATGAGCCCGTGCCGGTTGCGCCGCAACTCCCGCCCGTCGCAGCCGCGGCTCCGGTTGCGGCACCCGCTGCGCCAAGCCCCCAAGCGCCGGGTCCAGCGCCGGTGATGGATATGATCCCGGTCGCGGACGATGTGCCCCTCCCGCCCAGCGCGTTTATTGGCGAAGGCGAGTACGGAGGCTTTGTGCGACCGCCCGCGGTTCCCCGGCGTAATCAACCGGTCGATCTGTCCGATAATCATGGCACGCCGGTCGATTTCGCGGCCATCCCGCGTAAGCCATCAGCCCCGCCGCCAACGGTTGGTGAGCGGCTGACCATGCCCGTCCGTACGGCGTTTGTTAGCTTGATGAGTGGGGCGGCAAATGTGCCACGGCGCACAGCGCGGCCAGCCGAAGGCGTGCCGGCTGCCGGGCTGCGGCTAAAGGGCCTGTCGTACCGCAAACAGCGGCCTCGCCTGCCATGGCTGAACATCTTTCTGCTGTTCGGGGTGGTCGCACTGCTGATTGTGGTCGGGATGCAGCAAAACCGGCGCCGGGATCAGACAACGGTTGACGCCGCGCTGAACAAGGTGCAGACTGCCGTTGCAGCCGCCCGGCGTGCTTCCGATGCCAACAGTGCCCAATCGCAGCTCGTGGCGGCTGAGGCGGCACTGAAAGATGATGTGGAAGTGCTAGTTCAGACCGGCATGATTACCACCACGAAGCCGCTGATCTGGTCGCGCTATCGCCAGGTACTCAGCTCGTACGACGAGGCAATGGCGGCGATTAATCGCATTGGCTTTGTGGACGAGTTGGAAACCGTGGCTACCCTGCCGGGCGGACAGGGCTTGATCAGCCGTATCGTCATCGGTACCGCCACGATCTCCGATACCGAACCGCCCTTGTTCTTCTTGGATCGCTCATCCGGTGTGCTGTTCCAGCGCGGGCAGCCAGGGCCGATCCTGCGGCCCGACCAAGAAGCGGGCTCTTTCGTTACCAAAAGTGTACGCGAGGTCTTGTGGCGCGCGGAAAATCAGGATGTGATCGCGCTTGACCGGGGCGATCCGACCTTTCCAATCTACCATGTGTATCTCCGGGCTGGTGATACTTGGCTGTCAAATCAGCTTAACCAGACCGAGCATATGCAGCCCAGCGAAGGCGACTTGCCCATGGCTGCGTTTGGTGGGCACTTGTACATGTGGGATAAAGAAGCGAAGCAGCTGTGGAAATACGCGAGCGGTATGTATGCCGATCTGCCGACGGCGTGGATCACCAATGCGGGCAACGTTGCCCTTGATCAGGTTGTCGATGTGCAGATCGATGGCAGTGTGTATCTGCTCAACCGCGATGGCAGCGTCCTTGTGTTTGAGGCAGGCGCGTTGACCAAGCAGTTTCCGCCGCCGGCCCTCGCTGTGCCGATCGGCAATGTTAACCGGTTTGTTGTAACCTACGATGAATATGCCGAGGATGGCATAACCCTGAAACGGCCCGGCTTTATCTATATGCTGGATCTGCGTAACGAGCGTGTGCTGCAGCTCAGCAAAGTTGACGGCTCGTTGGTTCAGCAGATTCAGGCGCGCATCCGCGGGCCACTCAATCAGATGACGGATCTGGCTGTTGACGAGGCCAGTCGCACGCTGTATCTCGCAAACGGCTCTCGTGTGCTGCGTACCAAGCTCCCTGAGCCGCCGCAACCGGCAGCCGGCGCAACAACAACGGCCACACCCGAGCCGTAGCACGAGGAGGAGTGGCTGATCCCGCCAGCCTACGCTGTATGTTAATCAAACCGCCAAGTCGTACCGACCTCCACCAGGCCTACACTGCTGCCGGCTGCGTCGTCTGTGGTCTGCTTACCCGGAGCGAGCGTCGGTACATCGACGCGACGCTGTATGAGCATGTGACCGACGTGAAGTGGCGGGCTGAAGTGCGCGCCGCGCGTGGCTTTTGTGCCCTGCATACGCAACATGTGCTTGAGGTTGGCCGCTCAGCGCTCGGCGTTGCGCTGGTTACCGCCGATATCCTCAACACGCTTCGCGGCACATTGGCAGCCACGGCTGAAGGTGGTGGCGGCGCCCTTGGCCGACTGCGCTCGGCTTTGGGGGGCGGGAGCACCCCAAGTGCGCTGCGACCCCAGCAGCCTTGCCCGATCTGCTCCTACCTGGCCGAGTTCAGTTCCGTGCACCTTGCAGCACTGCTGGACGATCTGGCAACCGAAGCCGGCCAAGCCGCATATGCGCGCTCCGGCGGTCTATGTCTTCCGCATTTCACCGCAGCTGTTGAGCGCGGCGGGCCGGGCGTACGTCCCCTCGCCAAGCATCAGGCGCAGGTCTGGGAGCGGCTTGAAGCTGAACTCAACGAGTTTATTCGCAAAAGCGATTACCAGTATAGCGCCGAGATCATGGAAGCCGAGCGCGATGCATGGCGTCGTGCGCTGCTGCTGCTGGCCGGCACATAGCCTACACCCGCTCTCCGCACCTGCTCACCGCTGGCTCAAGGTTGCTGCTACTCCTCCCCTAGCCGATGCCTAACAGATAAAACACCAGCGTACTGACCACTAGGCCCAGCACCGCGCCCAACAGTTGATCTGTCAGCCGTGACTGCCATGAGTTGGCGGCGTCCAGCTTACGCGCTAGCTCGGCATTGGCGATAATCAGCCGCTCAAGCTTCAACAGAATGTGTTCAAGATCGATCATGGGCGCCGCGCTCTTGGGCCGAAGCCGCTGCATGTCACTGCGGCTAGTGGGATCTAACGGAATGAGGGCCGCGCTGTGGATCGCCCGTGCCGCAAGCTCGGCAGCTTCGGCGGCCGTGGCGGATGTGGTTTTTGAGCGCTGGCGAACCGGGACATGGCCGTCGGCGGTGGTGTAGGGCGGATCGTAGCCGTGCGGCACATCCAGCAAAACCACAGCTCCTCCGTCGACTGCTACCACCTCGGGCTCGATCAGTACGGTTGGCGTGATCAGCTCAAGCGCACGGCTGATCGTCCGCAAGGTAGCCTTGATGTTGCGTACACCTTTGGGCTTGCGGCGGGCATGGACGCCAAACACAATCGTGCCGCCTTGCGTGTTGGCAAGACTTGCAATCTGTCGCGCGACGGCGGCGGGTGAGTCTGCATCAGGTTCCAAAATGATGCGCTCGTTCGGTCCGAGGCGAAGCAGGTCGTCGATGCGGGCAAGTTGCATATGGCCAACACTCCTCAACATGTGCAAGCTAAAAGCCGACACCGGGCCTATGATGCATGGTGGGGCGGCGCTTGTTGGTTACATTACACTCAGACTACCATATCTTGATGCCGAGTTTGCGTGTGGGGATAGTCCGACGTGCCGCGGGTAGCACGCAGTGCGGATGGCGCACAAAAAAGCGCAGCTCCGGGACGTATCCTGGGGCTGCGCTTCGTCGATAAGCTTGTTCGAGCCTACACGGTCTCGGCTGGCCGCTCGGTCTTGACTGCCACCGCCTCACGCTTGGTGAAGGTGAGCTGCCCATTGTGCGCGTCCACCTGGATCGTGTCACCAGCGCCGAACTCGTTCTTGAGCAACGCCCGGCTCAGTGGCGTTTCGATCATCCGCTGCACCGTGCGGCGCAGTGGCCGGGCACCATACACCGGATTGTAGCCTTCCTTGACCAGCAGCTCCTTGGCCGCGCTCGTCAGCTCCAACGTCAGCTGCTGCTCCGCCAAACGCTTGGCGACTTCCATGGCCTGCAGCTCGACGATCTGCGTCAGGTTTGCCACGGTCAGTGGCTCGAAGACGATGATGTCGTCGATACGGTTCAAGAACTCCGGCCGGAAGGTACGTTTCAAGCCCTCGTCCACCTTCTTACGGGCCTCAGCCAGATCAATCTGGTCGGCATCCCGCTTGAAGCCAATCGTGCCGGCGCGCAGCTCTTCCGTGCCCACGTTCGAGGTCATGATCACCACCGTGTTGCGGAAGTCGACCGTGTGGCCCTGGCCATCCGTCAAGCGGCCGTCGTCCAGCAGCTGGAGCAGCGTGTTGAAGACCTCCGGGTGCGCCTTTTCGATCTCGTCGAACAGAATCACCTGGTACGGCCGGCGCCGAACCGCTTCCGTCAGCTGGCCACCCTCGTCGTAGCCGACATAGCCTGGAGGGGCACCAAGCAGCCGTGACGTGGTATGCCGCTCGCCGTACTCGCTCATGTCGATGCGGGTCATCGCATCCTCGCTGTCGAACATGAACCCGGCCAACGCCTTGGCCAGCTCGGTCTTGCCAACGCCCGTGGGGCCAAGGAAGATGAACGAGCCGATCGGCCGCCGGGGATCCTTGAGGCCGGCTCGAGCTCGACGGATCGCGTCGCTCAAGGCCACAATCGCCTCGTGCTGACCGATAACCCGTTCGTGCAGCCGCTCCTCCATGAACACCAGCTTCTCGCGCTCAGTCTCCAGCATCCGGTTGACAGGAATGCCGGTCCACTGGCTGACGATCGTGGCGACGTCCTCCTGATCCACAATCTCGTCGAGATTGCTCTGATGCATCCACTCGCCGCGCTCCTGCTCAAACTGCTCGTTGAGCCGCGCTGCCTCAGCCTTCAAGGTCGCCGCACGCTCATAGTCGCGTCGCTCCACGGCTGCCTCTTCGGCGCCATGCAGCTCGGTCAGCTTGGCCTGCTTCTCCTTGAGCGCATCCGGCATCGAGTAGATATCGATGCGCAGCTTGGCCGCCGCCTCGTCCACCAGATCGATGGCCTTGTCGGGCAGAAAGCGCTCGGTAATGTAGCGGTGCGACAGCTGCGCCGCCTGCACGATAGCGTCGTCCGAGATCGCCAGCTTGTGATGGTCCTCGTAGCGCTTGCGCAAGCCATACAGCATCTGGATCGCGGTGTCGACATCGGGCTCCTCGACAAAGACCGGGCTGAAGCGTCGCTCCAACGCGGCGTCCTTCTCGATATGCTTGCGATACTCGTCCAGCGTGGTCGCGCCGATGACCTGGATCTCGCCGCGGGCCAGAGCTGGCTTGAGCATGTTCGACGCGTCGATTGAGCCGGCGGCAGCGCCTGCGCCAACCACCGTGTGCAGCTCGTCGATAAACAGGATCACTTTACCCTGCGCGCTCTTGACCTCGTCCATCACTGCCTTCAGTCGCTCTTCGAACTCGCCGCGGAACTTGGAGCCGGCCACCATGCCTGCCAGATCCAGCGCCAGCACCTTGCGGTCGGCCAGCGTCGGCGGTACGTCGCCGATGATGATCTTCTGGGCTAGGCCCTCGACCACCGCGGTCTTGCCGACACCCGTCTCGCCCACGAGCACCGGATTGTTCTTGGAGCGCCGCGACAAGATGCGCATGATGCGCGAAATCTCGATATCGCGACCGATCACCGGGTCGAGCCCACCATTACGCGCCAGCTCGGTCAGGTCGGTGCTGTACTTTTCCAGAATCTCGTAGCGGCCCTCGGCGCCGGGATCGTCGGCCCGCTGCGCACCACGAATCTCCATCAGCACCTGATAGATCCGCTCCTGGTTGATGCCCAAGGTGCTCAGGATGCGGGCAGAGGTGCCTTCCCGCTCGGTCGCCACGGCGATCAGCAGATGCTCGGTGCCCACGAACTTGTCTTTCAGGCGCTCCGCTTCCTGCTCCGCCCGCTTCAAAATACGGGTCAGCCGTGGCGTGAGATACGCCTGCGCGGTGTTGTAGCCGAACTGGTTGCCGTACGCCTTGGGCGCGCGCTCCAGCTCCCGTTCGACCAGCCGCGCAACCTCAACGGCATCCATGCCCATTTTCTCAAAGGCGCGCTGCGTCAGGCCCTTGCTCTGCCGGAGCATCGCCAGAAAGATGTGCTCGACATCCAGCTGGGTATGATGCATTTCCCGCATGATCTCTTGGGCATCCTGAAACGCTTCTTGTGCCTTTTCAGTGTAATCGTCTAAACGCATGTGTGTTGCCTCAATCTAGGTTACAGGTATCAGGCGACAGGTATCAGCTTGGGGTTGGCCTATAACCTGTAGCCTGTAGCCTCTATTCTATCGTTCCCGCTCTGTCTGTGTCCGCAGCTGGCCCGCGTGGTGCTGCAGCTGTTCCATCTCGTGCCGCAAAAGTTCCATCTGCTCACGCATGTGCAGAATAACCTCTGCGCCCGCCAAATTGACGCCTAAATCATCCACCAGCCGCTTGATAAAACGCACCCGCTCGACATCAGCATCAGAAAAAAGGCGAATGTTGCCATCGCTGCGCTGGGGACAGATCAGACCCTTGCGCTCGTACATGCGCAAACTTTGCTCGTGCATGCCGACCATTTGGGCTACGATGCGGATTGTGTATTTTGGTACTCGCTCGTTCATCCGCCTGTCTCATCAGCATTACATAATATCTTACGTCAAAACCTATGCACTAGATTGGTTGTGCGCGAGGCTCTAACGAAACGCTAACAATCACAAGTCCACGGACCGCTTATGCGCGTTGTGCTCGCAGCTCTTGGACCAGCTCGCGCTCACGCGGCGTCAGATCGGTGGGGATCTGGGCATCCGCGACAATGTACAAGTCGCCGCGTTGGTCCGGATTGCCAGGCTTCGGCATACCCTGGCCGCGAATCAAGAATGTCTTGCCGTTCTGTGTGTTGGCCGGCACCTGCAACGTCAGCGTTTTGCCGTTGAGCAAGGCCACCTTGGCCGTGCCGCCGAGCATCATCGTCCACAGGTCGATCGGCGCTCGATATCGTAACGTCTGGCCGTCCCGCTCATAGCGTGGATGGGGCTGAACGTTGACCACCAGATACAAGTCGCCGCGTGGCCCCCCATTAATGCCGGGACCACCTTCGCCTGAGACCCGTACTTTGCCGCCGCTATCGATACCGGCCGGAATCTTGACCGTGAGCGTACGCACCTGCTGCCCATTCACACCGGTGCCACTACAGGTTGGGCAGACAGTGTTGCTTTGCACGCCCGTGCCATTGCAGGTTGCGCACACCTGCGGCACTTCAAGCCGCATTTGGCGCTGTGTGCCGTTGTATGCTTCTTCCAGGCTAATATCGATCGCCTGCTCGTAATCCTGCCCTTTTTGAGGCCGGCTGCTGCGCCCGACATTTCCTTGCGCATAGCCACTTGTCCGGTGACCGCCCATGGTGCCGAACAGCGTTTCAAAGAAATCCGAGAAGCCGCCTTCGTCCCCGCCAAAGCCGCCAGGATTGAAGCCGGGTGAGCCATAAGCCCCACCGCCTGTTTGGCTAGCATACTGTGACCAGTCGAAGCCCCCGCTGCTGCCGGCCTGCTGATAGCGATTCCAGTCGGCGCCAAAGCGATCATACTTTTGGCGCTTCTCGGCATCCGACAAGACTTCGTAGGCCTCGTTGATCTCTTTAAATTTGGCTTCCGCGGCCGTATCGCCGGGGTTGATGTCGGGGTGATATTTGCGGGCGAGCTTGCGAAAGGCTTTTTTGAGCTCATCAGCGCTCGCGTCCCGCTTTACGCCCAGTATGTTGTAGTAATCTTTGTAATCCATAGATCCTCATGTGTGCGCCTTCTTGCGCGCCCCGCACCTGCTGAACAGGATTCTAAAGCTTGATAGCGTCATTGTCAAGGTCTTTGAAACACTTGTGCGGAGCTCTAGCGTATTGTTAACGTTGGAGCTTTTCCCACCCGTTCTGTGTTTTGTCTGGTGAGGTTGAATGTGGTCGTTTACGCCGGCGACCACAGCGCCTGCGGCACAGGCGTTGTGATATAGCCCTCTGCCATTGTCCCGAAGACGCGGGCCCGTGCCATACCCCACCGCCACAGATAATGCGCGATGTACGCGCACATCAGGCCGTCAAGCAGATCCTCATAGTCTTTGAGGCGGGCTTTGGCTGGGAAATCAAGTGGTTGATCGAGCAGGGGCTGGGCATCGAGCAGGGCTGGTTCGGATTGCTCCAAGCTACGCAGCAGTGCCTGGAAGCGGGCAAATTCGGCCAGCCGCTCGGCATAGGTGCGGTGCGGGCGGGCCTTATATTTGATCGTCCGGTCAAGCGCAAAGATCGACACGATGGCGGGATGCGGAAACACTTCCAAGACTTGCCGTACCGGCGCCTGAGCAGCTACCTCGGCCCGGTGCTCAAAGCCCAACACGGCTAGCCGGTCAACCAGCGCCTCTCCTCGGACAATGCCCGCGCGGGCTAGCCGAGTCCGGTTCGCCGGGTGAGCGCCCGCTTGGAAGCGCGCAAACACTTTGCCGATCTCGCCTTCGGCCGGCCGTCGTCCGGTCTCGTTGGGCACCACCAGTGGCGCGTCAATCGCCACCAGCGCTGGCTCATCCCCGGTCTGCTCCTGCACAAACGCGATCACCTCGTCGTCATCGGCGAGCAGCTGTGTGATTATCAAGGAGCCGCGCTGCGCATCACCTGCGATCACCGCGGCTCCTGTGAGGTTCCGATCAGACCAGGCGAGATCAAGGCCAACAAACAGCATGGACAGGTCCATTTGCAGTGGTGCGACTTCGCACGGCGCTTGATGCGTTCAACGGCGCGGCAGGCCCGTGAACGGGTGCACAAAGTAGGTGGCCGACCGAGCACCTATCCTCCGAACTGTGTCGGCCTGCGTCATAACGGGGCCAGCTACGCTGTTCCAGTCATTTGGCGCACCGGAGGTGGTCCAAAGCGGACCTCCAAGGTGCCGTTTTTGAACACCGCACGCGTCGCCTCACGATCTGCCAGGGTCAGCGGCAAGATCAGCTCGCGGCGGAAGTTGCCGATCTCCACAAACAACTGATCGCCGCGCTTGGTCATGTTGACCTTGTTCAGCTCGACATGCGGCAGCGGCAAGCGCAGCACATACTCGTCGCCCACTTTGGAGAGCTCTTGGGTCGCGCCACGGAAGAAAACGTGGGTCGGGTCGGCCGCCCCGAAGAGCGTACGCCCCAGCCGGCTCAGATCTTCAACACCGCGGAGGTCGCGCGCCTCAAACGGCGCTTCCCAGATCGGCAGCGGCGCGAAGAGCGCGTGCGCTTCCTTGCGGTAGCCTTGCTGAATAGCATACAGGCGCTGCAAAAACCCTTCGCCTTGCACGTCGTCGGGAAGCACCCGGTTAAGCACGGCGCCATCAACCGGATAGCCGTACAGCGCGAGATAGGTAGCGGCGCGCTGCGCTTCTTTGAGCACCATCCGTTCCGGCGTCAACACCAGCCGGTACGAAGAAATCTCGGGATTCGTGAGTGTGGCCCGCAACTCCTCGACCTCAGCCATGAACTTGGGTAACGAGTCGAACACATCGCTGGCGGGAACGAGCGCTCGCACAAATGGCCGCGCCAGCTTAACGGTGGAAGACTCCCAGTTTAGTACCCGACCGGCGTAGAGCTGAAACGTCTCGGGCATTGTCAGCAGCCGCACCGTCTCGCCCGTTGGCGCCGCATCCACAATCACCGCATCGAAGTTGCCTTCACGCGCTTGCCGGCGGATATGCATTAAGCTGACAACTTCTTCCATGCCCGGAATCACCGACAATTCCTCGGCGGCTACCTCGTTAACACCCTTGCGGCGCAGCACGTTCTGTAAATATGTTTGAAGCTGGCCCCAGTGCCGCCGCACCTCGTCCAGCACATTGATCTCCTGGCCCCACAGATTGGGCGCGACCTGCGTCGGCTGTGATTGGAGCGGCACATCCAGCGCATCCGCCAACGAATGCGCGACATCAGTTGATACAACCAGCGTACGATGGCCGAGCTCGGCAGCGCGTACCGCCGTTGCTGCGGCTGTGGTCGTCTTGCCGACGCCACCTTTACCCAGATATAAGATCAGACGCATACCTCTTCCTTCCGAAATTATCCACCGAGACAGGACGTACGAATCTAGGTTGTTGTTGCAGTTTGCTTGCACGATCCGTCCCACCAGCGTCCCATATATCGCTCGCCAACCGGATGCCGCAAAATAGGTGCAACCTCCGGTAACGCCATACGTACAATATTGTGACAATCATCTGATTGTCCAGGAGGCGGTATGAGCCCAACCCTGCTTGAGGTAACCGTGGGCTTGATTGCGGCAGTGCAGGTCTTTTTATTCGCGCTGCGGGTTGTGCCGCTGGTGATCGACGAGCTTTCCAGATATTTCGACAAGACGTTAGACATCGCTCCCAGCGATGAAAAGGAACCACAGGATTATGAACGCTAACGCGCGTCCCGTTCGGCCCGCCGGTCGTGGAATCATGGGATTATTTACGTTGGGCATCGCCGCTTTGGTTGCGCTGGTGGCCCTGGGCTTTATCTTCGCTGCCTGGCGTACCATCGAGCCCGGCTATGTCGGCATCGTCTTCGACAAAGCCAGCCGTAAGGTGACGGGCACCCAAGAGCCCGGCTGGACCTTTATCAACCCGTTTACCCAAAGCATCACCAAGTACCCGATCGGTGTGCAAACCCTGGTGATGGTCCGTGAGGCGCGGGAAGGCCAGGTGGAGGGCGACGACAGTGTCAAGGTCGGCACGCGCGAAGGCCAAACCATGAATGCCGACGTAAGCGTGCAATACTCGGTGGAGCGTGACCAAGCGGCGCAGCTGTATCAGACCTGGGCAGGAGCGCCGATCGACGTCATTCGAGAAAACCTGGTGCGTCAGGTCACCCGCTCAGCTCTGAACGACATCGCCTCGCAGTATGGCTGGGAAGCAATCTACGGCGAAAAGCGCATTGAATATACCCAGCTGGTATCGAATGAGTTGCAGCGCCGCTTTGCCGCCAAGAACGTCAAGTTCGAATCGCTCAACCTGCGCGGCTGGTTCTTGCCCGAGGCGCTTCAAAAGGCGCTGGAGGCGAAGGTTGCCGCCCAGCAGGCCGCGGCCCAGCAGCAGTACCAGCTGGAGCAGGCGACGATCAAGGCCAAGCAGGATCAGGTGGCGGCCGAGGGTGAGGCGGCTGCGCTCCGGGCACGCGCCCAGGGCGAGGCCGACGCGACCAAGATCCGGGCGCAGGCCCAGGCTGAGGCAAACAAGCAGCTGTCGCAGAGCCTGACGCCCGACCTGATTCGCTATGAGCAGCTTCAGCGGTGGGATGGCAAGCTGCCGGTCTTCAGTGGCGCTGGCGCGACGCCGTTGGTCGATGCTAGCAGCATTATCAGCGACACAGCCGGTGGCGGCCAGTAACGCACATTTCAGCTTCCCGGCACCTGAACATGTTCGCCGGCATGGTCGGAAGTTGGCAGCGAGGAGTCGTTTCCGTTCGGCTCATTGTTGAGCAGGTGCCGAAACGTGCCCCGTTGATCTGCTGTTCCCAGTGCTGCAATGGTGTCATTCGCCACCATGACGACGTCTGGTCCCGGGTTGGTGTGGATGTGTGGCCCGCGCAGCAATGCCACGATTGACGCTCCCGTACGGTTGCGAATGGCTGCCTCACCGATCGTTTGCCCGGCAAGCGGTGAGTCCGGCGGCACAACATACCACTCAATTTCAAGCGATTGTCCCGCTCGACGCAGGCGCTCCAGCACGGCTGCCTCGGTGTGCAACGTGGTGAATGGCTGGTACAGCTCATGGCGTACCGCGTCAGTCAAGCGCTGAATTTCCGTAGTCGGTCGGTCAAAGTGCAGCAGCGTTTGGCGCACCATTTCCAGCCCAGCCTCAAACTCCGGCTGCACTAGCTCGTACACGCCGAGCGACTGCAACGCCTCGATCTGACCGAGCCGCGCCGCGCGCGCCACGATATGTAGCTGGGGATTAAGCTGACGTACGCGGCGCACGATAAGCTCCACATCGATCGCTGCTGGCACCGTGACCAGCAGCAGCCGGGCGCGATGCACGCCAGCAGCTTCGAGCACATGTTCACTGCTCGCATCGCCATACAGTCCTGGTAAACCGGCCGCGCGTACCTGCTCCACCGCTTGCTGATCCAAATCAATAACCACACACGGCAGGTTGAGCCGCTGCAGCACGTTCGCGGTGTAGCGTCCAACTCGGCCGTAGCCGACGATGATAATATGGTCGCTGATGGCGTGTTCGTGCCCTGCGACGGTAAGCAGTGGCGCGGCGGCACGGCGCCTGTTGTACCAGCTCGCGAGCGGCTGGGCAGCGCGCATCACGAAGGGTGTCAAGATCATGGTGATCACCGCCGACACCAGCACCAGCGCGTACACATCGGCGCTCAGCACTTGCCGGCTGACCCCGACGCGCGCCAGCACAAAGGCAAACTCCCCGATTTGAAACAAGCCCAGGCCGACGAAAATCGGTGTGGCATCCCGGTAGCCGAATGCGGCCGTCACGCCGCCAAAGATGAGGGCTTTGCCGAGCGACACCACCACCACAATCAGCAGCACGCTGGCAACATTGTTGATCAAAAACGCCGGATCCAGCAGCATACCGACCGAAACAAAGAAGAGCATGCCGAACACATCCCGGAGCGGTACGATATCGCTGAGCGCTTGATGACTATAATCCGACTCGCTTAACACCATGCCGGCCACAAACGCGCCGAACGCAAACGATAGCCCCACCAGATATGAGACGTAGCCGATCCCGAGGCCTAATGCCATCACCGCGATCAAAAACAGCTCGCGCGAGTTCCACGCGGCAATGCGCTTAAGCAGTGCGGGAATGAGCCGGGTACCACCATAGATCATGGCGAGCAAAAAGACGGCCGCGCGCACGATTGCCGCCCCAAGCATCGGCAGCCCGCGTTCCAGATTGCTTAGTTCAGGCAGGATGATCATCATCGGAACGACTGCCAGATCCTGAACAATCAGCATGCTCAACATGATCCGGCTTGCTAGGCTATCGGTAACACCTTGCGCTGCCAGTGTTTTGATGATCACCATGGTGCTGGACAACGCGATCAGCGCGCCCAGCCAGAGCGATTCGTAGGCCGACCTGCCACCCCATCGGCCGATGCCATAGCCCAGGATCATGGTAAGCATGATCTGGATGGGCGTGCCCATAAACGCAATCATGCGCACGCGCTGGAGCTTTTTGAAGGAAAACTCGATGCCGAGGGCGAACAGCAGGAGCGCGACCCCAATCTCCGCGAGCAGCTCAATGTCATGGATCTCGGTGACGGTTACGCCGCCGGTGTAGGGCCCGACCATAATGCCGGCGATGATATAGCCCAGGATCAGGGGCTGATGCAGCCGCTGCGCAACGAAGCCGCCGAGGAGTGCGGCGACAAGAATAATGGCAATGTCGGCCGCAATGCCCATAACGCTCCTTTCCTGGCACTTCCAGAGTTATGGTACACCCTCAGATTCTGTATGCGGCATCATGAAGACCAGCTGCCAGCGCAGTCTAACAACTGCCATAATCCTGGTCAAAGCTTGCGGGCCGCCAGGAGCACGCTATGCAGGTCAAACTGGACCACTCTCTCGCCATCCAACGCGATGGCAAAGGTAGCTTGTGCTGCTGCAGAAGCGTTTTGAAGCCGGAGCTGGAGCTCGCTCACTGTTTCGCTGCTGACGCGCATTCGTTCACACCAATCGTGGAACGGGATAGTTTTGGGAAAGGTGTCGCTGTCCCGGATCGTCAGCCCGGCCGCGTCACAGAATGCCCGCCACTCGTCGACGGTGTAATCCCGCACATGGGTTGGGTCGCGCCGCTGTTCAATCTGGTTAATAAACTGGTCAAGCGCTGGGTCTGCCGGGGCGATCGTGTCGTCAAGCACAAAAACACCCCCACTCCGCAACACGCGCGCCACCTCACGGACAAAGCGGGCTACGTTGGGAAAGTGGTGTGGAGCAACCCGGCAGGTCACGACGTCGAAGCTCGCATCCGGGTATGGCAGGGCTTCGGCATCCGCGATCTCGAAGCGCACATTGGCGACGCCCTGCCCGCGGATAAAGCGCTCCGCAGCTTCCAACATCGCCGGAGTCAAATCAGTAGCCACGACTTCGCGTACATGCGGCGCAAACGCCAGCGCGACATGTCCGCCGCCGGTCGCGATGTCCAACACGCGCTCGTCGCCTTGCAGGTTGGCAAGCTCGATCATGCGTTGGAGGTCGGGCTTGTTGGCGTGAACGCTGCTGGTCACATACGCGGCGGCGCTGGGGGCGAACTGGGCTTGTATGGCCTGCTTAAAACTGCTGTCGTCCATCGTGTGCTCCTCATGATTGCTGCAGCCTAGCACACTCACCTCCGATCAGCTAGCGCCCATCTGCTATTGACTGCATTGCTCGCATCAATACATGCAATGGATGAACGCTTGTTTGTGCTCCTCACCTGAGCCATATCAAGCAGGCTGAAGAGCGAATAGTCCTCCGATCATGTTGCCAAATATGACATGTACGTACACATATGTTCCACAAACGCAAAGAAGTAGTAGGCAGACAATCCCCCCAAGGATCAAACCCGCTACTCTCAATGTTGGTGAGTTGCTCCTACCAACACTTAAGTCATGCAACCAGCGATATAGCAGTGCTAACAGCATTGCTGTGTAGAGGACAAAAACAATGTCACCTAGCACAGGCTGAAGCTCTTTTTTGATGCTCGTTCACTCATACCCATTGATCAGTATGCCTGCTTTAGCCGGTGATGCAAGCTTCTGGATACCAAGCCAAGCTTAACCTTGTGTCCATCACTCGACACAAAAAGAGCCATTCTGCACCAGATGCAGGATGGCCCGTTGCTAGGTCAGAGATAGCGACGTAGTCTCTTGCTCAGCAGTGGCTGGTCGC
>JADDQF010000067.1:30580-45080 GCA_016781505.1 bacterium
GCGATTGCCGCCTTCAAGTTTGGCTCGCTGCCGATGCATTTTCGCAATGCTTTTGCCGAACTCTTTGCTGACTTGGCGGCGGGCCTGCGCAAGCTGGCTTTTCGCCGTTTTGCGCTCGCGCTCCGTTTTGAACTGTTCGCCTTCCTCGACCTCGTCCCAATCTTGGTCTAAATAGCGACGCATAGTAGCGTTCATGATCGCAGCACACTCCCCAAAAATCACTTAAGCATGATGTTCACGGTTGCCGTGTGGGAGAGTGTAGCAAGCCCCAGCCGCATACGGCATGGGACAAAGGTTGCATCTGCGATTAGTCTTTGCGCTTGATATTAATTGCCCATCGAGCTAACCGTGAGCTATGCCAGGTCTGCTATGGTGCTGGGATACGCACAAAACTTGGCGAGACCATGCTTATACAGCACCAGGCCAAGCATTACCGCTGTCTCGATCGACAGCCCTTCGTCGCTGCCCATCGTCGCCATCACCGCGCGCGTCAGCTCACGCAATTCATCCTCGACCGTCTCCAGCCGCACCCGCGGTTGGTGGTTTTCGCACAGTTCGGCATGGAGCTCCGTGTGGTAGTGGTTCATGAGCAGCTCCGTCGTAGGCTCGACGTCCCCGACGATCGGCAGCCGCTTGAGGAGGTCGTCGGCACGTTGGATCAGCTGGTCTTCGCTCAGCTGGTACAGGTTTTCGGCGAGCGCTTGACGTACCGCGATGTTGATGTCTTGCACGATTTGCGAGTATTGCATGGTGGCTCCATTGCTAGTCGGTGTCAAACCTCAGGGCGTACCATCCCCGCTTCGCGCCTGCGGCACAAGCTCATGCGGCTGGGCTGGCGTCGGGCTCGCTCATGTAAAGCACGCGGCCACAGCGTGGACAGCGGACCAGTGGATCGGGCGTTGCGAGCAGATCAAAGACGGCGGCCGGCAAGCGCGCTCGGCAAGCGCCACACTGACGATTGCGAATTGGTGCAAGCGCCGTGCCGCGGTGGCGGCGCTGCAGATCATCGTACAGCTCCAGGGCACTGGGCTGCAGCTGGGCTGCCACCTGTTGCCGCTGGCCTTGGCGTGCTTCAAGGGCTTGTCCCAGCCGTTCAATTTGGGCTTGCAGCAGGGGTTCTTGCTCAGTCCAGGCGTGGGCCTGCCCTTCGATGGTCTGCTCTTGCTCGCCAAGGAGCTGCTCGATCTCGGCGATCCGCTCGAATTGCCGTAGCACCTGCTCTTCCAGCTGGGCCGCCCGCTCCCGCAGCACCATCAGCTCGCGCGCGGCTAACGGGTCGCTGGGACCGTCCCGCTCGCTCTCCTCCACCGTGCGTAGCCGTAATTCGACGTCTTCCAGCTCCCACTGCAGATCACTGCTGGTGGCGCGCTCGTGCTTGAGTGTGGTGGCGAGATTCCGCCGCGCTTCACGCAGACCACGTAAGCGGTCGCGCTCCGCAAACTTGCCCAGCACTTCATCTCGCTCGCGCACCAGCGCGGCGAGTTGCTGGTCAATCGTTTGTAGCTGCGTAAAGATCCGCAGGCGCATATAAAGTTCTCCACCCATAGCATACCACGCTCGGAATTGCGATTCAACTGCTTGACGAAGAACATATGTTCGACTATAATGATTTTACACCTTATCAATACAGGAGGGCAAATGCGGCAAGAACCGATCCTTATCCGCGAAAAGCGTTTCAATCTTTTGCCCTACCGGTTTCTCCATCGGGGAATGGAACAGCGGGTGCGCCGGGTTGAGCAGGCTTGGGATGTGGGCGTGGGCTGGCGGCAGCGTGCCGGCCATTATTTTCGGGTCCGCTGCCAAGATGACCAACTGTATGATCTGTTCCACGATGTCGAGCTTAATGCGTGGTTCGTCAGGTATCCCCGATTGTTCTTTGGCCAGGGCCTACGTACTGCTGCGTCAGCGAAGGGAAAACTACGATGGACTTTTACCTAGTTTGGTTCGACGACGACCGCAAAAAGTCGACTGAGTTCAAGCTGCAAGAAGCGGTGGAAGCCTACGAGCGCCGCTTTCACAAGCATCCGAATGTGATCCTGGTGAACGAACAAGACCGCATCGAAACCACGAGCAGCGTGCGCCTGCGTCCACTGTCGTATATTCGGCCTTCCAACTTTTATGTGGGGTTTGAAGACGCCGCCTAACGTCGTTCACCTCACATCCATGCTGTACCGGAGAGCCGCAGGGCTCTCTTTGTGTTTCCCCAGCTACCTGAGCCGCACTCCCATCAAACCTACGGCGCAGTACGAATGGCTGCCAGAAAAGCAAAAACCTCTCCCGCTTGTGGTCGCGCGAAAGGTTCCTGAAGGTTAGCGGCTTTGGAGGACTCGTTACGGCGCCGGAAAGACCACGGGATCGCGCGGCAAAACTTCAATCCGCACCGTGCTGTCCAGGGGAATCAAATGCCCCGATGGCTGGATCACGTCGATAACGTGCTCGGAAGGTAGGCGCACGCCGTAGCGCACAGTTGCGCCGCCAAACTCACGCTCCACCACCAGGCCCGCGCCCTCACGATCCGGCTGAATATGCAGATCGTCGGGGCGCAGCAAGGCCTCGGCCGGCGCTCCACAGGGCAAGTGAGCCTGTACTTGAAACGCGCCCAGCTCCGTATGCACCTGATCGTCACATACCCGGCCGGTTATAAATTGTGCTCGGCCCACAAAGCTGGCTACGAAGCGGCTGGCGGGACGCCGGTACAGGGTTTCGGGGTCTGCCAGTTGATGAACATGCCCTTGGTGCATCACCGCAACCCGATCCGCGAGGGCAAACGCTTCCCCTTGATCGTGAGTGACCAGCACCGTGGTGATGCCTGAGCGGCGCACGATCGAGCGGACCTCATAGCGCAGCGCAATCCGGAGCTCCGGGTCGAGGTTGGAAAACGGCTCGTCCAGCAGCAACACGCGTGGTTGTGGCGCGAGCGCGCGCGCCAGTGCTACCCGTTGTTGTTGGCCACCCGACAGCTCATGCGGATAGCGGCCTGCGTATTCAGCGAGATTGACCGCATCGAGCACCGCCGCAACCCGTTCGGCCCGTTCACGCCGAGGCAGCCGGAGGATGCCGAATGCAACGTTTTGTGTCACCGTCAGATGGGGGAACAGCGCGTAGTCTTGAAACACAATGCCGACGCCGCGGCGTTCCGGTGGAACCCAGGCTGAGCCATTCGCCACGACCTCGTCCCCAATCCGAATCGTGCCGCTTTCGGGTCGTTCAAAGCCAGCCAGCATCCGCAGCGTCGTCGTTTTACCGCAGCCCGAAGGCCCAAGCAACACCAGCAGTTCACCATCGCCCACGTCCAACGATAGATCGGCTACCGCAGGCAGAGCTTGGTTCGGATACCGCTTGGAGACATGGCTCAGCTCAATTTTTGCCATTGTGTTCGACCTCGGCGCTGCTCGGCATTAATTAAGGGCTTCGGCTGTATGTTGGACCGCCACCACCAGTGGCTTGGCTAGGATGCAGCCGCCACACGGATCGTCCTGCCGCTGGCCGCGCAGCAGTCGCGTCACAACCCGGCCTTCGAGAATATGCTCGTTGATGATCTCGTCCACATCGGCCGGCGTAACCCGTCCATACCACACGCCTTCCGGATACACGATCACATTCGGGCCCAGGCCGCACCCGCCGACATGCCCAACCTCGGTGACCATCACCTGCCGGCCTAGCTTGCGCGCTTTCAGCGCTTTCTCAAACGCTTTCAGCACCTCTGGCCCGCCCTTCTTGCATTCCTTGCTCTTGGAGTCGGTGCAGACCAGGATATGCTGCACATATTTGCGGACTGTGTTTTTGAGCTTTTTGTCCGTGCCTTCAACCAGCATGGCGGGTTGGCTGGTGGCCGCTGCTTGCTCCTTGCGCGCCTTTTTGCCCTGCTTCTCCTTTTTCCCCATCTCCGTCCTCGTATAGCCTCTCGTAGCCGGATACCACATATTCGACGGTGCTCGCGTCGAAACGCTTTACAAAGAATGCATAATGATAATGATTATTACTACCAATAGCATCAAAGGTTTATATGCTTCACAACGCTCTATATTGTACACTCGTCTCGACAGAACAGTATAGAGACCAAGGTTGCACTTGTCAAATGTTGAATTTCACAAAGTGGTAAAACAGGAACGAAAGGAGGGCGTTTGGCGACGCGCGCTGTTACCGCCAGTAGACTCACAGAGCAGGCGTAGCAAAACTAAAGTTAGTTAATGGATGATGGGGAAGCTAAAAGCACGGTTTGGGCAGGTGTCCGGGCTCAGAAAAACGGAGCGGATTACCGCGAGTCGCTCCACGCATCCCGCAGCACAAAAACCATCGAAAACGCCGAAACAATGATGATCAGGAGCGCAGGGCCAGCCGCCCGTGCAAAAAAACCTTCCGCCGTCGCCGTCCAGGTTGTCGTCGCCAACGTTCTAAAGCCGATCGGGCCCAACAACAAGGTTGTCGGCAGCTCCTTCATCGCCGTTAAAAAGACCAAGGCGGCTCCACTCAACAGGCCTGACCGAATCAACGGCAGCGTGACCCGCAGCGTCACATGCAGGGGTGAATGGCCCAAACTCCGCGCTGCTTCTTCCACATTGGGGCTAACGCTCAGCAGTGCCGAGCGGACGGTGCCCAGCGCTTGGGGCATAAAGCGCACGACATACGCAAACACCATCAGTCCCAGCGTCTGGTACAGCCAGGGCACGTAGTGCGAAGCAAAGCGGACCAGCGCCAGGGCGATCACGATCCCTGGCAGCGCGTAGCCAGCATAGGCCAAGCCTTCAAACATGGCCGTCCAGCGGCTGCGGAACCGAACGCCAAGGATCGCCACCGGCAGTGCGGCAGCCACCGCTAAGCCGGCGGCGATGGCCGAGCTGTACATGGAGTTCCAGGCCGCCGACCAGACCAGCCGCTGCGGTTCGCCTGCTTGCAGCTCACGCGCCAGCCAGAACGAAACAACGCCAACCGGCATGACCAGCGCAATTAATACCACGCTGCTGCACAGGACAACCGCTGGCCAGCGCCAAAAGCCCAGGCTAGCCCGTCGGCGGGGCTTAACCACCCCCACGGTGCTGCGATGGTAGCGTGCTCGTCCGCGGCTCCAAATCTCGGCTCCGAGCACCAGCCCCGTCAAAAACACCAGCACCAAGGCTAGCGCCGCGGCGTAGTCTCGGTCGAAGGCGCCGCGGTACTGGATATAGATAGCGCGGCTGAACGAATTGAATTGGAGCAGCGAGACCGCTCCGAAATCGCTCAGCGTATAAAGTGCAACCAGCAGACCACCGGCCGCAATCGAGGGGCGCAGCTGGGGCAACGTAACCCGCCAGAAGGTGCGCCATGGCCCGAAGCCGAGGCTGCGCGCCGCTTCCTCCAGCGCCGGGTCAAGGCCGCGCAGTCCGGTTTGCACGCTGAGCAGCACGTAAGGGTAGGAAAACAAGGTGAGGGCTAGCCAGGCGCCCCAAAAGCCGTACAGCTCGGGCAAGTGCTCAATGCCAAACAACCGTCCAAGCACAACCTGCAGGGCTCCCCGTGGCCCGAAGGCGCTCACAATCGCGTACCCGCCGATGTACGTGGGGATAACCAGCGGCAATGCCGTCAACACACGAAAGACCCGTCGACCAGGCATGTCGCTGGCAATGGTTATCCAGGCCAACGGCACGCCGAGCAGCACACATGTGGTCGTGACGCTTAGCGCCAAGCCAGCCGTGCTGCCAAGCACAATCAACGTCCGAGGTCGCAGCACTTGCTGCACAATGCCCGCGTCCGCAGCCACGGCGCGCAGCAGCAGGTACGCAATCGGCAGCAGCATGCCCACAACGACGACCGCTGCCAGCAGCAGCAGGAACATAGGCGGACGAAGGGAGTGCGGCGCTACCCGCACTCCCTCGCTCTCGTGCTGAACTGTGGTTGACTGGCCGAGGCTCATTGCCTAAAGGATACCGAGATCCTGCAGAAGCTGCAACGTTCCTTTAAGGTCATTAATCTTGCTGAGGTCAAGCTGCGGCGACTGAATCTCGTCCAGTGCCGGCAGCTCCGGATCAAGCGGAATGCTAGGGACTACCGGATACTCATAGGTTTGTTCGGCGAAGTAACGCTGCGCCACATCACTCAGCAAAAACTGCACAAACTGCTCTGCGGCCGGCTTGTGCTTGGCTGTGCTCAGAATACCCGTTCCGGCGACGTTAACCAGCGCGCCAGGGTCGCCATTTTTAAGATAATAGTTGCGCGCGCCAAAGCTGTTGCCCCGTTCCTTGAGCTGCCGCAGCAAATAGTAGTGATTCACAAAGCCGGCCTGGATTTCGCCCGCACCCACCGCCTGCACCACGGCCGTGTTGTTGTCGTACACTTTAGGCTCGTTGGCCTTGATGCCTTCCAACCATTCCCGGGCCCGTTCTTCGCCTTCCAGCACCCGTAGGGCCGTGACAAAGGCTTGGAATGAGCCGTTGGTTGGCACCCAGCCAAGCTTGCCCTTCCACTTGGGATCGGTGAAGCCAAAGATCGTGTCGGGCAGGTCGGTTTCGGTGATCGTTTGGCTGTCGTACACCACCACGCGCGCCCGGCCGGACACACCCACCCATTCGCCTTCGGGTGACCGGAAGCGGGCGTCAACCTTGTTCAATATCGCGTCGGGTAATGCTTGCAGCCGATCTTCGTCGGCCAGCGCGCCCAACGCGCCGGCATCCTGCGCCAAAAACACATCCGCCGGGCTGTTGGCGCCCTCTTCCAAAATGGTCGCGGCCAGCTCCGCCGTGTCGCCGTACTTGACGTTGAGCTGGGTGCCGGTCTCCTGCTCATACTGCTCCAGCAATGGGCCGACCAGATTTTCGTTGCGGCCCGAGTAGATCGTTAGCTCGCCGCCGGTTCCGGCTGTGTTTGCTGATCCCGCCGTGGTTGCCCCAGCTGCGCTGCTTGCGCCGGCGCTCGCTGTGCCCGCGCCGCCATTCGTAGCCGGCGCGCCACATGCCGCCAGCAGTCCCACCATCATCAACGCCGGAAGAGCCCGACGAATTGTCGCATGTAACATTGCCTGCTTCCTTCTATACTTAGGAGCCTTGCTCTTCGTTCTCCCGAGCACAGCATAGCTCCATTGTAAACCAGTGTCAAATATATATTTGTGATATTCATTATCACAAAGCCATAAAAAAGCGATAATGATTATCAATGATTTACACAGCCTGGTATCAACGCTGTGAACTGACCCGACGATCAGCTTGCATAAGCTGCACCCCGACGCTGTTGCGTCAGTTGGGGGAGCTTCCGGCCTTTTTCCGCTCTCAGCTTGGCACAGTCACGCATTGCGGCAACTTGTTACAATAAAGCTGGAAACCGCAGGAGCAAGCACACAGGAGCTAGTGTATGGTGATCGCGCCGATTCCATGGCCGGGAGAACAGCTGCCAACCGAGACCGCTCTCCAGAATGTGTTGCGCTCGGAAGGGCTGGAGCCCTTCCGCTGGTCGAACGACCCGGGTGATCGCTACGCAGCCCATGCACATGCCTATGACAAAGTCCTGTATGTCGTTTCCGGCTCAATTACCTTTGGGTTGCCCGAGGAGGGCCAGCACATTAGGTTGGCGGCTGGCGACAGGCTGGACCTGCCGGCCGGCGTGTGGCATGACGCCGTGGTGGGCGACGAAGGCGTTGTCTGCTTGGAAGCGCAGCGGGTGTAGCGGTCATCAATTGAGCGGGAGTCCTGGGCTCGCTCCATAGCAAGAAACAACTGTATGTACGTTATTGGCACCGCCGGCCATGTGGATCACGGCAAGTCGACCCTGGTTCATGCGCTTACCGGCATCAATCCTGACCGTCTCGCCGAAGAGCAGCGCCGTGAAATGACGATCGAGCTGGGCTTTGCGCACCTGAAGTTGCCCAGTGGCAAGCAGGTGAGCATTGTGGATGTGCCGGGCCATGAACGGTTTATCAAGAACATGTTGGCCGGGGTTGGCGGGATCGACGCGGCGCTGCTGATCGTGGCCGCGGATGAAGGCGTCATGCCGCAAACCGAGGAGCATGTCCATATTTTGGATTTGCTGGGCGTCGAGCACGGCCTGATTGTGCTGACCAAGCGCGATCTGGTCGACGATGAGTGGCTGGAGCTGGTCTGCGAAGATGTGCGGGGTCGATTGGCCGGCACCGTGCTCGCGCAGGCCCCGATGGTGCCGGTGTCGGCACGAAGTGGCGCTGGGCTGAAAGAGCTGAAGCTTGCCATCGACCAGCTGCTCGAGCAAACGCCGTCCCGCACCACCGCACGCGGCATGCCGCGGCTGCCGATCGATCGCGTCTTTACCATCGACGGCTTTGGCACCGTGGTCACGGGCACGCTCACGGATGGGCCGCTGCTGGTGGGCCAAGAGATCGTGGTGCAGCCTCAAGGCTTGCGCGGGCGCGTCCGCGGCTTGCAAACGCATGGCCGCAAGGAAGAGGCAGCGGTGCCCGGCACGCGTGTGGCGGTGAATCTGGCCGGCATCGGCGTCGATGAGCTGCCGCGTGGCGCGGTTGTCACACTGCCCGGTCAGCTGCAGCCAACCACCCTGCTCGACCTGAAGCTGCGTCTGGTCGCCGACGCGCCTCGCGCCTTGGAGCAGAACGATGCGCTTGATTTGTTTGTGGGTGCGGCCGAGGTGCGTTGCCGCGTGACGCTGTTGGAGGCGGAGACGCTCAACCCGGGCCTGGAGGGGTGGGTCCAGCTGCGGTTGGAACAGCCCATCGCCGTTGCTCGCGGCGATCGCTGTATCGTTCGCATTCCGTCGCCATCAGTCACCATCGGCGGCGGCCGCGTCCAGGACGCCCACCCGCCGCGGCATCGGCGCTTCCGCCCGGAGGTCATTGCCGCGCTCGACACCCTGAGCCGCGGAACACCAGGGGAGTTGCTGCTGCACGCGCTGGGCCAGACGCCACTCGAATGGGCCGTCGCTGTTAAGAGTAGTGGGCTGGACGAGACCACTGCGCGCGATGCTTTGGCCGAGCTCCGAGCCGCTGGGCAAGTGCTGCTGCTGGGGGCCGAAGCACAGCCACAGCCCGGCAGCTGGCTGATGGCCAGCCCAGGCTTCGCTCAGTTCAGCGCAACACTTGTGGATGTACTGCAGGGGTATCATAAAAAGTGGCCGCTGCGCTCCGGTATGCCGCGCGAAGAGCTACGCTCCAAGATCGGTTTTGCCCAGGGCCAGGGTGGCCGGCCCTTTGATCTGGCGCTGCGCCGGCTCCATGACCACGGCGTTGTGGCGACAACCGAAACCGCCGTGCGTCTCCACGACTGGCAGCCGCGGCTCAATCAAACGCAGCAGCGCCAGGTTGCCCAGCTGCTCCACGATTTCCGCGCCCAGCCCTACACGCCGCCGGTTAAGGCTGAGTGGGAGCCGCTCGGAGCCGATCTCCTGAGCTATTTGCTGGAGTCCGGCCAGCTGGTCCGGGTCAGTGCGGACGTGCTGTTTGCCGCCGACGCGTTCCATAAGCTGGTAGAATGGACGATACACACATTGGAAACGACGGGCGAAGTGACGGTGGCGAGTTTGCGGGATTATTTTGGAACAACGCGCAAATATGCGCTGGCGTTTCTGGAATATCTGGACGAGCGCAAAACCACTCGGCGCGTCGGCGATGTGCGAGTGAAATATTGAACGAGCTACTAGCTCTCAGCCGTCAGCCGCCAGGATGCTACCTGATTGCTGAAGGCTGATTGCTGACTGCTTATAAGGAGCTAGATAATGTCTCCCCGACCTGCGAATGACGCCAAGCGGTTAGGCGTGATTTTAATTGCCGGTGCTGTAGCTGGGCTTGGTGCAAGCTATGTGGCTAGCCGTAAGCGTCCGCAACATTGGAGCGAGGGCGGCTTAATCGATTGGTCCACCGTGCGCCGGGTAGCAGTTCAGGTGTCGCAGACCGATCAAGCGCCGGTGCGTAACCGTGCCGTCGCGCGTGAGCAATATACCGATATGGTCCGCCGCTCGGAGCCGCTGATTGCGCGCTACCTCAACGTCGAGCTGCCCGAGCCAATTCAACGCATCGTGGTCATGGACCGGCGTGAGTGGCTGGATGCAAACATCAGCAACTTCACGGGCTTGTTCCGGTTTATCGAAGACCTGTACCAGCGCAACGCGCGGCCCCAAACGGTTGGCGCCGTTATGGCAGCCGGTGTCAACCGGCGGGTCATGAGCGCGCAGGTTGGTGTGCTCCTGGGCGTCCTTGCCCGCAAGGTGTTGGGCCAATACGATCTTTCATTGCTTGCCCCCGAGCCAACGGGCGGAGCGCTTTATTTTGTGGAGCCGAATATCGACCGCATCCAGCGTAGCCTGGGCCTTGACGCTCATGACTTCCGGCTATGGATTGCGCTGCATGAAACAACGCATGCCTATGAGTTCGAGGCCTATCCCTGGGTGCGGGAGCACTTCAACAGTTTGCTGCGGCGTTACTTCGATACTGTGAATGAGCAGCTGCAAGGCTTCAAAGGTGGCCTTGGTCCAATTCTATCTCGCCTGCTGGAGAATATGGGCAAAGGCCAGCACTGGATGGAGGCGCTCCAAACTCCAACTCAGCGCGCTATCTTCAACGAGCTGCAGGCGTTGATGTCGTTGGTTGAAGGCTACTCCAACCATATCATGAACGCGATCGGCAAGGAGGTGCTGCCCAACTTCGAGGAGATTGAGCAGCGCATCGAGCAGCGCAAAGGCTCGCGCACCCTGGCCGAGCAGCTTTTCAACCGCATCACCGGCATGGATCTGAAGATGGCGCAGTATCAGCAGGGCCAAGCGTTCGTGGATACGGTGGTCCAGCGGCGGGGAGTTGAGTTCGCCACCAAAGCCTGGCAGAATGCCGAAAACCTGCCAACCCTGGACGAAATTCGCGCGCCTGAGCGCTGGATTACCCGCATGGAAAGCTAGCATTGATTGGTTGCTTAGTTCGCCGCAACACCCCATTCCCGCCGAATGGGGTGTTCTTGTTTCAGTTGGTGCTGCTGCGCCTGCTAGTCGTCCGTCCGATGCGGTTAAGCATGATTGGTCTTGACACCCTCAGTATAGTGACCGGCAGCGGTTCGTCCATTGTGATAGGTGATCTTCCATGACCTTGGATCTGCTGGCGCTCGGCCGCGAAGTGCGTTCGATGAGCGGTGCGCTGCGTGATGAGCTTCAACTGCTGCCAGCACGGGTTGCTGCCGCGCGGCAGGTGCTCGCTGCCGAGGGCCATGCGTGGGCTTACTGGCATGAGCTGATCCAGGAGCAGCGCCGCGCCGCGTCCTGGTTGTGTGCCCTGCCCCTTGAGCCCTTCGATACCGTGTACGATTTACCCCTGTGTCCCGCGCGCTATGCCGTTGCCGCCTCCGATGGCTCGCAGCTCGACATCGACCATCATGGCATTGCGGCCTGCTATGTGATCAACATCGGCACTGCGCTGCTGCAATACGGCCCGGATGCCTGCTTTCGAGCGGCAAGTCGTCCAACGCTTGGCTATCGCGACGAGGATTTGTACCTGCGCGATCCCCAGACCGGACGAGAACACAGCAAGGAAGGCGCGGTCTTGGCGGCCGAGCGCGACGTTGTGGAAGGCTTGCAGCTCGCGGCCTTGGCGCTGACGCTGCCCGATGATCGTCCGCGCCTGGCGCTTCAGGATGGAACGCTGATCCGCTGGACGCTGGCCGGCCTCGAGCCGTTTCTGCGCGATCATTTTTTGGGCGACTACCTGAGTTACCTTGAAACGATGCGGGCCATGCTGTGTCCGGTCGCCAGCTATCTTAGCCGGCCGCGCTCGCGTGAGGTCGTGGGCTTGGCGAAATTGCTGCTCGTTAAAGGTGATTTTGCCCGCTGGCCGGCACAATATCCCCAACGCGCCGACGATCCCCTGCGCGGCATTGTGGATACGCTGCTGTGGGCGGAGCTGCGGGATGGCCAACGCTCGTGCCGCTGGGGCTCGATGTCGCGCGTCAACGTCGATTTTTATGGGCCGCACCGGATTGAGTTCTTTTATCTGCGCGTCGGACAAGAGATCGCACGAGTGGAGTTTCCGACCTGGGTGGCCGAGGCCGGGCAGCTTGATCTGCTTCATGCCGCAGTTTACGACCAGTGCCGCCGCGGCATGGGCTATCCCAATGTCTTGGCTCGCGCACACGAACAAGCTGTGATTCACGGCAGCGAGCGGCGGCAGCTCAATGCGTTGATCGAGCGGCTGTTTATTCAGCAGGATCTGCCGGTGTTCCGATCAGCTAAGTCCACCTCAAAGCTGCGGCCAGGCGCATGAGCAATTGTGGTCGTGCATAGCTAAAATAGCGCAGGCTTGGTTCGTGAGCGGTGTGCGGAGCGGGCAATTCCGGCTGGGGAGGCTACCGAATCACCCCGTAGGCGTCGGGCACGGTTAAATGGGTACGCTCGAGCCTACCAAGCGTCGCAGGGTACTGCTAGCGGGGCGAGCGGCAGCCTCACGGAGTAGGAGTGCAACAACCACAGTTCACTCGCTTACGAATGGTTGCAATGCCGTGTCCGTCATCAGTCCAGATATATACGGCAGGTCGAATCGCGCCACGATGCTTGCCCGCGCCAGGTGAATCCGTCATGCCGCTGCTGAAGCCACCTGATGCCCAAGTCTAGGCGACTTCGGAACTTATGGTGCTTGAAGCTTGCACCTGCTTGTTCCTCGCGACCAGGTAGCGTTGCAAAATCTATCCTGCCAACAGTACTATGCCAATATGGGAGTTTACCTGTGTGCAGTTCTTGTTAAAGTAGCATCAGGTCTCGCGGTCGCTCGCAGAGCGTGTCGGCTCGTTGATTGAGCCGTAGGCGAGCTTCCTTGAAATGCTACCTCGCTTGAAAATGTTTGAGCAGATCCGGGGGCCACGGTCAGGTTAACGGTAAGGTTAACCGGGTAAGCTCCAAAGCACCGAGCGCATCATGCGTGCGTAAATCGTAGATAATTGAATTGGCAAACCCATCGTAAGGTGGGGACGCAAAGCTACGGGTCCAAGGTCATTGGACAGCCGGGTTGCCGCCTCAGCGCACTGAGACCAGCCGCCCAGCTTGTTTGCAAGCTGGGTTTTTGAATTGCATGGGGGTATCCTGATTGTCACAGCCAAGCTAACAGCATAGCTCCGATAAGGGCAAACCTGTCGCGAGGCAGAGCGGTGCCCATTGGGCGAAGCCACGGACCTGTAGCGTTTTGCGCAGGAAGCCGGGTTGCCGCAGCGAGGTCTGTATGGAAGACCTCCGCCGGCTAGAAGGTGCAAGCATTCATTGTCGTCATCATCACAGTATTTGGAGTTCTTCTATGCTCAAACGATCCAACTCCCCAACCAATAAGCACGCAAGCATCGCCAGCTTCACCACCTCCTGGCGTCACTTTTCCCGTTCCTTGCTCCTACTGGTGCTGCTCCTGGGTGTCCTCGCCGGCACCTTCATGCAGCCGGCACGGGCCGCCTCCAGCGAGACCAAGGTGCTCCCGCAGCTTCAAAATGAGGCCGAGGCCAATCCTGACAAGGACTTCCGGGTCATTGTGTCCCGCGTGGCGGGAACCACGAGCGCGGACGACAAGCTCAAGGAGCTCGGCGGCACCAAGGTCAAGGACATTCCTGACGAAGCGTTCGTGGCAATGGTCAAGGGCAAGAAGCTGGCCGAGCTGAGCAAAGACGCCAGTGTCAAATACGTGACCCTTGATAGCCCAATGCGCGGTACGGGTACGGTTGATGCGTCCAAGCTGGCGACGCTCTACCCCCAGGTCGCCCGCGCCGCCGGACTCTGGTCGGGCAGCACACCGCTCACAGGCGCTGGCATCGGCGTCGCCGTCCTCGATACGGGTATCCAGAGCGCTTCAAGCGACTGGAAGGATGCCAGTGGCAATAGCCGCATTGCCGCCCAGGTGCTCTTCAACTCAAACACCAAGAGCATGAACGACGCCCACGGCCACGGTACGCATGTGGCCGGCATTATCGCTGGCAACTCCTGGCAAGTGACCGACACGGCGATCAAGGGCAAGTATGTCGGCATCGCCCCCGAGGCCAAGCTGATCAATGTCAAGGTGTCGGATGACGCGGGCATGTCCTATATCTCGGATGTGGTCACGGCGATCGACTGGGTCATCAACAATCGCAAGACCTACAACATCCGGGTCATGAACCTGTCGCTTGTCTCGGGTACGGCTGAGAGCTACACGACCAGCATCCTGGACGCGGCCGTGGAGCGGGCCTGGTTCAATGGTATCTTTGTCGTCGTAGCGGCCGGGAATACGGGCAAGGATACCGTGATGTACCCGCCGGCCAACGACCCGTTTGTGATGACGGTGGGCGCCGCCGACCCAATGGGCACCGTTGCCCAGGGCGACGACACCATCGCGCCGTGGTCGAGCTATGGCACGACGCAGGACGGCTTCAGCAAGCCCGAGGCCGTCGCGCCCGGCCGCTACATGGTATCCACACTCGCGTCCGGCGGCAGCACCTTGGCCAAGCAGTTCCCCGACCGGATTGTTGACACCAATTATCTGCGGCTATCCGGCACGTCGATGGCGGCGCCAGTCGTGGCGGGTGTGGCGGCGCTGGCGTTCCAGGCGCATCCGGAGTGGACC
>JADDQF010000125.1 GCA_016781505.1 bacterium
TCCCACGTTTCTCCTTGCTTGGCTCAACATTTAAGCATAGCCTAGAAACAACGTACATTCGCACCTTGCCGTACTCGCCGTATGAAGGTCATTAGGGCGCGGATCGCGGTCTTGCAGCGCGCGTGGCGATAACAATCGTTGGTGTCGTCGTCGGTCGGCGCGCGTTCATGTGTGTGCGTTTCGCACAACGAGCTGCGAGCTGCATCCAATCCGTCTCATGTTTACCCTGGTCGTGCTGGCAGTTTTAACGCTGGCTGGAATAGCGCAGGTAGCTCCAACCCGCGTTGCCTTGCTCCAAGACCCTGACCTCCAGCCTGGGTTTCCGGTCAAGACGTTCCGTGCTCGCGGCTCGTATCACGGCGGGCCTGTCATCCCCACGCTTGTCGGCAATGCTGGTGGAGATCCGTCGCTTGAGATGGAGAGTTCCAGCTTAAATGCCACGCTCTATGTCGATGACTTCGTCTTTGGGCCGTAACACACGTGTTCAGGCATCCAGCACGGTGCGTTTCAGTCGAGGAATGGAGAAGTACGAATTGACCAGTATCGCCTCGTGCTTCAACGACGTTCTCCTGATAAGCAGGTCTACCAGGTCTGGTGTATCAGGCTCCGCATCATGCAACCGAAAGGAGGAGATCGTTTACGAGCCGCATGCGGCTAGACAGATACCGCTTACTTCGTTACGTGCAAAGGGGGATCCGATGGAACGAACGCGCCGGTCTAGACTCCTGCAGCACCTCGCCTGCATCGTCACCCTGCTGATTACCCTGGGGAACACTATTTGGACACCCACCGCGTTGGCAGCTTCAATCACTGTGACGACCACCACCGATGAATTGAACACGGATGGTGATTGTTCGTTGCGGGAGGCTGTTCGTGCGGCAAATCTTGACCGCGCCGTTTATGCCTGCACGGCAGGCAGTGGTGCCGATACAATAACGCTTGCAGCTGGCACATACGGCCTTACGCGGAGTGGTGGTGGGGAACAGGCCGCGGCTACAGGTGACCTGGATATCAGTGGCACGCTAACAATTCATGGCGCCGGACAAAACCAGACATTTGTCGACGGCAACGATGCGCAACGGGTGTTTGAGGTATTGCCGGGAAGCACTGCTACGTTTACAGCGTTGACCATTCGGAACGGCTACGCCGAACGCGATCCAAGTGCTTCGGAAGACGTGTCGTCTCAACTGGATGGCGGCGGTATATTTAACAGTGACGGCGTCCTGACGATTATCGACAGCAGCCTGACGGGTAATGCCGCGTTCCGTGGTGGTGGCTTCTACAACGGTACGGGGACCGCAACGCTGACAAACTCCACGCTCAATGGTAATGCCGCATCCTGGGATGGTGATGGTGCCGGCGGTTTCCTTAATGACGGAGGTACGGTTAGTGTTGTCGGCAGTACGCTGCACAATAATCGAACTCCTGGTAGTGGCGGTGGATTTTATAATTGGGGCGGCATAACCATGTCCCACACCACCATTTCTGAAAACTACGCTGGAAGTGGTGGCGGAGGTTTCGCCAATAACTTCGGCGCCACCGCAACGTTGACCAACACGACCATCACCGGCAATGAAGGGAGTGGCGCGGCCGCGTTCTTTAACACCAGCACCGTCATCTTGAATAATGCCACGATCGCGCATAACAGATCACTCAGCGATGGTGCTAGTGGCGCGATTGATGCCGGCAGCGCTCCCACAGTCCTCCAAAATACCATCCTGGCAGGCAACACAACCGTCAATGGAACAGCCGCTGACTGCTCGGGAAGCATCACATCTCAGGGCTACAATCTAATTGGCAGCACCCGGGGCTGCACGATTTCCGGTGACATAACCGGCAATATTCTCAACGTCGATCCCCAGCTCGGCCCGTTGCAGGACAATGGCGGGCCCACGCGTACCCATGCGCTCCTGCCCGGCAGTCCGGCGATCGACGCTGGCAACCCAGCTGGACCAGGAAGCAGTGGTGCCTCGTGTGCTGCAACCGACCAACGTGGCGTTGCTCGACCCCAGGATGGTGATGGTGACACGCTAGCGCGGTGCGATATCGGAGCGTACGAAGTTGAAGCACGAAAGCAGGTAACGCCTCAGGAGCGGATTGGGGCGCTCAAAACCGAGGTGCAGCACCTCGTCGCACAACGGGTGCTGAATCGTGGCCAGGGCCAAGCCCTAAGCAGCAAATTAAATGCGGCTCTGCACAAGCTCAATCAAGGGAAAGCAACGCCGGCGGTCAACCAGCTACATGCCTTCGTGAAGCAGGCCGAGGCGTATAAGCACAACAAGATTTTGTCGATGGGCCAAGCCCAAGCGCTCATTAATGCAGCGAACACCATTATCGGGCAACTGCGCCCGTAACTGGTTACGGACATGTTCATGCTGCGGAAACTGGCTACGGGGCGAGGTCTAGCGTGCCTTGCCCCGTGCATGGGCCAATTGCCACTTGTGAACGTAGCGTTTTTCATTGCTTTCGCGTAGCAGGCCCAGTGCTGACATGCTCGCCCCACAGAGGTTGAGCGTTCCGCCTCGCTTTTTTTCGCGCGCCCCAACTCAATAAGGCCTTACAATACCTTCGGTGAACCATATCCGCTCAGCCACACTCCGCTTGGAGGCGCGCATGACCGTCACCGATTTTTATGATCGACTGGCGCCCTTTTATCATCTGATCTACCCCGACTGGGATGCAAGCATTCACCGGCAAGCGGCGGCGCTTGAAGGCATAATCAAAGCTAGGTGGGGCCGGAACGTCCAGACCGTGCTGGATGCTGCCTGTGGGATTGGCACCCAGGCCCTTGGCCTCGCAGCCCGCGGCTACACCGTCACAGCCTCTGATCTATCGCCCGTCGAGGTTGCTCGCGCCAAGCACGAAGCAGCCGCACGCTCGCTGCCTATAAGCTTTTCCGTTGGCGATATGCGCTCCGCGTACGCGCATCATCAGCGTCAGTTCGATGTGGTTATCGCGTGTGATAATTCCGTCCCGCATTTGCTCACCGATGCTGATCTGCTGGAGGCATTCCAGCAGTTCTATGCGTGTACACGGCCTGGTGGTGGTTGCCTCATTTCGGTGCGGGACTATGCCGCCGAGCAGCACGCAGGCCTTCAGGTCAAGCCCTATGGAATACGGATTGAGGGTCACACGCGCTACCTGGTGTTTCAGGTTTGGGAATTTCATGGCGACATATATGATCTCGCCATGTATTTCGTGGAAGACCATGGCGCCGCCGAAGCCGTGACGCACATCATGCGGACACAATACTATGCGGTAGGAAGTGGCACATTAATCTCGCTGCTGCAGCAGGCGGGTTTTCAGGACGTGCAACGGCTCGATGAGCCCTTCTTCCAACCAATCATTGTTGGCACACATCCGCAAAGGTAACCACACAAGCGATAATGGTAGCTTTGCGAGCTTTCCGACAAAGCGCTGCTCACCATCTGGACGCCGGTTTGAACTGTGCATCGCGCTTTTCGTCTCGCACCACACGTTAATGCTGGAAGTTGTCCGCATTGATCCCCTGTCCCAAACTCCATCCGTAAAAATTTGTAGAGCCTAGCTTTCAGGGCATAGTTCGCACCTACTCTTGTGTCGCAAACACTCTGCTCAGCGCTGCCCCGACTCCCTGATCTAGATGCTTGATTGTGCGGCTGACCACGGCACGGCTGTCAGTACCGCGAAATACGTATTGGCGTATTGCAATGTTGAGTTATTTAAGTAGAATAGTAATGTTTCTAAGGATGGCGCAGCTCAAGCCAATGATATAAGGGAATAGATCAACAATGCGCTCATATCTTCAATCCCACCTCAGACAATTAGAAGCAGAAGCGATCCACATTATGCGCGAGGTGGCTGCTCAGTTTGAACGACCGGTGCTGCTCTTTTCCGGCGGCAAGGACTCGATTCTGCTGGCGCACCTCGCGCGTAAAGCATTTTATCCCGCCTCGATTCCTTTTCCGCTGCTGCATGTTGACACCGGACATAATTTTGCCGAAACCATCGCCTTTCGCGATCAGTTTGTCCGTGAGCTTGGCGCTCGACTGATCGTGCGGTACGTGCAAGATTCAATCGACCAGGGCCGCGTCGTTGAAGAGACTGGTCCGTATGCCAGCCGCAATGGACTGCAAACCGTGACGCTGCTGGATGCGCTCAAGGAATTCAAGTTTGAAGCTGCGCTTGGCGGCGCTCGGCGTGACGAGGAAAAGGCGCGCGCCAAGGAGCGGGTCTTTTCGCACCGGGACGCATTCGGCCAGTGGGATCCCAAAAATCAACGCCCCGAATTATGGAATCTGTACAACGGGCAGAAAAAACACAACGAGAGCTTTCGGGTTTTTCCGATCAGCAACTGGACAGAGCTTGACGTGTGGTTGTATGCCCAGCAGGAACGGATCGAGCTGCCGACGCTGTATTTTTCGCACCAACGTCCCATCATCAATCGCGATGGCGTTCTGCTCGCGGCGTCCGAGGTGGTGTATCCCGTTGGCAATGAGCGGATCGAGCAGCGCATTGTACGCTTCCGCACCATTGGCGATATGACGTGTACTGGGGCGGTCGAGTCGCCCGCTGCTTCGCTGCAGGACATTATCAACGAAGTGGCGGCGGCACGCATCACCGAGCGGGGGGCGCGTTCCGACGACAAGCGCTCTGAAGCGGCAATGGAAGATCGCAAAAAGCAAGGATACTTCTGATGACGATTGAACTTCTACGTTTTACAACAGCGGGCAGTGTCGATGATGGCAAAAGTACGCTGATCGGGCGGATGCTCTACGACACCAAATCATTGTTTGAAGATCAAATTGCGCAAGTTGAGCAGACGAGCCATGAGCGCGGCGATGAATATGTCGATCTGGCGCTCTTCACCGACGGTCTGCGAGCCGAGCGGGAGCAAAAGATCACCATTGATGTTGCCTACCGCTACTTTGCCACTCCACGCCGCAAATTCATCATTGCCGATACGCCCGGCCATATTCAATACACGCGCAACATGGTCACGGGAGCTTCCACGGCGGAGCTAGCCATCGTGCTGATTGATGCGCGCAAAGGTGTTCAAACCCAATCAAAACGGCATGGCTTTATCGCCACCTTGTTGCGGATTCCCCATATTGTTGTGGCGGTCAACAAGATGGATCTGGTGAATTATGACCAGGCGGTATATGAGCGGATCGTGGATGAATATACGAACTTTATCGCCAAGCTGAATGCCCAGAATGTCACGTATATTCCGGTTTCGGCCTTGATCGGCGACAACGTTGTTGATCAAAGCGTCCGTATGCCTTGGTATAAAGGTCCCGCGCTGTTGCACCATCTGGAACATGTCAACGTCGGCGCCGGCCAGAACTACGTTGATTTTCGCTATCCGGTGCAGTACGTGCTGCGACCTCATCAAAACTTTCGCGGCTATGCCGGCCAAATTGCTTCCGGGCGCATCCGGCCGGGCGAGGAAGTTGTGGTTTTTCCGTCCGGTCTTGAAAGCCGCATCAAGGATATTGTTACCTTTGACGGCAAGCTCGACGAGGCCAACGCCGGCGATGCGGTAACGCTGACGCTGACCGACGAGATCGACATCAGCCGCGGCGACATGCTGGTGCGGAAGGGCAATCTGCCCCAAAAAAGCAACGAGATCGACGCAACCGTGTGCTGGATGAGCGAAGACCCGCTTGAGGTCAGCAAAACGTATCAGCTGCAGCACACCACGCGGCATGTGCGGGCGATCGTCAATAAGCTGAACTACCGGATCGATGTGAACACGATGCACCGCGAAGCAGCGCCGACGCTGGCGTTGAATGAAATTGGCCGCGTCCAGCTGACCACGACCCAACCGCTCTTTTACGATAGCTATGCCCTCAACCGCATGACCGGCAGCTTCATCCTGATCGATCCGGCAACCAATAATACGGTTGCGGCAGGCATGATTCGGGGCGAAACACGGGATGTTGATGATTTGCTGGATGTGCCAAGCGCTGAACAAGCGCGGCGCAGCCAACGCTTACAGCAGGTAGTTTGGGAAGCGGGGGCGCTGGCGCTGGCAGAGCGCGAGCAATTGAACGGCCATAAAGGCGCGGTGCTGTGGCTGACGGGTTTGTCGGGCTCCGGCAAATCAACGATCGCTAAGCTGCTTGAGCGCAAGCTGTTCGAGCGCCGCGTGCATACGATGTTCCTGGATGGCGACAATCTGCGGCATGGATTGAACGCTGATCTAGGCTTTTCCCCCGAAGATCGCGCGGAAAACATTCGGCGTGTCTCGGAGGTGGCGGCCATCGGGTTTTCACACGCAAACGTTGTGTTGTGTAGCTTTATCTCGCCCTACATCCGTGATCGCGCATATGCGCGCAGCGTCGTACCGCAGGGACGTTTCTTTGAGATATATACCAAGTGTGACCTCGAAGTGGCGAAGCGGCGGGACCCGAAAGGCCTCTACGCCAAGGCACTCAGGGGGGAAATCAAGCAATTTACCGGCGTTACCGCACCGTATGAGGAGCCACAGATCCCCGAAATCGTTGTGGAAACGGACATTGACAGTCCCGACCGGATTGTTGAAAAGCTGCTCAAGCTGCTGGAGGAGGCGGGCATTATTCCAGCGGCATTATGAGCTACACGCAAGCGCGACAATGCTGCAGATCAGTCTGGGAACTCCGGGTTATCGCATCGGCACGCTGTTTGTTGGCACAGGCCCTGCTACCAAAGCGCATCATGGAGCAAGAGGTGACGAGCGGTTGTCGCTCGTCACAAGAGGATGAAGGAGACGGACAGTATGCCACTCAACTCGATGCAGGACTTGATGATCCACAAGTTGCAGGACATCTACGATGCCGAGAACCAGGCGCTGCAAGCGTATCCGCAGATCGCCGGAGCTGTTTCCTCGCAGGAGCTGAAGCAGGCTCTCCAAACCCACCAGCAAGAAACCCAGGGCCAGGTCCAGCGCTTGGAGCAAATCTTCCAGCAGCTTGGCGCCCAGCCGGGCGGCCAAACATGTAACGGCATGCAGGGCTTGATTCAGGAAAGCCAGAAGATCATCCAGGAGGGCGGCGCGCCCGAAGTATTGGATGCCGCGATTATCGCCGCAGCCCAGGCGATGGAGCATTATGAGATCGCCGGCTACGGTACGGCGCGTACACTGGCCCAACAAGCGGGCATGACCGAAGCTGCGCAGCTGTTGGAGCAGACGCTGGAAGAAGAAAAGCAGACCGACGCCCTGCTAACCCGGCTGGCTGAGCAGAATGTCAACCAAAAGGCGCAGCAAGCCGGTCAATAACGCATAATCGTTGACGGAATGATTCACATGCTGGTCGTCTTGGACGGCCAGCATTTTTTGTCTCATCAGACTCTCTACCATTAGCGCCCCCCGTATGTAGCCCTCCCCCTGCTTCGATCTGACTCGCCGTACGATACAACACTGCTTGCTTGTGCCTCTACCCCGGCCGAGTGCCGCAACTTCGCCGAAATCGGCAATGATCTGTGTCCCCCACTGGGCACGTTTTGGGAAGGTAACAGGGCGCTGCTGTGTACCACATTCCCATTACCGCTGCACGCGACGAAGAAAGCACTGCTGACGCCAAGACTTGCATGGCGCAGTGGTTCGAGCGGGAGCGGTTGGAACCTCACCCCGAACACCGTGGGACGCCATACGCGGTGTTGTTAGGCTTACTCGGCGCTGAAGAGTTGCGCGTCCAGGGCTACTTGCCGTAGCAGCCCTTTGGCACAGAAGGTTGATGGTTTGGGCAGCACTGCGCAAATCTTATCTGCTATCATGTAGCTCAAAGTGCTGAGCGGCAAACCAGCGCACGTTTGCCGCCCAATGCCAGACGTTGCAGCCGTGGAAATGGTACTCGCTAGGCGCCTGCGCCTACGTGTTCGCCACCTGAAAAGTGGTACGAGAGGAAGCCAAGATGCAGCGTAACCGCGTCGTCGTGATTGTGCTGGATAGCGTCGGGATTGGAGCGGCGCCTGACGCACATCTCTTTGGTGACGCCGGCAGCCATACCCTTGGCAATACGGCTGCCGCTGTCGGTGGGCTCGCGCTGCCGCATCTGGCAGCGCTCGGTCTCGGCAACATCGCGGCGTTGGCAGGAGTTCAGCCCCAAGCCCAGCCACAGGGCGCCTTTGGCAAGATGGCTGAGATATCAGCCGGAAAAGACACCTCGACCGGCCACTGGGAGCTGATGGGAGTTCCCCTCACGCGGGCATTTCCGGTCTATCCTGCCGGCTTTCCCCGCGAGGTGTTGGCCCAATTTGAGGCGGCAATCGGACGGGAAACACTGGGCAACTACGCGTCCTCCGGCACGGTTATCCTTGACGAGCTGGGTGAGGCGCATGTGCGTACGGGCAAGCCGATTGTGTACACCTCGGCCGACAGTGTTTTTCAGATTGCCGCGCACGAAGCCGTTATTCCCGTGCCCGAACTGTACCACATCTGCGAGCAAGCCCGCGAAATTTTGCGCGGCGAGCACGAAGTGCTGCGGGTGATTGCGCGCCCGTTTGTGGGATCGGCCGGCAACTGGACTCGCACCCCGAATCGGCGGGATTTTTCCGTCAAGCCGCCCGCCCTGACGCTGCTGGATACCTTAAAGGCAGCGGGCAAGCAGGTGCATGCGGTTGGCAAGATCGAAGATATTTTTGCCGGCTGCGGTATTACGGACGCCGTGCACACCGAGCACAACATGGACGGCGTGGATCAAACCATCGCCGCCATCCGGGAGCGCCATGAGCCAGGTTTGATTTTTACAAATCTGGTTGACTTTGACGCGAAATTCGGCCACCGCAACGATCCCCAGGGCTACGCGCGCTGTCTAACAGAGTTCGATCAGCGCCTGCCCGAGATCAGCGTGGCGCTGGCTGACGACGATCTGCTGGTGATCACCGCCGACCACGGGAACGATCCCACCACCCCAAGCACCGACCATTCACGAGAGTATGTTCCCATCCTGGTTACAGGTCCACGCCTGGCTCGGGGCGTTAATCTCGGCACTCGTGACACCTTTGCCGACCTGGCTGCCACCCTTGCTGAGCTGTTGGGCGTCCAACGGCCAGCGTATGGCACAAGCTTTGCGGCGCTGCTGGGGCTGGATCAGGATGGTGCGCGCCCCCGGGCTGGCTGATGCCTCGCTGGTCGTGGGAGCCCGAAGGTTGCTAAGCCCCGCTTCCGAACGAGCGAGCCGAGTCATCCAAAGCTAACCGGCACGACGTAGATCGTCAGGCCCCGTACTCACGCGTTTATTCTGCCGCTGGCTCCTGCTGCGGCGCTGGCCGACCATTGATCGAGACCGTCTTGATGTTGACGAATTCGTAGATGCCGTGGGAGCTCAGCTCGCGGCCGTAGCCAGAATGCTTCACACCGCCGAACGGCAAGCGGGGATCGGATGCAACCATGCTGTTGACAAAGACCATTCCGGCCTCAATCTCGTCCACAAAGCGTGCCTGCTCGGCCTCGTCGTTGGTCCACACACTGGCTCCTAAGCCGAAGCTGGTCGCATTGGCCAGCGCAATCGCTCCCGACACGTCTTGGACGCGAAAGACGGCCGCTACCGGGCCAAAGGTTTCCTCAGCAAACACCGGTGCCTCCTGAGGAATATCGACGAGCACTGTGGGCGCATAAAAGTTGCCGGGGCCTGGCAGCCGTTTGCCGCCGAGCAAACATTGCGCGCCCGCGGCCACGCTGCCCTGCACCTGCTTGTCGAGGTCGGCGACCGTGCTTGGCGTCGCGAGCGGTCCGACATCGGTTGTTGGCTCCAGCGGGTCGCCGACCTTGAGCGCCGCCATTGCGGGGATGAAGCGCTCCAAAAATGCGTCGGCAATCGGCTCGGCGACGAGGAAGCGTTTGGCGGCCACACACGATTGTCCGTTGTTGACGATTCGGGCGCTGACAGCAGTTTTAACGGCGCTTTCAAGGTTGGCACTCGGCATGACGATGAACGGATCGCTGCCGCCAAGCTCAAGCACCAGCTTCTTGATCTGCCGGCCGGCCACACTCGCCACCTGCCGCCCGGCTCCCTCACTGCCGGTTAGCGTTGCGGCGGCAATGCGCCCATCTTCCAGGATCGGCTGCACCTGGCCCGCGCCGATGAGCAGCGTTTGAAATACGCCCTCGGCAAAGCCGGCGCGCCGAAAAATGTCTTCGATCAGCAAGGCGCACTGCGGAACATTCGAGGCATGTTTGAGTAGGCCGACGTTGCCAGCCATCAGCGCAGGCGCCGCAAAACGGAAGACCTGCCAGAACGGAAAGTTCCAGGGCATGATCGCCAGCACCGGCCCGAGCGGTTGATACCGCACGTAGCTGCGAGCGGCATCGATCTTAATCTCCTCGTCGGCCAGGAAGCGCTCGGCGTTCTCAGCGTAGTAGCGGCAGCCCGTTGCGGACTTGGCGACCTCCGCAAGCGCGGACGTGTAGGTTTTGCCCATTTCGGTCGTCATGACGCGAGCAAAGGCTTCCTGCTCGGCATCCAAAATCGCAGCGACCTGCAGCAGCTTGCGGGCACGTTCGGCGCATGGGGTGCGCCTATGCGCCGCGAAGGCATACGTGGCGCGCAGGATTTTCGCCTCGATCTGCTCGGTGGTGAGCGCTTCAAACGTTTGTAGCAGCTCGCCCGTTGCCGGGTTGATGGTTGTAATTGCCATTGTAGGCTCCTTTGCTTCTGAAAAACCTGTACAACATCACGTGCCTTTGCCGGGTAAGGCTTGCGCTGGGGGCGCGTCATGCCCGAGCAGGCGCCGCATATAGGAGGCAGTCAAGGCAGCGGCAGTATCGGGATCCGGCCGTGCCAGTAGCTCGGCCGACAGGTATCCAGCATACCCAATTGCCTGTAACGTCGCGACGATGCGCCCGAAATCGAGATGCCCCTGGCCTGGCGCTAACCGATTACTGTCGCCGAGATGAACGTGCCACAGCCGCCCCGCCGCCATCGCCTGTCGGAAACAGGTGTCGAGGGCGGGCTCTTCGATGTTGGCGTGGAAGGTGTCGAGCAGCAGGCCAAGATGGCTGTGCTGCACCTCGTCGATCAGCTCCAGACCTTCTGCCGCCGTGTACACGATATCGGTCTCGTAGCGGTTGAGCGGCTCAACAAGGAGCCGTACGTTCTGCTGGGCCGCGTGTTCCGCCGCCGCGCGCAACTGGTCGACAAGCCCAACTCGTGCACACTGGCCGCCTGCCAACTTCAGTTGCCCACGAAAGCTGCCAAGCGTGACAAACGGCGCGCCGAGCTGAGCAGCGCAGTCGATCAAGGCGTGGAGCCGTGCGACGGCTCGCCGGCTGGTTTCAGCGTCAGCAGCCAGCAATGTCAGCTTGTCGACGGCCGCGATCCCGCCACTGGCGATAGCGGCGATCGCGAGCCCGTGTGCTGCCACCTGCGCGCGAACGGCAGCAGTGTTAACCTCTTCGGGCCGCAACACCATGAGCTCGACGCCGTCATAGCCGAGACGAGCCGCCGCTTGGAGTCGCCGGCCGAAACTGCCCGCAAGGAGCGCCAGCGGTAGTGATCCCTCGACATTGGACGTCGTGATTGTCACAGCAAGCTTCATCGCTATGTTCCTTCGGTATGGCACTAATATAATATGTCGGCACAAGAAGGCAGGCGCACAGCGTGGCAAGACGTTTACTTGCCGAACGTTGTGCTGCTATCAGCAACTTTGTGCGGCTTAGGCACGACTGGAGGATATACCCATGGAGTCGTTCGTGGATCTTTTCATCCAGGAAGTAGGGGCTTGCCGATGAAAACACCTCAACCTGCCGCACGCGTACCGCAGGCCGAGCTCTTCGCGCGCCTGCCAGCGGAATGGCCCCACGACCCAGCTCCGGCGATCCGCGCAGTGGTGCAGGCCTCGGGCGTCAAGGTCGTCGTGCTCGACGACGATCCGACCGGGACGCAAACGGTCCACGGCGTGCCCGTGCTCACCAGCTGGTCGGTCGCGGCATTGAGCGCCGAGCTGCGCTCCGAACTGCCGGCTATGTATCTGCTCACCAACTCGCGTAGTCTGCCACCAGCGGCGGCCGAACGGCTTAATGCCGAGATTGGGCGCCAGCTCGGCGCGGCAGCCCAGCAGGCCGGCCGAAGCTATGTGGTCGTCAGTCGTAGTGACTCAACGCTGCGCGGTCATTTTCCGGGCGAAGTCGCAGCCTTGGCCGCGGCGCTTAACCTGGACGTTGACGCCTGGCTGCTTATTCCGTTCTTCCAAGCTGGCGGGCGGTACACCATCGACGACATCCACTACGTCGCCGAGGGCGACTGGCTGATTCCTGCCGGTGAAACCGCGTTCGCCCGCGATGCCGCGTTCGGCTACAGGGCTTCGAATCTGCGCACATGGGTCGAAGAAAAGACTGGTGGACGCATTCCTGCGTCCGCGGTGGCGTCGATCGCGCTGGACGACATCCGACGCGGCGGACCTGATCGAGTGACCGAACTGCTGCTAGCGCTCCCGAAGGGCAGCATCTGTGTCGTCAACGCGGCGAGTGAGCGCGATCTTGCTGTCTTTACGTATGCACTGCTCCTGGCCGAAGCGCAGGGCCGGCGCTTCCTGTACCGCACTGCCGCGTCGTTCGTGCCGGCGCGCGCCGGGATCGCACCGCGCCCGCTGCTCACCGCAGCCGATCTGGTCCTCCCTGGTTCCGGAGGTGGCCTGATCATCGTGGGCTCATACGTGCCGACTACCTCGGGCCAGATTGAGGCGCTGTTGGAGCAGCCTGGCGTGACGGCGTTTGAGGTTGACGTTGCTGCGCTGCTGGACAACACGCGTCAAAGCGGCGAGATCGCGCGCGTGGCGCAGGCGATCGATCAACAGCTCGGGCGTGACGAAGACGCCGTAATCTATACCAGCCGCCGGCTGATCACCGGTGCAGCCGCCGACGACGGCCTCCTGATTGGACAGCGCGTGTCGGCAAGCCTGGTGGCAATCACGCGCGGAGTGTCATGCCGGCCCCGCTATGTGCTGGCAAAGGGCGGCATCACGTCGAGTGACATTGCCACAGGGGGGCTGAACGTGCGGCGCGCAATGGTGCTGGGCCAGATTTTGCCGGGGGTGCCCGTGTGGCAACTCGGACCGGAAAGTCGCTTTCCTGGACTGGCGTATATCGTCTTTCCGGGCAATGTCGGCAGCCGCCAGGCGCTGGTCGAAATCCGCCGTTCCTTGAAGGTCGTACGGGCCTGATATGCTCAGGCTCGGCATAGAGCTTGCACAACAGAGTTGAGAGGAAAGGAGGTGGCTATGCTACCGAATGAGCGCCAGGATAAAGATCCGATTATCAATGAGACATCGCAGGGTGGTACGGAGCTGCGTCCAACCGATCAGTCGGAGTTCGGGGGCAAACAAGCATCAACTGCTCCAAACACATCGTTTAGCACGGGAGCTGGTGAAGGGGCCATCGGCTATGACTCGGACCCGGTGGGCAGCCAGTGGCTAGGCAATACGGAAGTAGCTGGGCCGGCACATGCTGAGCCGTACTTCCCACCAGGTGGAGCGCCTGACGCGGATACGTCCGATGCCGAGACCAACGGCCCGGCAAACTAGCGCCACCAGATCGTAAGTTACTTGAAGGGGCTAGACTTCCCGGAACAGGAGTGGGTCTAGCCCCTGATCGTTAACACGCTTCCGGCATGGAAGAAGCAAAACATCGCTCGCAACTCCCACCCATCGTTTCCGGCCTGGTTGAGATACTCGCCAAGCTGATCGACATCGACGGATGGCCCGAAAAGACCTGTCACATTGATTTGCGCAACCCGATATTCCCACCGCGTGCTGGGTTGAGCTAGGCGCACTGTTGGCATTCCGGCACTTGACATATGAATGCTCCTCCAAATGTACTAAATGAAGGCAACCAGCTGGCAGCCATGCTCGGGTTGCTGCTTCATGTACGGGTTCCGGCTGTAAAAGGTTCCACACATCGGGCTGCGTAGGTTGCATCACAGCGAGGCCTGGTCCATCTTGCTGGACAAGGATCCACTGAGCTTGGCCGCTCGCGTCGTTTTCCGCTCCAAGATCGACAATACCTGCTGCTTGTCGAGCCTTAAGCTAGCTTGGACGAGCAGCACGGCCAGCGGTTTGTTACTGTGTGCCGACGACAATATACTGTGCGCGAAAGCGTCCCTGTTCGTCGACACCCGTGCCATACACGGCCATTCCCCCTCGGTCGTTGTCATAACCTCCACTGGTACTTTAGGCTGGCTAGGGCGTCCCCTGTGCTCTATGCAAGGTTATACCCCGTGGCATATAGCACTGACGACCCCTGCTCGCTATATTGGCCGAAGAACGGTAACGTTCGTCACATGTGACTAAGCCGGGCTGACCTCGCGCTCCCCGGTTTATCGAAACGGCAAACCCGTCGTAAGGCGGGGTCGCAAAGCCACGGGTCCCTTTGGGATAGCCGGGTTACCGAATTAGACCAGGAGGTCTTACATGTTCCGTCGAATGTCGGCCACCACGCTTCGTGACGACACGCCCCCTGTCGCGCGCACCCTCACCATCACCTTACTGGCGGTGATGCTCGTCGTCTCCACCTTGGCCAGCCTGCCCTTCGCCAGCCAATCCTTCATGCGTGGCGCGGCGGCGGCGAGCGAAACCTCGGTCAAGCAAGCCTTGTTCTATGACTCGCCCAGCGATGGCACCTCGCTCGCAACCGTGGCGGCTCGCGCCAAACTGCTCGTCTTCACCCGCGGCAGGATCGGCTACCTCAACGACCTGCGCAAAGCCGGGTTTTCCGGCAAGGGGCTGCAGTACATCCTCAGCAACGAGGTCATTGGCCCCTGGACCACGCCCGGCTCGAGCTGTAACTCATCCTCGACTCCGGTTAATAACAACGTGGCCAATCAATTCGGTGACTTTTGCAAGTATATCCATCCGAACGAGAGCTGGTTCGTGCACAACGGGCGCGGCGAGCGCCTGACGAACAAGCACAGCGACGGCCGCTACAGCTATCATATGAACCCGGCCAGCAACGGTTGGCGCGAGTTCGCCCGGACGCGTATTGCTCGCGACCTGATCGGGGACAGCGTGCAGGCGAAGATCGGCTTCGACGGCATCTACCTGGATAATGTTGCCGTGCGGCTGTACAAGCTGCAGAAGCAGCTGTCGAGCTCGGACGGCGCGGTGCGGGAGTTCAGCGGCGACAGCGCTTATCGTAGCGCGATCGCCGGCCAGCTGGCCTTTTACGGACAGGTGCTGCGGCCGGCCGGTCCCCTGTGGGCGAACGTGATCGATGACAGCGGCGTCGCGGCGAGCGACTACCTGCCGGTGGCCGAGCAGCTGGACGGCTTCTTGAACGAGGGCTGGGCGCTCGGCTACCCGACCCGCTCGTTCTCCCCGACGGCGTGGAACAACATGCTCTCGATCGCCGAGTCTGCATTAGCCAAGGGCAAGGGCGTCTTCACGGTGGTGCAGGGCGACCAAAGCAATACGAGCAGGCAGCGCTTCGGCCTGGCTTCCTATCTGCTCGTGGCCAACGGCAGCAAAGCCTACTTCCGCTATGCCGACGCCAGCTACTATCGGCAGTGGTGGCAGTACGACAACTACAAGGTGAGCTTGGGCAACCCGAAAGGACCGCGCTATCAGGTTGGTACAGGGTGGCGGCGCGATTTCGAGTGTGGCTATGTAATCGCGGATCCCACGACCTTCAGCGGCACCATTGTGCAATCCACCTGCAGCACAACCTCGCCATCGCCATCGCCATCGCCATCGCCATCGCCATCGCCATCGCCGTCGCCATCGC
>JADDQF010000072.1 GCA_016781505.1 bacterium
CGGCATAAAGGTTGCTCACCCTTTGACCAACGACTTGTCGTGCCCGCCGACGATGGCGGGGCAGTACTAACTAGGAGGCTTTGGATGTCAAACTTGCAACTTCCGCATGACGTTAACGCTAAAAAAGATCGGATTAGCCCGGCCGAGCTAGCGCAGCAAGATAAGGCAGCGCAGCGCCAGCAAGAGTCCGAAATCGAGGGCCAGCCGCAAGACGAGCAGTGGGTGCCGCCTGGCAACAGCGGCCAGGGCAGTCGCAAAGACTAGGCTTGGTTGCAAAAAAGACGGTTGCCAGGGGCTGGGAGAAACCTACCTTCAGCCCCTGGTAGCTGCTGTATCTTTAAGCGCATTGGAGCTTACGAGGAGAGTTTATGGCAACAGATTTGCAAGCGGTGCTTGATGAACTAACTGCGTATCCCAGCACTGAGCATCCGTTCCTCAGTATTTATCTCGATATAACGCCCGACGGTACGGGCAAGCGCCAATCATTGGTTAACCTCGATCAAGATTTTGAGCGAATAGCCGGGCAAATTAAGCAGCGCGGCGGTAATCTTGAAAGCTTTGAGGCTGACCGTGACCAGATTATGCAGCTTGTTAATCAAGACCTGCCGGTTGATGCACAGGGCCTGGCCATTTTTGCCTGCAACGCCGAGGGCGTGTGGAATGTGGTTCCGCTGCAGGTGCCGGTAGAGACCCAACTATACGAAGATCGCTACCCGCATATCTTTCACCTGGCGCGGATTATCGACGACTACGAGACGTTCGCGGTGGTACTGGTCGACAGCCAGGATTCGCGCATCTTTGTCGTCTCGCTGAATGAGGCCGAGAAAGCGGGTGAGGCCGACGCGGGCGAGAATATCCGGCGGTTTGAGGCCGGCGGTTGGGGCCAGATGCTCTTCCAGCGCCGCATCGACAACGTCATCAAAGCCCACCATAAAGAGATGGCCGACAAGCTGGGCCGAATCATCAAGCGCTATGGCGTCCAACATGTCATCCTTGCCGGCAATGACTCGATCAAAGGCAGCGTGCGCGAAGCATTACCCACGCAGATCCAGGACATGGTGGTCGACTTCATCAACCTCGACATTCGCAGCAACATGCAGTCGATCATGGAAACCATCGAGCCGATGATGCGTGAGGTGGAGCGCATGCAGGAAGCGGACGACGTTGACGATCTGGAAACCGAGGTCAACAGCAAGGGTGGGCTCGGCTGCGTTGGGATCGGCGATGTGGCGCTGGCACTCACGAAAGGCCAGGTGCGGATGCTGCTGATGCAGCAAGACTTTGCGGCCATGGGTGGCGAATGTCCGAACTGTGGAACGCTGCGGCCCGGTTTGCGCCCCACCTGTCCGTTTGACGGCACGGAGATGCAGCAGATTGACCTGCGCGAAGCGTTTGTGGCGCGGGCGCGGCAACAAAATGCCGTGATCCAGATCGTAGAGCAGAGCCCGTTCTTGGTGGAGCACGAAGGTGTAGGCGCCTTGTTGTACTATCGTGACGACGCTCCGCAGGAGCAGACAGCGTAAGCAGCCGCGGCCAAGCGTCGGCGTGGGCAGAGCGAGTGCTGTTTTTGCAGTGCATGACTGCATGCGGTTGGCATATTTGTTGCTCGCATAAGGCTGCAGAGCCGAAAACGACATAACGATGTAGGAAGCAAGGAGGACAATGATGTCAAGTTCAGGCATGGGTGGTTCAAGCTCCGGCGGCAATTTCCCGCTCGATAACCTGACCTACGATCTGATCACGTTGCTCTACGAGAAATCCAAGGGTTTGGAAGCCTACGACAAGTACATGCGCGATGCGCAAAGCAATCAGCAGGTGAGTCAGCTCCTGCAGCAGTTGCGGCAGCAGGATGAGCAGGCCATCCAACAATTGCAGCAGCTCCTGGGCCAACAGCTCAGCGGTCAGGGCGGCATGAGCGGCTCGTCGATGGGCGGCGGCATGAGCGGCTCGTCGATGGGCGGCGGCATGGGCGGCTCGTCCATGGGCGGCGGCATGGGTGGCGGCACGTCCACCACCAATAGCTAAAAAACCGTAACCGGCTCTGCTGGAGGCGGCGAGTGTCATGTGACACTCGCCGCTTTTTCGTGCAGAAGCCCACGGGACAAGGATGCTACACTGCTCGTAGCAGCGCCCGCCGCATACCAAAACGCTGTTTCGCCTCCTGGTCCACCCGTAACTGTAGGAGGAACACGCATGTCTGATGCATCGCCTGCTGCGGAAGAGACCCGCCCGCTGGACGAAATGGATTTTCTGCCCTTTGACTCTGGGGCAGACGAAGAGGCGAGGTTACTCGTCGCGACGGCGGTACCGCCGACGGAGTTTAGCTGATGCCACCCCGGGCTGTGTGCCTATGCTGAGCGTATAACGGCAAACAGACCCGACCACAATTCCTACCTCGACGCCGCCGCTGTATCGGCATCCAGCGGCAATCCGACGAGCTCCATCAGCTTAAGCGCGTTGGTGGAGGTGGCAATGCCGGGTCGTAACCGGTAATCGAAGTGCATAACCGGGCCTTCCGGTCCCCGCGCAAATGTTTCGGTGAAATGCACAAGTTGCGCAGCAGCAGCTAGCTCGGGAGCGTCGCCGAGTGCAAGGTCATGGGTTGATACAGCTCCCAATGCTCCTTGGTTCAGCAGATGGCGAATAATCCGACGGGCTGCAATTTGGCGTTCACCCGTGTTGGTGCCGTGCAAAATTTCGTCGAGCAGGTACAGCAGCGTACGCTGCCCCGCTGCCCGGGTTTGTTCCGCCAGGTCGACAACCGCTTTGAGGCGCTGGATCTCGGCCATAAAATAGGAGACGCCCCGCTCGAGCGAGTCTTGGACGCGCATACTGGTGGCAAGGGTGATTGGCGGCAGCTGGAGATCGCCAGCACAAACTGGTCCTCCCGCCTGCGCAAGCACAACGCTGAGGCCAACAGCCCGCAGCAAGGTGCTTTTGCCCGACATGTTGGAGCCGGTCACCAACAAAAAGGTGCCAGGTGGTCCAATCCGCACGTCGTTGTCGACGCGGGAGGCTGGTGGGAGCAGCGCGTGTCCTAGCGATCGGGCCGAGTAGCACGGTTGTCCAGCCGTCTGCAGGGTTGGAAAGGTCCAGCTGGGATGGTCATGGGCCAGCGCTGCGAGCGCGCTGAGCGCCTCAAGCTCGCCAAGGGCGGCCAACCAATCCCGCACATGGCAGCCAGCCGTGGCTTGCCACCGTTCAAGCAGCCACAGCACATGAAAGTTCCATAATGTCATAAGCTGGATTGGCAGATAAAACATAAAATGGCGCAATTCCGCCAGCGCCATGATCCGTGTCAGTCGGCGCATATGGTGGTCGGCGCGTTGGCCTTGCGCCGTCAAGCGCGCCTGTAGCCGCTGCAGCTCAGGATCGGTAAACGGTTGGGCGCTGATCAGCTGAAACAGATCGGTGTAAGTGCGGAACACAATTTGACGTGCGGCCACCCGATCGATCACTTCATCCACGCGGCCGCCGATCGTTAACACCAGCAGGAGGTTAACTACGATGCAGCCAACCCAGAGCGGATACGGGGTGAGGCCAGCGATCTGCAGCCCAATCGCAGCAAAGGTGAGCAGCGTCAGAAAACGGCTGAGCCAGACTAGCCAGGGACGGGCGCTTAACCAGCCCGCGTCTTCGGACCAATCCAGAAAACGTTCGTAGTTGGTCTGGGCGGTGCCCATGCTGCGACCCCGCAGTGCGAGTTGGTCTCGGAAATCCAGGAGCGGCGCTAGCTGCTGTACGGCGCCTTGCCGGGCGCGCACCACTGGTGGCGCCGCGGGCTGGAGCAACCAGCGCTGCAGCGTTATCTGGCCAATCGGCGTGTAGGCCGTGTTCAGGAGATGCTGCAGCGAAGCGTGGCCGAGCAGATCAAGATCCGCCGCCAAGGCCATATCCGGGGGCTCGGGTGCTTGGCGCAGCGGCAAGGCTTGCCAGTCGCGGCGAATGCGCAGCAAGCCCTCATTGGTGATGGTCCACAGTTCGTTGAAGTGATGATGGTGGCGATCAATTGCCGTGTGATACGCATAGGCCGCCACAAAGCCAAGCGCCAGCAAGCCAGCGCCGAGGTACCACAGTGCCTCGCCCTGCCATACGCCGATACCTAGGCAGATGAGTGCACCCGTAAACAAAGCAAGATTTACGTTTGCCATCCGAGCACTTCGCGCGGCGTAATGATCTCGCTGGGCTGCAAACACCTGCCCACGAGCCTCGTAAGCCGTGACTGGAGCATCGATACCATCTGGAGCGGCATTCTGTCCTGGTTGTGGTGCCACGTACTGTGTCATCCGATCTTCGGCTCCTCAGTGCTTGAATAGTTGCTCGTTTGCGTTTCTGCGTGAGCCTTATAGCAATGTGTACGCCGAGCACATGCAACCAATGGGAATGTCATCAGGCTTTCGTCAAGGCTGATACGCCTGATGCGCGCCGGGCGGCCGCTGTGCACGAATCCGGTCGATAAACTCACGGAGCCGCACAAAGTGCGAACCTGCCCAGTAAATCTGGCCGCACGCTTGGCATTGCTTGAATGCGTCATGCTCTTGCTTGGTTTGTGGCAGGAGTTGGTGCTCAATGGCGGCTTTGGGCACATCCTCAAGCATGCCGTTGCAGCGACTGCAGCGTTGAAAGGGATGCAATGCATCCCACAGGTTGAACCGGCCAACGATTTCCAACACTTGCCGCTGCGGGTCGGTTGCCCGCACGTACACTCCAAAGGTCACAACTGATCGTTTGAGCAGCCCGAGGTCGCGGGTGAGCAGGATGCGCTGCTCCCGTCCGGCAATGGCGGCCAGCTGGGGGTCATCATAATCGTTGCGATACAGCGTATCAAAGCCGAGCAGCCGGAGATACTCGGCCAGGCGTCCGAGGTGAACGTCAAGCACAAATCGCGGCGCCGGCACGGGTTGTAACTGTGGGTATTCGGGCAGGCGGCAAGCGGAGTAGGCCGGGTACACCTCGACGTAGTCGTCCGCTTGCACCAAATAGTCAAAGTCGAGTGAGCGGCCGTGCACCACGATCTGGCCGACCTCGGGATGCGGCACGCCGAGCGCTTCAATCACATCTTTGATCGACTGCCGCTCGGCAACCACATACGTCAACGCTTGCTCACGCCGTGCAGGCGGCAGAAAATCGTTCAGCTCGCCATGGAATTGGATTGTCAGGGCTGCCATACGTGGGCATCCTTTATGTGGAAGCAGATTTGGACGTGATCGGCGTATGCAGGGGGCGCACGGTTTGCTCCACCTTCTCGACCGCTGCTCGCACTAGATAGTTGGCAACGACAAGGCAAATCCGGCCGAGTTGAGCGTTTCCGCAAAAGCGTGCGCCATGATCCGATAGCCCCGCGCATTCGGATGAACACCATCAGCGCTAACATTGCGTGGGTCTTGCACTTCCGGCCGATCTTGTAGGTCCACCACCAAGGCCTCATGCGCAGCGGCCGTCTCGACGATGATGCGATTAAAGGCACGCACGCGCTCTTGAACTGCTTCGCGATATGTGGCGAATTGCGGCGGTAACAGATGGGCAAAGTTCGGCACGGTCGCTACCACGATGGTGCTGCGTTGGTTGGCTCGCAAACCGCCCAACAGCTGTCCGTAATCCTGCGCAAACAGCCCGAGCGCAGTGCCTTGAATATCATTCGCGCCGACAGCCAGCGTAACCAAGTCCGGAGCAAGGGCGGCGACCTGTGGCAGCTGGCTCCTGAGCACGTCGGCGACACGCGCGCCGCCCACGCCGAGGTTGGTGTACCGCAAGCCGGGCTCATTCGCCCGCAGCAGATTGGCCAAAACATCGGCAAAGCCTATGTTGGCCTGCCCTCGTCCCCAATCAGAAATCCCTTGTGTTAGGCTATCGCCTAACGCGACATAACTCTTAATCATCCCCTCCTCACAACTGTGCTGCGTTGATTTGTGTGAACCCAAGTTCGAGGCTATGCTATACACAGCACACACTTGAATTATACCAATCGTGGATGTCGAACTGTCGGGCGACGATAGATGAAAGGATTCGTTCGTGGATTTTTCGAATCAAGTCGTTCTGGTCACTGGAGCATCGGGGAGTATTGGGCAAGCTATCGTTCGCGGATTTGCACAAGCTGGCGCTCGGGTAGCTATTCATTTTCATAGCGGTCAGGCAGCGGCCGAGCAGCTACGGGCATCATTGCCCGGAACTGGCCATATGCTGGTGCCGGCTAATATAGCCCAGCCTGGGGATGTGAAGCGGATGGTGGACGAGGTGGTCGCGGCATCCGGTCGGCTCGACGTCTTGGTCAACAATGCTGCCATTTTTGTGGAGCATCCGGTTGCCGAAATGAGCTACGGCGAGTGGAACGCGACGTTCGAGCGCGTGATCCAGGTAAATCTGCTGGGCGCGGCCAATGCCAGCTACTGCGCGGCTCGCCAGATGATGGCCCAGGGTGGAGGCCGGATCGTCAACGTCGGGTCGCGGGGCGCGTACCGCGGCGAGCCGCGCGCCACCAGCTATGGTGCGAGCAAAGCGGCACTACACGCTCTTTCTCAATCGCTAGCGCAGGAGTTAGCGCCACACAATATCTTTGTGACAGCCGTCGCGCCTGGTTTTGTGGAGGGTGGCATGGCGACCGAAAGCCTCACGGGAGCACGCGGCGAGGCAATCCGGGCGCAAAGCCCCCTCGGGCGAGTGGCCAAGCCCGAGGAGGTTGCGCATACGGTGCTGTTTTTGGCAGCGCCCGGCTCTGAATTTTTGACCGGCGGAGTGATCGATATCAACGGGGCGTCGTATCTCCGCTAACAAACGGCATGCGCTACGTCATAAGTGGAATTGTCTGGTAGTTGCCGGGCACAAACAGGCTGCCTTCGGTTGTGCCCTGCGGTGCAAGCTTGCGCAGCTGCTGAGCCAGCTCTGATGCTGGAATCTGGCCCGCGAGGGTCGCGCGAAAGGCGCTGCCCACTTGCACAACCTCCTCGGCCGTTTCATGCACAAATTCCAGCCGGAAATGCCGGATACCCGCAGCGTGCCACTCGTCCAGATGGCGGCTGGCCTCTTGGGCTTCCGCGCCAAAGACCGTATTGCGACAACCCACATCGGCCATCACGGCATGGGTACGGCCATTGATATCCCGCAGCCCCACCCGATGGCTTTCACAGGGATGGCCACAATCTTTGTAGCTTGTGCCATGGGACAAAAAGCGACAAAAGACACAGTGCTCGGTGTGGAAGACCGGCAGATGTTGGTAGGCAATAACTTCCACCTGCTCTGGACCAATCCGTTCGGCCAACTCCGCAACTTGCACGGCGTTAAGATCGTGGGTCGGCGTAATCCGTTGTAGCCCGCGGTGGAGCAGCGTATCCGCGGACACGACATTAGCCGCGTTCAGGCTAAAATCCCCGATCAGCGCTGGATGTGGCTCGGCCTGGAGGGCATGGAGCAAGCCACTTGAGCGCACCACGATTTCACAGTTGAGCTTGAGCAAAAAGCGCACGATCCGCTGTTCGCTTGGCTTCAAAATACGCGGGCTGGCTACGCGAGCGGTGATGCCATGAGCCTGGATTCGCTCGACCGCCGGACGTAAGCCGTACAGCTCAAGATAATCGAGCGTAACACTGTCTGGCTGGAGCATAAGCGCTGCTTCCAGTTGCTCGGGTGTGCGGACCAACAGGTGCAGCTGCGGCGCGTCAGCAGGTTGCGGCGTGCTCTCACCCGAACTTTGGGCAACCAGGGTTGCTGCTGTGCTGGCGGGATCATGCACGGTGATGGCCCGAGGCTGGCCCTGCTGAGCGGCAAGCAGCTCAACCGCTTGCCTGCGAAGGTCGTTCAGCAGCGAGCTGGGGACAAACGGTTGTCCGGCGAGATCGAGCTGGATGTCGGCTAGCTCGTAGGGCGTGTTGCCCAACCGGCCAAATTGCTCGCGTAGAAACGGAAGCGAAACCGCCCGGTTCTGCGCCGCGACCAGCGGCGCTGGGGATTGCACAGCTGCCCGCACATGTGGCCGCTCGGCCAGTAGCCACTCCGCCTCCAGGAACTCCCCTACGTGCGCTTTAACGCGAACCTGGACCGACTGTTTATGCAGCGGTGTGGTGGCCTGGGTAAATGGTCGCGCCACTTTGTCCAGATCGGGATCATGCGTGCGCCAGACCAAATCGCCGGCTCGAATGCGGCCAAGATTGAGCGCGCCATGGCCAAAGTGCAGCTCCAGGTAGCCATTCCGCGTCGGCGTGACATGATACACATGTCCACCCTCTTCGTGCTCCTCCGGACTGCGCCAGTCGGCGGCATCAAATACCACACCATCGCCGGGCTTCAAGGGCGCAGCGCTGGCAGCCGGGTCCGGCCCGACGATCACACGGTCGAGCAGCACCCGCTTGACCTGGCCCATCAGCACGCCGCGGTGGCGGGGCGAGCGGCCGTTGACCACGGCTTGATGGTTCGTGCCGCTGACAAAATAAGCCCCTAAGCCACGTGAATAAACCTGTTCAAGATGAATTTCGTCGACAGGCCGAATACGCGGCGGCTGTCCTGCCCAGGCCTGGTCGACGGCCTTGCGATACGCGTCGGTGGTCAACGCAACATAGTTCGCGTCCTTGTAGCGGCCCTCGATCTTGAGCGCCGAAATGCCAAGCTCCACAATTTCTGGCATCTGGTGAAGCGCGTATAAGTCGCCGGGTGACAGCAGGTACCGGGCATCGCCCAGCGGCTGGTGCCGACCATCCACAATCATTTCGTAGGGCAGCCGACACGCCTGCGCGCATTGGCCACGGTTGGCGCTGCGCCCACCCCACGCTTCCGAAGAAAAGCACTGGCCGGAATACGAAACGCACAGCGCGCCGTGCACAAACATCTCCAGCTCACATTCGGTGTGGGCGCGGATGGTACGAATGTCCTCAAGCGACAGCTCGCGCGCCAACACAACGCGCGAGATGCCGAGTTGCTGGGCCAGTTCAACCCCCTCGGCGCTGGTGATGCTCATCTGTGTGCTGCCATGTACCTCCAACGCTGGAGCAATCTGCTGCGCCAGCCGCGCGATGCCAATATCCTGAACGATGATGGCATCTGCGCCCGCTTCGGCAATCGCCGCGAGGGTCTTCGCCGCCTCGAACAGCTCATGGTCGAACACAAGCGTGTTGAAGGTCACATACCCACGGACGCCGCGTTGATGAAGCGTCTGCATGACATCCGGTAGTTCTGTCAGCGTAAAGCCGACTTTAGCCCGCGCCGTAAAGTGCTTAAGGCCGAAGTACACCGCGTCGGCGCCTGCTTCAATGGCGGCCTGAAGCTGCGGCCAGTATCCGGCCGGGCTCATCACTTCCGGTTTTTGGAGGGGAGTTGGTTCTGTCATATGCAATCACATCTAGGGCAACCTATGCCGTTAACTTGAGCTACAAACGAAACATCCGATCTTCGATATTGTGTGCCATGCATTATTCCATATTCTGCGCGGTTTAGGAGGCGAAGGCTTGGTTTCGGGCGCAATTGCCCCCTTTGCCAAGCTCCCATCGTCCGGTTCCGCGATTCATAGGCGGTATGCGACAAATTCCACGTTTACACCTAAACCGAGATTATCAGGCGTCGAGGGCGGCCTGCGAGGCTGGCACGCGTAAACGGCCGAAGGTTCGCAGCGCCAGGAGCAGGCCGACGAGTGTCAACACTGCGCCGAGAAAGAACGGAGCACCCGGTAGCTTGAAGGGCTGATCGGCAGCGGTGAAGTAGCTGAAGATGCCGGTAGCGATCACGGGCGCAACAATGCCGGTCAAGCTGAGCAAGCTGGCCAGCGCCCCTTGAACGGCTCCCTGTTCGTCCGCTGCCACGGCGTTTGAGATCAGACCCTGCGCCGCCGGCTGGGCCAAAAATCCGAGGGCGGTGCCCACCATAACGAAATACATCATCCAACCCTGAGTGGCCATCCCATACAACACAAAGCCGATCAGCGAGCTTAGGAGGCCAATCACCAATGCCCGACGCTCGCCTAGCCGCGGCATCAGCACGCGTAGCAGGCCGGCTTGAATAACTGCTGCAAGGATGCCAAACATCGCTAATGACAGGCCCTGCTGCCAGGTGGACCAGGCGAACCGATAGGTGGTGTACAACACCCACGTCGCTTGCAGCGATTGTTGGGCCAGATTGGTGCAAACAATCGTTGCCGTGAGGCTGATCACGACGGGGTAGCGCCCAAGGCCACGCAGAGATGCGAGCGGATTAGCCTCGCGTAGAGAGAAGCGGCGGCGGTTTTCAGGAGCGAGCGACTCGGGTAGCACGAAAAAGCCGTACAGCCAGTTCAGCAGGGTCAACGTGCCCGCCGCCATAAATGGAACACGCGGTCCCAACGAGCCGAGCACGCCGCCCAGTACCGGGCCGATAATAAAGCCGAGGCTGAAAGCCGCCCCAATCAGGCCAAAGTTCTGGGCGCGTTTTTCGGGAGGGCTGACATCTGCAATGTAGGCGTTGGCAGCGGTGAAGCTGGCAGCTGTGATACCGGCGATCACCCGCCCCACAAACAACAGCGCGAGCGTCGGCGCTACCGCCAGCAAAACATAGTCCAGGACGGCTCCGAAGAGGGAAACCAGCAGCACAGGGCGGCGGCCATACTGATCGCTAAGGGCGCCCAGAACCGGCGCGAACAAAAACTGCATGGCCGCGAATACGGCGATGAAGTAGCCGTAATACTGGGCCGCCGCACTTACATCCCCACCCAGAAAGGAAGCGATCAGGCCGGGCAAGATCGGGATGACGATGCCCAGCCCCAACACATCCAAAAAGATTGTCACAAAAATAAACGCCAGTCCCGCCGTTCGTGTACGCATTAGGGCCCCTGATGTTGTTCGTGCATATGTCAGCTGCCCAGGAATGCTCGGCCTGTTCACTGCCGCGGGTTGCAACGTCGAGCTGCCTGCCGCAGCAGCATGTCACGCTTGCTGCTCCTGTTAGTGTAGCATGGGCGCTACATGTGCAGCTTGTTTTGGCGCTTATCTGGTGTGGCTTAGTTGACGGGGTGGCCGTATGGAGCGCTCCGTGCTTTGGTGTAGAAAGTTCCAGCACGCGACCAGGATCAAGGGAACAGCACATGGGGCAAACCTCCGCAACAAGCCTTTGCCAAATCGTGCAACATTTTGGCAGCACCCTACGTCATACCGACCACAAGCTGCTGAAACGAACAGCATAATGGGCTGAATAAAAACAAGAGGAAACGCCATGAAAACTCAATTGAATCGGTCAACGACTGATAAAGTCGTCGCTGGTGTTGCTGGCGGTATTGCGGAATCGTTTGGTTGGGATCCCGCACTGGTGCGCTTAGGCTTTGTGCTGCTAACCCTGGCGCATGGCAGCGGGCTGCTGTTGTACTTGCTGCTGTTGCTGGTATTGCCAAAAGCCGGTCAGCCATCAGTTGCGCAGCATGCTATGAACAGTGTCCAACAATCTAGCTACCACCTGCCAAGCTCAAATCGTAACCAAACGCTTGGTTACATCTTGCTGGGCATCGGCACCATCATGCTGATCGGTATGCTCAACATCCCGGGTCCCCTGATCGCATTGTTGGTTATTGGCGGCGGCTGGTATCTGCTTCGCCGCGGATAAAGCGTATCTAAAATCAACGGCTGCGTCCCTACGTCATAAAACAAGCTCCCCGTTCCGCTTTGTACTGCAAGGTGGAACGGGGAGCTTTTGGTGTGCTGGGCTATTCTCAGGGTACATAAATTGGTACAACCTGTGCTACATTAGACACGCGCCGCAGGGTGCAACAAACTGCGCCTGGCATCGCAACAGGATTGGCAAGCATCTGGCCGGCCTACGTGCATAATGCAACGTGCAGCACACGGGCGGGTCATAGGTTGGTAGCGGTGTGGTGCTGGTGGCAGCCGCGCACACGTGCTTCCACGCTGATGGCAGTGTATGCGACGAACAAAGATTGTGGCGACGCTTGGCCCGGCGAGTGACTCAGAGGCCAGCATTCGGCGACTGATTGATGCGGGTCTGGATGTGGCGCGCCTTAACTTTTCCCATGGCACGCACGCAGAACATGCGGAACGGATTACGCGCGTTCGGGCTGCGGCGGAAGCCGCCGGCAAGCCAGTCGGCATTTTGTTGGATCTGCAGGGTCCCAAGATTCGGACAGGCGCCCTCAAAGATGATATGCCGGTGCTGCTGCAGAACGGCGCCTCGTTTACCATTACCACCGAGCCGCTGGTGGGTGATGCGCGGCGTGTCTCGACAACCTATACCGAGCTGCCCCAAGATGTTCAGCCGCGTGACCGGATTCTGCTTTCGGATGGCAACATCGAACTGCTGGTGACTGCTGTCCGTGATACTGATGTGGTAACGCAGGTGGTGCAGGGCGGCTCATTGCGTGAACACCAGGGCATTAATTTGCCGGGCACGGCTGTCAGCACCTCGGCCATTACCGAAAAGGACCGCGAGGACTTGGAGTTCGGCTTGGCGCAAGGTGTCGATTTTGTGGCGATGTCGTTTGTGCGCCGAGCCGCCGATGTGCAACAGCTCAAGGATTTGATCGCGGCTTCCGGCTATCGTACGCCGGTGTGCGCCAAGATCGAAAAACCGCAGGCCTTGGATGACCTCGACGCAATCCTGGAGGTGGCCGATGTGGTGATGGTGGCTCGCGGCGATCTGGGGGTTGAAATGGCGCCTGAGCGCGTACCGCTGGCCCAAAAACAGATCATCCAGGCTGCGGCTGAACATAATGTGGTGGTGATCACCGCGACTCAGATGCTCGAGTCGATGATCCAAAATCCTCGGCCGACGCGGGCCGAGGCGAGTGATGTCGCCAATGCGATTTTTGACGGCACGGACGCGATCATGCTGAGCGGCGAAACCGCCGTAGGTAAATTCCCGGTGGAAGCAATTCAGATGATGCACCGGATCGCGGTCACTACCGAGGGCAGTGAGCGCTTTACCCAACAGAACGATGTCTTCTACCAGCTGACCAATCGGCCCCATGCCGCCGGTAATTCGTCAATCGCGATCAGCCATGCCGCCCGCACCATCGCCAACACCGCCGATGTGGCAGCAATTGTCGCCTTTACCCAATCGGGCTACACGGCGCGCCTGGTATCGAAAGATCGACCACCCGTACCGATTTTCGCGCTAACGCCCGAGCCTGCGGTCGCTCGGCGCCTGGCCTTGTATTGGGGTGTCACGCCGTTGCTCTGCCCCCCCGTTGATCGCCTCGACGATCTGACTGACTATATGATCAAAACGCTGCAGGAGCACCATTGCGTTGCTGCCGGCGCTCAAGTCGTCATGACCGGAGGCCATCCCCTGGCCGAGCGTGGAGCCACGAATTTCATCAAGCTGGTGAATATGCTGGGCTGATGTCGATCACACGCGGCTGCGTATCGCTCACCCATTGGTACGGCCTCGGCTACTCTGGCTGACCTACACGGTTTGTCAAGGATCGCCGAGGACCCTATAATAGTGTTGACACCAGGTCGCCGAGTACGTATATCAGAAGCTGAGGCATATGACCACTAGCTCAACGCATAACCGCCCTTCAATCATTCCCGGCTTGGCACCGGAAGGCCTGCCGATCATCGGCATGGGCGCGGCTTTGTCGGGCGTGACAGCACTGCTCGCTCCGAAGCTTAGCGTGGTGCCATTATCACTAACGGTCGGTGCGGCCTATTTCTTTCGCGATCCCGCACGTCCTTTGCCGACCGACAGAAGTATGTTTTACAGTGCGGCCGATGGCCGCGTGCTGCGCGTGGAACAAGTCCATGATTCCCGCTTCATCAATGGCCCTGCGCTCCGCATCGCAACGTTTTTGTCGCTCTTCGATGTGCATGTTAATCGCTCGGCGGCTGAAGGAACGGTACGCCACGTCGAACACATCCCTGGTCGCTTCGATGCAGCCTGGGGCGAGGATGTCCACGAGGTCAATGAGCGTAACTATATTGGCCTTGACACGGCCCATGGTCCCATGCTGATCGTGCAGATTGCCGGATTGGTTGCCCGTCGCATTGTGTGCAATGTCGCCCCCGGCACGGCGGTGGCGGCGGGCGAGCGCGTCGGCTTGATCAAGTTTGGATCACGCACGGACGTATTGGTGCCCTTCGACTCGGCGCGCCCTCTGGTGGTAGCAGGGATGCGTGTGCGGGGCGGCATTACGCCGCTCGGAGCCTGGCATGAATAAGCGCTGCTGGTTTCCGAACTTGTTGACGTCGATCAACTTATTTTGTGGCTTTATGGCGATCACGTTTGTGGTGCACGGCATGGAGACCGGCCCGGCTGGAGCGGAGTGGTTTCGTTGGGCTGCGCTCACGATTTGCCTGTCGGCGCTCTGCGATGTGCTGGACGGCCGCTTAGCCCGCGCGCTGCACGTAAGCTCACCCTTCGGCAAAGAGCTCGACTCGCTGTCGGACATTGTCTCGTTCGGCGTGGCTCCGGCCCTGTTGGTGTATGAGGGCTTTTTTCGGGATACGACGCAGGCTAACCCGTCGTTCTCGTTCCTGTGGATGACCATCGCAGGCTTGTTTGTGTGCTGTGGCGCGGCGCGCTTAGCGCGCTACAACGTCAGCGGCAGCAGCGGCAGCTGGTTTACCGGCATGCCCATTCCTGCCGGCGGCCTGACAATCGCGGGTTTGGCCATGTTTCCCGCCCGACTCAATGCCGCCTTGATGGCGGCTATTGTTTTGTTCGCAGCTTTTTTGATGATCAGCACGCTGCGCTTTCCCAAGCTAGAACGGCTTGTTTTCGAGTCCCCGCTTCCCGTTCGCCTGACTCTGTTTGCTTTTTTCGTGATCGCGCTGATCGATCCCGCCAGCTGGTTTTTTCTGCTGCCCATCTCCTACATGGCCTATGGCCTAGGCGATAATCTGCTCAATGCCCTCCGACCAAAAGAAGCATAATCTCGGTGGAACGTATCTGCGTGGCGGTACCTGTGCCTCCACTGCTGATCCTTAACTGTTCGCTTTCGGTTCCTGTGTCTCTTTCGGCTTGGGAAATTCAACGATCACTGTGGTGCCGTTGTCGTTGATCCAGTTGCAGGTGCCCTTCAGATACGAGCCGACGATGCGCCGGACAACTTGTTGACCGCTGCGCCGTCCGGCCGTCTCTTGGTCGCTCCGTAGACCAATGCCGGTATCACGGACCATTAGCTGGTAGGAGCGCGGCTTTTCCGTCAAAATCACATCGACGCTGCCCGGATGTCCCGGCAAGAACGCATGGCGGAAGCTATTGGTCAGCAGCTCGTTCAACACCATAGCCAGCGGCGAAACCTGCTCCGGGGGAATCAACAAGGCATCGCCAGTTACTGCGGTGCTAGCCTGCATATGCGGATCGTAAAAAGGCTGAATGGTACGCGCCAAACGCTCAGCCACCTCCCTGAACGGCGCCAGCTGATTTTCGTGTGACGCCAGCACATCATGCACGATCGCCATCGAACGCACCCGCGCGGTCGCCCGCTGCAGCACGTCCTGGCTGGGACCGTGTTCGGCGCGTGAAAGCTCCATTTCCAAAAAGCCGCTGATTGCAGCCAAATTATTGCGCACCCGATGGTTCAGCTCTTGGAGCAAGGCCGCCTTGATATCGGCGTCATCACGAGCCTGCTCGTAGAGCTGGGCATTCGTTTCAACCATCGAAGCGAGCTCGGCCGATAAGCGGAGCTGCTCCCGTTCCATCATCCGGATCCGAATCATCGAGCGGACGCGTATCAACAGTTCGTCGTTGATAAACGGCTTAACCACGTAGTCATCCCCGCCGGCCTCGAAGCCGCGCAGCTTGTCCTTAACGCTGTTGCGGCCGGTTAGCAAAATAACGGGCGTGAACAAGCCCTGAACTGCTTTGATCCGCCGGCATACCTCATAGCCATTGTTGGGCGGAAGCATCACATCCAGCAGCACAAGATCAGGCACGGCTTGCTCAACCAGGAGGATCGCTTCCTCCGGATCGCTGGTCCAACGCACGTCGTAGCCTTCTGAACTGAGAAAATCACTGAGCAGTTGGCCTGTGCCGAGATCATCCTCCGCGATCAGAATAACGCCTGGCTGTTCGGGAGCTGGCGGTAGCTCCATCGCGAGTTGTTCCGGCACATGCGTCATTATTCCTGCTCCTTTTAACAGCGACCTAGCGCCGTGTCAGATTAAGCTTGTAGGCGGCGCGCTCGGTTGTGTAGGGCGTCGTCGCCATCACAATTACGGTGGCCTGTTCATCGGGGCCAATACGGTATTCGCCGCGGCGCTGAGCGTCGAGCTTCAGCGGCTCGACCGAGATCGTCGGCCCGTTGGCACGCACTAAGCGGACTTGCCACAGCTGATCAAGCTGATTGTTTGTGCGCACAAAGCCCTGAGCATCCCAACCTCCGTCGGCCATTTCCGCACCCTCGTTCAACCCGATCTCCGGAATGCGGATGGTATCAAGCGCCATGCCGGAGCGGTTGGTGCCCTGGTCGTTAACCACGGAAAACCGTAACAGGATCTGTTTGCCGGCGTACGGCGTCAGGTCGATCTGCTCGTCGAGCCAGGCCGGCAAGTCGCTGCTTGCTTGCTCACCCAAAAGTGACGCTTCAACTCCACTCTGCCCGGTGTACCCATGGCCGAAGTTGGCATCCTGTGGATTGTCGGCGGTGGTGTACCTGCCTGGAAGCGTGGTCCAATGCCGGCCTTCATCCGTTGAAACGGTTACAAAACCGTAATCCCAACCCTGTTCAAGATCAAACCACAGCCGGAATTGCAGTGTTGCACTGGACACGCCGCGCAAATCAACCGTCCGGGTCAGAGTCATGTGGGTATTATCGCCGCGGTTGCTCCACCACATGGCACGACCCTCGGGCTGAGCCGCAACGACGGCTATTGTATCACTTCCATCGAAGCGCAAAACACGTTCTTGTGAACTGGCAGGCACCGTCCAATAATCCGCGCCGAATTGGGCAACCGTGTCGGCGGTGGCCGGCGCGAGCGAAACCGGCTGTACAGGTTCGGGCAGCTGGCGGTATGCGTAGCGCCCCCCCTCAAGCCGGGGATCGTTCAGCAGGTTGGCGACCGACCAATCCGCATACAGCTCGGCGAAGTCGGCGAGCGCGGGATGGCGCTGGCGAGCGATGTCGGCAAAGATGTTGAGCTGGCGGCCGGCGCCCGCTTTGATTAAGCGCCGCAAAGCGGCCGGATCGCCGTAATGTTGGTAGAAGTAGGACATGAACAGATACGAGGCGCCGTAATTTTGGATCGACTCCTGCGGTGTGTTGCCCCAATCGGTTAGCTGGAGGTCCGGATTAACCAAAAAGGCGAACGGTCCGCCCGTTGGATCGTCAACAAAGCCGTTCAGCTCCTGGGCCAGCTGCGACAAGCCCTCATTCAGCCAGGTGGTGGTCCGCTGTGTCTCGTTCCACTGAATCATATGCTGAAATTCATGCGCCAGGGTACTGCCATACGCGTCGGTGCCAGGCGGCGCGCTATCGAGATTGATGTAGAACATTTCCCGCTCGTTGGAAAAGCGGCTGACGCTTCGGGGCAGCTCATCGTTGACCGAGAAGAAACCGCCAATCCCCGCAATCCGCGCATTCAGGATCGTTAGCCGCGGATCGCCGTCAATGCCGGGCTGCCATTCTGAGCCAAACAGCTCGCGCGTGCGCGGATACGTGGCGTCGTTGAAGGCCCGCGACGAACGCTCAAGCTCGGCCATATCGACATCCAAGCCATCCTGCAGGTAAATCAGAACATGTTCCAACATCAACACCAACGTCGCATTGACGGTGTAATTACGTTCGGGGTCGTCGATGGCCGCGCCGGGATTGGTTATTGTAAAGAGCTGCTTGTCGCCCACCCGCACCTGGAGTGGTGCCGTATGGACGATCCGCTGCTTGCTTGCAACTCGCCCAAACTGGTATGCCAGCTCAATCGGGTCACGCGGCGGAAGTGGAACGGCGTCGAGCGAGGCTATGCTGGCGAGTGGTTGATTGTTGCCGCTTGGCGTGGGCAGGGGTGATGGTACTGCCGCCACGGCGGTGGAAGGGCTTGGAGCAGCTGAAGGTGTCGGGGCAGGAGCTGCGATTGTTGTCGCCGGTGCCGTGGACGCCGATGAACGTGTTTGGCCCAGCGCCGGCGTTTCCGTTACGGGGATTGTGCCAGGTATATGCTGGCATCCCAATACCAGGATGCTTACCACAAGCAGCAGCGCACTGCGGATCAAAGGCTGGCTGGTCGGCATCGAGAACACGCGAACCCTTTCGGTAGCCGGGCGCACGTATTGTACGAGGATGTGTAGCATGTGGCAAGGCGGGCGAGCCGAGGTATGCTAGATCTGATTTTTCAGCTCCTCGGCGGCCTTGCGCGTCATGCCCGGCACCGCCGCCAGCTCTTCAAGCGACGCTTGGCGAATGCCGTCAAGCGACCCAAACTGTTTCAGCAGTGCTTGCTTGCGTTTGGGCCCAATGCCGGGAATCTCCACCAGCGGCGACACAAAGGTGTTTTTGTCACGTAGTTTTCGATGGTAGGTGATCGCAAAGCGATGCGCTTCCTCGTCGATCTGTTGTACCAGATGAAGGGCGGGCGAGTTTCGCGGCAAAACAATCGGCTCGGGCGCATGGGGCAGCTGCAGATCGAAGCGATCCCGGTTCGGGCCTTTGGTCGCTCCGACCACCGGAATATGGCCAAAGGACAGCTCATCCAGCACTGCTTTGACCGCGTTAACTTGCGGCTTGCCGCCGTCGATGATCAGCAGATCGGGCAAGTCAGCCCAGCGCTCGTCGATCTCCTGTCCGTCTGCTCCGCTGGGCGCGCCAACATCGGACGGGTCGGGACCGTCAGCCAGATCTGCCGGTGGTTGGTCGGCGTCGGTTGCATGATTGATTTCGACGATCTCGCCCTGCGCCTGCTGCGCCCGGCGGAAACGCCGCCGCAGCACCTCCTGCAGTGAAGCGACATCATTCGCGCCCGCTACGGTTTTGATCTTGAAGCGCCGATATTCACTCTTTTTTGGCTCACCGCCGTTGAACACTACCATCGATCCGACCGAGTTAGTGCCCTGGGTGTTTGAAATGTCAAAGCACTCGATGCGCCGGGGCAAGCCCGGCAGGTCCAATACATCGCGGAGCTCAGTGAGTGCCCCTATCGCGCGCTGGGAAGAGTTGAGCCATTGGAGCCGCACTTCTTCCAGCTTCTGGGCGGCATTTTTGGCCGCCAGGTCGAGCAGCTGACGCGTTTCGCCACGGCGCGGCACATTGAGCGATACCCGGTGGCCGCCTTTTTGTTCCAGCCAGCGCTCGATGATCTCGGCCTCCTCGGGATGCTCCGCCAACACAATGTTGTTGGGAATCGACGCAGCCGAGTCGTAGAACTGCGTCAAGAACTGCCCAATCAGCTCTTGGTCGGCGGTATCCTCGGTGCCTTCCATGGTAAATGGCTCGGCGCCGATCAGCTTGCCGCCGCGCACAAAGAAAATCTGCACAACCGCCGAGCCATCTTCGCGGGCAAAGGCGATCACGTCCTGGTCGGTTGAAGCTGTTTTGAGCACTTTTTGCCGTTCCAGCACGGTTTCAAGCGCCTCGACCTGATCGCGAAGGTAGGCCGCCCGCTCAAACTCCATCTCGTCTGCCGCTGCAAACATTTTTTTACGCAGGTCACGAATGATCTGCTCAGACTTGCCCTCCAAAAAAAGGCAGGCGTCGCCGATCGCCCTGCGATATTCGTCGTTTGAGGTTAGATCGGGCACGCACGGCCCCAAACAGCGCCGAATATCGTAGTACATGCAGGGCTTGCCCAGCTTGCGATGCCGATCAAACTTCACATCGGAGCAATCATAAGGTGGCCGGAAGTGAAAAAGCTTGTTGAGCAGCTTGAGCGTCGCGCGGACCGAGCCGGCCGAGGCGAACGGGCCGAAGTAGCGTGCGCCATCGTCGACCACTTTGCGGGTGGTAAAGATGCGCGGCCACGTTTCATGCGCGGTGATCTTGATATACGGGTAGCTCTTGTCGTCCTTGAGCAGCACATTGTACTTGGGCCGGTGCTGCTTGATCAGGTTCATCTCCAAAACCAGTGCTTCAAGCTCGCTGGAGGTGAGCACATAATCGAAGTCCGCGATCAACGACACCAGCCGCCGCGTCTTCCCGTTCAGGCCTTTTGGTGCGCCAAAGTAGGAGCGCATGCGGTCACGCAGCGCTTTGGACTTGCCGACGTACAAAATTTTGCCGGCAACATCCTTCCACAGGTACACGCCGGGCGATAGTGGGACATTTTTGAGCCGTTCCTCGAACGCTTCCGGATCTTTGATTGCCGTGTAGTCTAGGTTTGGCATAACACCTATGGACTACCGCGTGGGTAGGTCCAAACAATAGAAACGATAAGCCGGCGGTGCTTCAAGCTGTGCGCGTACGACTGCACTACAGCCGCTGGTAGTGGCATTGTACTCCTGCCTCTTATGTAGCACAAGTTTGCGCAGGATTGAGGAGTGGTACACAAAGGCACAGAGCAGGAGCTGCTCCCTGCCTGCTTTGTGGCGGACCGAAATGTTTGCTGAAGGTGCTAGGCGAGGGGAAGCGTGAAGCGAAAAACGGCGCCGCCATCTGGGCCATCCTCGACCCAAATTTTGCCGCCGTGAGCGGCTACTGCCAGCTTGCAAAAGGCCAGGCCAAGCCCGGTGCCCTGCCCACGGCCAGTCGGCGCCTGGCCAAAGAGCTCGAAGATAACGCTGCGATATGATTCGGGCACGCCCTTGCCTTGATCGGCAACGCCAACCACGACCCAAGCGCCTGGCTCATGGTCCGGCGGCAGCTCGTGGGGAGGTAGAACATAGCCACTCACCCGGACATTCTGACCACGGGGGCTGAACTTGACGGCGTTATCAACCAGATTTTGCACCACACGCCGCACCAGATCGAGATCGACGTTGACTGGCGGCAGGGGCGCGGTGGTGTTGCTGAGCCGAATGTTTCGGTCACCAGCCAGGCGTTCGAGCCGCTCGAAGACCGCCTCCACAATCTCGAATAGCTCGACCGGCTGGCGCTGCAGGTCCAGCTTGCGCTGCTCCAGGCGGCGAATATCGAGCAGGGCGTTGACCAGATCCAGCATCTGCTGGCTGCTTGTGCCGGCAATCTCAAGGATGCGCTGTTGCGCGGCGGTGAGCGGTCCGCTGATCTGTTTCAACAGCAGATCGTTGGAAACGATCATGTTGGTGAGCGGCGCGCGCAGATCATGCACGATCATGTTGGCCAGGTCTTGCCGCAGCTTTTCGGTTTGACGTTCCGCTGTAACATCACGCACCACGAGCAGCGCAGCGGGCTGCTGATTAGTCGGGCTGTGAACCGGGAGCACGCTCCAGGCCAGGTCGCGGGCGACCGGCAGGGCCAGATTAACCTCGCCTTCCCGCCCAGTCCATTCGCCCTGCGCCACGCGCAAGATCGCGTCGCTGATCGGCCCGAACTGCTCCTGCGCCGCCGGTCCGGGCAAGCGGCGGCCGAGGTCGGAGACAAGCACCCCCTCCAGGCTGTGGTCGTCTAAGCCAAGCAGTTGTCGTAGGGCGGCGTTGGCGGCGGCGATCCGCCCCTGGGCTGTTGCCATCAGCATGCCTTCAGCGGTTGACGCCAAGATCGAGGCGAGCCGATCATGCGCGGCGCTGACCTGATCGAAGAGCCGCAGGTTTTCCAGCACGGCGCCGGCTGTTTTGGCATACAGCACAACCATTTCTCGCTCAGCCACAGCGATGCCAGCCTCAGAGTAGCCGATCCACATGCCGCCCAGCGACAGCTTCGCACCGCGCACCGGCACGATCACCACGCTGCATACGCCGGCATGGGCGAGTGCCGTGGGAACATGCGCTCCGGACAGCTCAACATACTCTTCGGTAAGGGCGCCCAGGTACTCCATGAGCTCGGTATCGCTGTCGTTGGGCAGGCTCAACACCATCCGCCGGGGCGAGTCATCGCGGCCCGGTACACTCCAGCCACCACCCAGACCGTTGGTTGTGCCAATCGCACCACTCACGGTCATCTGCATGATTTCATCCGTGGACAGCTGGGATGTGGTGACGGCCAGGCTGAGGGCATTCAGCGCGGTCAGCCGGTCCACCGTTTGTTCTTGCTCGTTGGCTAGTCGCGCATTAACTACCGCGATTGCCGCCTGGTTCGCGACGATTTCCAGCTCGCGCAGGAGCTCCTGTGACAAGGGCGCGCCGCTGCCAACGTGGTCAAAGTTAATGACGCCTACCAGCATGCCACTGGCGTCGAGCAACACCAGCAGCGTCGAGTTGGTCATACTCGGCGCGAGAGGATGTTGCCCTAAATGGTAACTCAACGTACCCAGCTGTCGCGCTCCACGCAGCAGCTCCTGCACCGTGCTGAGTGGGGTCCGCAGCTCGCGCCGCGGCGTGATATACCCGGGATCAAGGCCGATCTGAGCCGTGGCCTGAACATATTGACGATCAGGCTCGACCAGACCGACAACGACGCGGGGACTGCCGGTCATCTGCTGGATCGTTGCCACAATGTACTGGCTCACCTCATGCACATCGTTGGATGAGCGCAGCAAATTGCTGATGGTCACAATGTTGGTGAGCTGCTTGTTGCGGTGCTCCAAATCTGCGACATGCGCCGCGAGTGCGCTATCGGTGTTGGCGTAAAGCTGAGCATTTTCCAGCGCGATCACCGCTTGTTCGGCGACTGATTGCAGCAGCTGGGCATCTGCCTGCGTGAACGAGCCATTGCGTTTGTTGCGCAGCTGGATCACGCCCGCTACTTGATGTCTGCCCACGAGCGGAGCACACAGCAAGGAACGTGTGGGCGAGGTCGGTTGGCGATGATCCAGCTGCGCAGGATGCGCGTCATGCGCAAGATCGTTGGCGATGCAGACCAGGCGCTGCCGCATGGCCTCAGCCGCCAACCGAGTTTCCTGCGGCAAAGGTGTATATTGATCGGGCTGCCAGGTGAAGCGCACCACAAGCTCGCCGGTCTGCTGATCCTCGATCAGGATGGCTCCATCCTCCACGTCGAGCGCTGCTTTGAGCTCCTGCATGATCAGCATCGGCACTTCTTGCAGGTCAAGCGTTGCGCTGATGGTCCGTCCAATGCGGTTGATCAGTGACAATTGGCTGGCTTGCTGCTGGACTTGTTTGTACAGCTGTGCATTGGCCACTGCCGCCGCGGCTTGGGCAGCCACCGATGCCATCACATGCAGATCTGTCTCGGTGTAGCGGAGCTGCGGCCTATAGATGCTGGCTACCATAACGCCGAGCACACAATCGTGGTGACTGAGCGGTACGCCCATCCAAGCAGAGCTGTACTCAAGTTGAGGCGGGGTAAAAGGTTGAATGCCCCGTTTTGCGCACTCTTCAAGATAGTTGTCGGTCACGATCGGCGCGCCCGAGCGAATGATCTGGCCCGTCAAGCCGGTGTCGATGGCCCAGCGGTGGGTGGGCTGTAAGGTGCTATGGTGCGTCGCAAGGTAGGCAAAGCCCAGATCACCCACCTCTTGGTCGATCAGGGCGATATAAAATTCATCCGCCACGATCAGTTCGCGCACCACGATCGCCAAATTTGGCAGCAGCTGCTCCAAGTGGAGCGTCGTCGAGAGCATCTGGCCAATCTTGTTCATCATGGCGAGCTCGCGACTTGCGCTTGCTTGCGCGGCCTGCCGTTCCAACAGCGCGAGGGCAATACCGGCGTGCTCGACGACTTCGGACGCGCCGGCAATATGCTGCGGCGACTGCAATGCCACCCAGCCCCGGAGCTCGCCTAGCACCAACATCGGCAAATAGGAGATATTGCCACCTTCTGTCGTTTGCCTGGCCATCAATTGCAGCCACTCACCACCAGCTGGCATACGGAGCGTCGGCTGATTGTTGAACAACGATTGGGTAACGCCATCCGCCTGCCACATCAGTTGCATGACGTGTGCTTGGGTTAGCTCGACGAGGTGCGCTTGCAGCGCTGCAACGAGTTCGGAACGGCTCCCTGCCCGATTAAACATCGCGATTGCACGGGCAAAGCCGTCCTTGGCGCCATGTTCGGAAGGAGGGTGACTCATAAGCGGTGCTGGTACCTGAAGTGCGGAGATACGTCAGCATTATACGGTATTGCCCTCTTTGTGACAAAATGCCGACCGAAGAAATGATCCAATCATCGCTTACAAGAGCTACCTTGACCATGGCCTAAAGTTGCATTTCAGGCAAGCAAGGCTCGGGCGCTTTCGCGGCTGTCACGGTCGTTCAGGCTCCAATCGAAACGTGCAACCTTGATACGCGGATCATTCGACAGCGCTGCCTGCACGGGAGGCGGCAACCACGGCATGAGCACCTGCAACACGCGCCGTCGGTCAGCCCAGCCCACCAGCAAGTTGCTTGCCTGCGGCATTGCGTACGGCCGCGCAAAATCCCCGCCAAACCAGGCCAGAATGGGTGATACCACCAGGGTACGTGTTGCGGCTTCCCAACGCACGCCACGCGCTTCGTCGGCTAAAAAACGGCGCGCTGCGGCGTCTAGCTCCGTTTGCAGGGTAGCGCCAGTGTACGCATAGGGCATGATTGCGGCGCTGCCGCGCGCGGTATTGCAGATGGCCAGATGGACGCGCGGATCGCCAAAGGCCCGCAGAATGTTGCCGTGAAGCGTATGCAGCGAAACGTTGCGCCGCCCAACGGGATAGGACCGGAGCAAGGCGCTCGGCTGTTCCCGAATAGTGGCGAGTGGATAGGCGATAAGCACCTGATGGATGGCGATGGCGTTGAACGCGTTGAGATAAAACGCCAGCTGATCATCCGTGTCAATAAATGTCTCGGGATCAGTGTCGGCCAGCCGCTGCAAGTAGACCTCCACCAGCCGCCGTACGCGCACCATGTTATGATAGTCGACGGCGCCGTCCTGCACAAACCGGCCGAGCAACGCGGTCCATTCGCTGTGTTGGAAGCGTCCGGCCGCAACTCCCGCCCGGAGCGGGCCAAGGCGCGGACGACGACCCGCCAGGGCTGCAGTTGCCCAGGCGAAACCTTCGACGACGGGAATACGTTGTGCCTGGCTCCGTACGCGCATGGTGTATGTGCCTCGTCTTTTGATACAGGTATTGTGGCAAGGGCCGGCTGTGGCGTCAAGTGGACGGTGTTAGGAGCGAGTCGGTTGATGTCGATACATGGCGCGGAGCAAACAGCTACAATACGTGTCTGTGTAGGTGAGGATAACGATGCACGAGCTCATTGTGTGCCATGGCCCAGGACGCTTCGAAACAGAAGTCAGTCCCGAGGCGATCAGCGAGCTGCGGGAACATCCCGAATTAACGCTTTGGTTTGACTTGCTGCAGCCAACGGCGGTCGAAATCGAGCTGCTGCGCGAGGAATTTGGGTTTCATCCCCTGGCCCTGGAAGACGCCACGCGGCCCCATCAGCGGCCCAAGGTCGATAGCTATGGCAACTACTACTTTGTGGTCTTTTACTGTCTTGATATGGATCCGGTGACTCACGAGGTGGGTACGACGCCGGTGTACATGTTCATCGGCAGAAATTATGTGGTCACCGTGCACAACGAGCCGATTACCCAGCTGCAAGAAACTCTGCGGCGCTGGCAAGCGCCATCATCGCCGCTGGGCCAGGATGTAGGCTCGCTGGTGTACGCCCTGTTGGACGCGATTGTTGACGAATATTTTCCGCTGATGGACCGAATCGGCGACCTAGCCGAGGAGCTGGAAGATCATATCTTTGAGGACTTTGACGACGCCGCGCTGCAACAGATTTTCCAAATGAAAAAGGATTTGCTGCGCTTACGCCGGGCGGTGGCCCCGGAGCGGGATGTTCTCAATACCATGTTGCGGCGTGATATTCCCGTCTTTGACCAGCAGGATATTGTGTATCTGCAGGATGTGTACGACCATATCGTACGCACCACCGACGCCATCGATAACTACCGTGAGCTGTTATCCAGCGCGCTCGACAGCTTTTTATCCGTTCAGTCCAACCGCCTCAATCAAGTCGTCAAGGTGCTGACGGTCACATCGATTGTGTTGATGTCGGTGACGTTGGTTGCCGGTATTTACGGCATGAACTTCAAGTACATGCCCGAGCTGGAATGGCGCTATGGCTATGCCTGGGCGCTCGGCCTGATGGTTGCCATTGCCGCCGGCACGATCACGCTCTTCCGCCGCCTTAAGTGGCTGTAACGTGGTCATCAGGACGTGCAGCTGTAAAAGGTGCGCAGCGGCGGAGACGTACAGTGTAGCCGCCGCGCTCATTCCATCCCCGGCGCTCGTAGGCGCACTACCAGCCGCCCAAAAATCCATAGCTTAGCAAAATCGTGGCAATGCCGTACAAACAGACCGAGCCCATGACGTCGGTAAAGGTGGTGACGATAACGCCCGAAGCCAGGGCTGGATCCACTTTGCAGAGCCGCAGGCCCAACGGCACCAGCGTGCCCACGATCGCCGCGTTGATCAGATTGAGCAGAAGCGCCGCGCCCACCACCAAGCCAAGCATCATGCTGCCCTGCCACACCAGTCCGATCACGCCAACGCAGACGCCAAAGATCATGCCGTTCAGTCCACCAATGATAAACTCGCGGGTGAGAGTGCGCCAGCTATCGCGCAGGGTAATCTCGCCCAAGGCCAGCGAGCGCACGATCAGGGTTAGTGTTTGAATACCGGCGTTGCCACCCTGGCCATTCACGATCAGCGCAAACGAGGGCAGCACCGCCAGCGCCGCGATCGTGTTGGTGAAGCGACTCACTACCCAGGCGGCGAACAGCGCGGTGGGAAGATTAACGAACAGCCAGGTCAGCCGCCGCCGGGATGAGCGGAACACGTTGTCGTACACGTCTTCGTCCGCATCCAGGTTGGCCAGGTGGTAGATATCTTCGGTTGCTTCTTCTTCCACCACATCGAACAGGTCGTCGGCGGTGACCACGCCAACCAGCTTGCGGTCGTCGTCCACGATGGGCAGCGCCAGCAAGTCATACCGCGCCAGCAAGCGGGCACACTCTTCCTGGTCGGTACCGACATCCGCCGTGATCACATCCGGCTTCATGATCGCGCCTAGCTGTACGTGTGGCGCCGCTACTACCAGTTGGCGCAGCGACACCACGCCAATCAACCGATCGGCGTCGTCGGTAACAAACAGGTAGTAGCTGGTTTCTTCGTCTGGCTTGTGGCGCCGGAGGAACTCAATCGTTTGCTGAACGGTCATGGACTGCCGGAACGCGACCACGTGCGGGATCATCAGGCCGCCCGCGCTGTCTTCCTCGTGCTCCAGGAGCTCACGGACCTCGTCTTCCTGGTCCATTTCGGCCAGCGCTGCCTCGGCCTTGGTCTCGTCCAGCTCGCCCAGAACGTCGGCGGCGTCGTCGGGCGCCATTTCGTCCAGGAATTCGGACAGCGCCTCAGCGTCCAGACGGTTGGCGACATCGGTACGCTCGTCTTCGTCCAGCTCGATCAGCACGTCCGCGCCGATGCCGGGCTCCAGCTCCTCGACAACCTCGGCGCGATCAGCGGGGTCTAGCTCTTCCAGCACGTCCGCGCCGTCGGCAGGATGGAGCGCGGCGACAACATCGGCCGCCTCAGTCGGCCGCAGCGCTGAAATAAGGTCGGCCGCTTCTTCAACCTGACCCTGAGCTAACAATGCACGGACTTGATCCAGGATCAGGTCCAGTTCATGAACCGGTGGCATGGCACACCTCCCCGCGGGTTGTTGCGCACACAAAAGGGCGGGACTAGCCCGCCCTCGCGCATCGGCCTGCCAATGCTCTGGTCTGGCTAATCCTGCCGCACTCGAATGCGGTTACTAGAATGTCCGTCTGCATTCATATACACTTTGATTGTACTCCAGTCACAGAGCCGTGGCAAGGCATGCAGCCGGCGGTTTGTGGCGTATTTCTTGCACCCAGCACCCTGATGCAGTATCAACGTTGATTGGAGGTGCTTGTGAGTCCCTTACCTTCGGCACTTAATACGGTCAAAGAGCTCTTGCAAGGCAAAGGGCTCGTCTCCCATCCAATCCATGTCGCAATTAATCATATGCCGCTCGGTTTGTGGGAAGGCAGCGTTATCTTCGACGTCCTGTCACGAATGCCACGCTGGCGCAAAATGAGCGAGGGCGGCTACTATCTCAACCTTTTCGGGATCTTCGCCGCGGTACCAACCGCGGCAACCGGGCTCGCTGAGTGGTGGGATATTCCAACCGATCATCCCGGCTGGAAAGTAGCGACCACCCACGCCCTGCTGAACGACGTTGCCCTGGGATTGTCGCTGTATAACTGGTGGACCCGGCGGAACCGCCGGAATCATAAGCCCGATACGACGAATCTGGTTGTAAGCGGCGCGCTTGTGAGCGTGCTGGGCGTGTCCGGTTATCTCGGCGGCGTTATTGCGCATGAGTATGGCTATGGTACCCATCGCCAAGGCACATCCATCGAAAAGGAGCGCGAGTCGTTGGTCGGGCCGCAGGAGCAGATTACGCATCCCAAGACCGTGCTAACCGAAACCGCTTCGGATGATCCAAGTCTGGACAGCTGGGCGGGTGTTGCTGCTTCAGAAGTGCTCGAGCGCGACGACGCGGTGGAAACGGAATTTTTGCATCCCGGCAGTGGACGTGAAGCAGGCGGCACAGGGATCTAGCACCAGTTGCTCCGAAGCTCAGGCTCCATGGATACCATGGAGCCTGTTGTTTTGCGTGTATTCCTGGTCATTGTTTGACATAAGCTGATTGACATGCATCACAGCCCAATGGTACAGTGCTACGGCGAGCATACACACGTGGTAGCCGGATCAGAAGGAAACGATCGCATGTCCACCGAAGGAGCCCCGGGCGCGCCATCTCAGCTATTACCCTCTGAGACCTTGCGTCCATCGGTAACTGCAGCTGCGCGCCCCAGCAGCAACGCCGTTGGTGCGCGTTGGGTTCGGCTTGACACAGTTATTGTGCTGGCGGCAATTGTATCCGCGCTCAGCTTGTACCTGTTCCGGCTTGATCAGCCCGCCCAATATATCTATGACGAGCTGTATCACGCGTACACGGCGGCCAAACTTGCCGAAGGGAGTCCGGCGCCCTATGATCCGTTTGCCAAGGTGCCCGAGGCTGATAAGCAGCGTGGCAAAGTGGCGCATGTGTGGGATCATCCTGCGTTTGCCAAATTGCCGATGCAGGTTGGGATCAAGCTTTTTGGCGACCGGCCATTCGGGTGGCGCATTGCCAATGCGGTCTTTGGCAGCCTCGGGATCGGTATTTTTTACATCCTAGGCCGCAGACTGTTTCAGCGTGAGGTGGCCTTGTATGCCACGGCGCTGCTGTTGCTCGACGGCTTGTGGTTTGTTGAATCGCGGCTGGCGCTCAACGACATCTACCTTGTCTGCTTTTTGCTGCTGGGGTATCTTGGCTTTGCATTGTATTTCCAAAGCCCGCCGGAGCGACGTTGGCGCTACCTGTGGCTCACGGGCGCAGGGCTGGGCCTGGCGATCGCCACGAAATGGTCGGCGCTGTACTCGATTGGCCTGGTTGGCCTGGCAGCAACAATTCGTGAGACGTGGCTTTGTTTGGCCGCTGCGCGGACGCAGCCTCGACGTGCGGCGCTCCAGCTACTCGGCGCCGCCGCAACATTAGGGGGTGCGTTCCTGCTCCTGCCAGCCGCCTTGTATGTTGCGGCCTACGCCCAATATTTCAGCATGGGCTTTACCTGGAGCGACTGGCGCGAGCTCCAGCGGCAGATGTGGATCTACCATACCAATCTGAAAGCGCCGCACAGCTGGGCATCGCCCTGGTGGTCCTGGCCGCTGATGCTGCGTCCCGTCTGGTATCACCTTTTCATTATGGGCAATCCCCTGAGCTGGTGGCTGCATCTGCCGGCTGTGCTGTTTGTAGGCATCCAATGGATTCGTGGGCGCTTTCGGTCGGCAGCCTTAGGCTTGGTGTTGCTGGGTTATTTCGGGCAGTGGTTGCCGTGGTCTTTGTCGCCGCGGGTGGCCTACTTCTACCACATGTTGCCGAGCGTGCCCTTTGCCTGTCTGGCCTTGGGATACACGTTGGCGCAGATCCGGCCGCGCCGCGTACCCATCACTCCCAGTCGCTGGATCCATGGCCGAACACTGGTACGGGGATACCTCGTCGTGGTGCTGCTGGGCTTTATCTTCTTTTATCCCATGTTTACCTGGCTGCCGGTCTCGGATGCGCCAATCGTGCCGTTGTCACGGCTCGGCCTGGGCCCTGATCTAAACTTCGTGCAGCTGCACTATTGGCTGCCCACCTGGGTGCCGGGCAGTCCATGGGCCTACGGATCGCCCCAGCCGGCCGTATGGGATTTGCTTCGGTCACTGCTGCGCTAAGCAGCCCGCAACGTGAATTAAGTACGAGCTCGTGGTCATACATGCGTACCATGGGCACGTAGTGTTTGCGTGCATTGACAAGCGTTCCGTCCTGATGGTACAGTCAGCCGCGCCGTTACCGGAGCCTCCAAGCCTAAGGATGCTGAACCATGAGCTCTAAAGCGCGCTCCGTACGATCACGGGCGTCCAGCAGGGCGGTTGTTGTCCCTCAGCCAGTTACAAGCAGTTGGTCGCGGGCTGACACGCTGGTCTTAGCCGTGTTGATGCTGGCCGCGCTCCTTTTATATCTGTGGCGGCTCGACCAGCCGCGCGAGTATATCTACGACGAGGTGTATCATGCCTACACCGCGGCGCGTCTGGCCGAAGGCAATCCAGCTCCCTATGATCCATTTGCAACGGTGCCGCCGGAAGGCAAGCCCGTCAATGCGGCCTATGAATGGACCCATCCGGCGCTAGCCAAGCTGATCATGCAAGGCGGCATTCTGCTGTTTGGCGATACACCGCTTGGTTGGCGTTTTGCCAGCGCTGTTTTCGGCGCCCTTGGTATCGGCATTTTTTATGTGCTTGGCCGTACACTGTTTGAGCGTCGGGTTGGGCTCACCGCTAGCGTACTGCTGCTGCTGGATGGGCTGTGGTTTGTGCAGTCGCGCACGGCCATGAACGATATTTTTCTGGTTTGCTTTCTGCTGCTCGCGTATCTCGCCTTTTACCACTACCTGACGCACCCCGATACCAAGCGCTGGCGCTATCTATGGCTCACGGGTGCTGCCCTCGGCCTGGCATTGGCGACCAAATGGTCCGGGCTTTACTCGTATGGGTTGATGGGTATGGTTGCCGCTGTACGCGAGGTGCGGCTATACGTAACGAAGCGCTCAGCCGCACCGCTCCAGGCCCTACTGACGCTAGCAGGTGCATTCGTATTGGTCCCCGCTGCGCTTTATATTGGCGGCTACGTTCAGTATTTCGGGATGGGCTATGGTTGGAGCCAGTGGCGCGAGCTGCAGCGACAGATGGTTTACTATCATACCAATCTGCGCGCCTGCCATGACTGGGCTTCGCCCGGCTGGAGCTGGCCATTGCTGGCGCGGCCGGTCTGGTATTATGGCGCGTATCCAGCTGCCGGAACCGTGGCAAATGTGTTTGCCTTGGGCAATCCGATCTCATGGTGGCCCGCGCTTCCAGCCATTGTACTGGTTGCTCTGCGTTGGCGTGGACAAGCTTACCGTTCGATCGGCCTGGGCTTGGTGCTGCTTGGCTTTTTGGGGCAATGGCTGCCGTGGTTGTTGTCGCCGCGCATATCCTACCTGTACCACATGCTGCCCAGCGTGCCATTCGGCTGTTTAGCGATTGCCTATGCGCTGCATCAACTGCACGTGCGGCGTGTGCTGGTGTGGCTCTATTTGGCGCTGGTGCTGGCCGGATTTGTGTATTTTTATCCGCAATACGCCGCCGTGCCGATCTCGAATGCCTCTGCCGATCAACATTACTGGGTGCGGACCTGGCAACCGAGCTCGGAGTGGGCCTATAAATGCCCATCCGGCGCGACCCCATAGCAGTGGCAGTGTCACGTAACGTCGCGACCTAAAGGTTTTGCGGCGTTTGCTCGATGATCCCCACTGCCGCTTTTTCGCCGCCGTCCATGCCGCTACCACCCGCTTCACGACGGATTTGCAGCGCGTACGTACCATGCTGCACCGCTGGGCCAACTCCGCAGTAGTTAAATCCGAAGAATGGCCGGCACGTATGCTACAATTTAGGCTATTCCATTGGCGAGCAATCGAAACGAGGAGGTTTCGATGATCGAACTAGCCGCGATCAAGGCGGCGCGGTGTGGCCTTGAAGGGATTACCGTTAATACTCCACTTTTGGCAAGCGATCGTTTGAGCGAGGATGTCGGCGGCAAGGTTTGGCTCAAGGCTGAAAATACGCAGCGCGCTGGCTCGTTCAAGCTGCGCGGCGCGTACACCAAAATGGCGGCATTAGCGCCGGCCGAGCGCGCACGCGGCATTATTGCACACTCGGCCGGTAACCATGCCCAAGGCGTCGCACTTGCGGCCCAGCTGCTGGGAGCGCCTGCAACTGTGGTGATGCCTGAGTATGCACCGCTGGCCAAAGTTGTGGCTACAAAACGGTTTGGCGCCCATGTTGTGCTGCACGGACAGTCTTTTGACGATGCAGGGGCACACGCCCGTATGTTGCAGGAGCAGCAGGGGCTTACCTATGTGCATGCGTTTGATGATCCGCTGACGGTGGCGGGTCAAGGCACGCTGGGATTGGAAATCTTGGAAGCCTTGCCGGATGTGGGGACGCTGGTGGTGCCGATTGGCGGCGGGGGCTTGATCGGCGGGATCGGCGTGGCCGTGCGCGCGCTCAAGCCAACAACCCGGATCATCGGCGTGCAGGCCGAGGGCTGTCCGTCCATCCGTTTATCGCTGACGGCAGGCAAGCCGGTGGTGGTGCCCGAAGCGCGCACGATTGCGGACGGCATTGCGGTCAAAAAGCCCGGCGGTATCACCCTGCCGTTGATCCGCGACCTGGTGGACGATGTGGTCACGGTTGATGAAGACGAGATCGCGCGTGGCATCGTGTATGCGTTGCAAAATTTGCGGTTGGTGGCCGAAGGTGCAGGTGCGGTAGGTATTGCAGCGCTGCTCACCGGCAAAGTGCGGCCTCGTGCTGCCGAGCAGGTGTGTGTGGTGCTGTCCGGCGGCAACATCGATGCAAATTTTCTGGCGCGCGTGATCGAGCAGGTGCTGGTCAAGCAAGGACGGTACATTGTGCTCCATACGTCGGTGCCTGATCGGCCCGGTAACTTGTCGCGGATGCTAGACCATATCGCGGCCGAAGGCGCCAATGTGATCGACATCAATCATCGGCGCGCGGCTTGGCAGGTGCCGGTGGATCGAACCGGCATCGAGATGATTCTGGAAGTGCGTGACGAGGCCCACGGCCAAGCCATTGTGCAGCGACTAGAAGCTGCCGGGTATTGTATTGATCGGGTCGGCGTGGGCGAGTATCCGAACTGAGGCCGACCCGGGCGGCGTTGGCTGCCGGTAGGTGTTCGTTGCCCCGATGGGTGCCGCGTGGATCCGCAAGCTGATACGAAAGAGTGACGTGTGAGCGACGGAATGCAACAGCCACAGCCAGTGCCGCGTTCGCCGCGGATCCGGCTGATTGCCACGGATATCGATGGCACGCTGCTGGACAGTGAAAACAACCTTCCGCCGGCCAATCGTCGTGTGCTTGAAGCTGCGCTCAACGCTGGTGTGCGGCTTGCGCTGGTAACTGCCCGCAAACAGGCGTCGACCTTTGCCGTTGCCGAACTTTTGCAGCTGCCGTGCGCGTGTATCGCGCATAACGGGGCGCGGATCTGGGATTGGGCAGGTCGTGAGCTGCAGCACCTCGTGGTCGAGCTGGACCTCGCTCGTGAAGTGGCGCGCTTCGCGGAACGTCATGCAATTCCGCTGATTATGACCATCGATGAGGTCAACTATTACGGTGCCCACTATCCTTGGCGCATTCCCCCCGGGCTAGCCGACGAACGACGTGTTGCATCCGTGGAGCAAGCGCTTCACACGGCACCAACCCGGATCATCGTCACCGGTACCCAAGGCGTTGATGCCGTGTGTGCAGCGTTTGGAGATGCCCCGGATGCGGTGGTGGTGCATCGCTATTATAGCCGTGAAGGAGCGATGGCTTCGGCAGTGCTGACCCATCCGCAGGCCAACAAGGCAGACGCGCTGGCTACTTTGGTGAAGGAGATTGGCCTACAACCCGCGGGGGTGTTGGCTCTGGGCGATGCCGAAGCCGACGCCGGTATGCTGGCGTGGGCTGGGATCGGCGTGGCGATGGGCAATGCCATGCCCCAGGCGCGCGCCGCTGCACACTGGATTGCGCCCAGTCATGATGATGCAGGGTTCGCAGTGGCAGTGCGGAAGTTTGTGCTGGCTCAGCTGGAAGCGATGCAGCGAGATCCATCCGTAGCATGAGGAGTCGGCGTAACAGCAGACCATGAAAATACTGACTGTCAGCGATGAAGTCGTTCCGACGATCTATCATGCTTCTGCGCGCGAGCGTTTTAGCGATGTCGATTTGGTGCTGGGCTGTGGCGATCTGCCGCCCTCGTATCTTGAGTACATCGTGTCGACGCTGGATGTGCCCTGCTTTTACGTGCCCGGCAATCATGATGCCGCCCCGGAGCACACCGACTATGGCAAGACGCTGGTGGACCCGCCTGGCTGTATCAGTTTGGATGGCCGGGTGATCCGTCACGCTGGCCTTGTCCTTGCTGGCTTAGGCGGCTCTGTATGGTACAACGGCGGCAAATATCAGTACACGCAGCGTACGATGCTGGCCCGGGTGTATGCGCTGCTGCCCAAAATTATCTGGTATCGCCGCTTGAATGGGTACGGCCTCGATCTGCTGATCTCGCACGCTCCGCCGGCCGGGGTCAACGACGGCCAGGGCGCGCACGCTGGCTTCAAAGCTTTGCGCTGGCTGATCGAGCGCTTTCCGCCACGTTACCACATCCATGGCCATATCCATCTGAACTATCGGATGAGCTCCCAAGTCGAAACCCGTGTGGGCAATACGCTGGTGATCAATACATGTGGCTATCGGGTATTAACCATAGAGGAGCTTGCGCGAACCGGCCATCATCGGTACAATCAGTCTTAACTTGTGAAAAGTTACACAGATGCAATGGTGCCACTTCCGTTAGGTGGACCCATCTGCATCTGTTTTTGTTTTAGACAGGGAAGACTATGAACGCGTTCGGCACACACACGTACCTCATCCTTTATCGCCCGCTGTGGCCGATTTCGAATGCAAACCGGTCAGTTTCCCAGCGTAAGGCCAGCTAGGAGGCCACTATGGATACTCGCTGGTATGAAGCCCAGGCACGCGAAGATTTCGCGCGAGCGCGGCGCAAAGCATTCTTCCAATCAATCGGTGCTTTGCTGGCACGGCGTCCACGCGATCTGGTGCCGCTCGAAGAAGTCCGCGCGCGATTAAATATCCGCGGCAGCGCGTACCGTGGACTACAACAAGTTCCTCTGACCAAGATCGTCGGGAGTGAAGGACGGTACTCCGACTTTGATCGCCAGTTTTTGCCCCGACGAACGAAGACGCAGGAACGGTGGCAAAGTGTTGATATTGCCCACTACGAAGAAAAGCCTTTGCCGCCTGTGGATCTGTACAAGATCGGCGAGGTGTACTTCGTTAAAGACGGCAACCACCGCGTATCGGTGGCGCGGGAGCGCGGCCAAAGCGAGATCGATGCGTATGTGACCGAGTATCTGGTGGATGTGCCGCTGGACGAGCGGCTATCCGTGCGCGATTTGCTGCTGAAAGAAGAATACAGCGACTTTTTGGATTGGACCAACCTGGCCGCGTTGCGTCCCGATCAGCGCATCGAGCTGTCGGCGTTGGGCGGCTATCTGGAGTTCATTGAATACATCAATGCGCATCGCTACCATCTGGCGCAGGAGCAGAATCGCGAGGTCTTCAATGACGAAGCTGTCACCAACTGGTATGACACGGTCTACCTGCCGCTGGTGCGACTGATTCGGGAACACAAGATCCTGGCGCAGTTTCCCGGCCGCACCGAAGCCGACCTAGCCTTATGGATCATGCAGCACCGGCGCTCGCTAGCCGACGTGTTCGGCTTTGATCCGGGGCCGGAACTGGCCGTGCTCGATTACGCCACGCAGTTTGGCAAACGCTCGGTATTGGAGACGGTGGGGCAGGCCGCCCAAACAATTGCCAGCAGTGCCCGAATCGCACTGATCCCGGCCCGTGAAAATCCGCCGCTGGAGCTGCTCGACTTTCTTGAATGGTCCAAGATCGACCAGCTATGCCCGGATGTGGATGTGCGGATCTCGGGCGACACCGATTATGGTCGCCTCAGGTCGCATATCCTGGATCATCGCTATTTCTTGAGCCAGGAGCGTGGGTACGAGGTCCCGCTGGGCGAGGCGATCGAGCACTGGTGCGGCGAATGGTACAATCCGGTCATCAAAGCGATCCGCGAGCAAGGCACCCTCAGCCATTTTCCGGGGCGGACGGAGACCGATCTTTTTTTGTGGATCATGGATCATCTGCACTATCGCAAGCAGGCCAATCAACCTTTGGACGTGTCGACGGCCACAGCTCAGTACACCTCTGAATTCGGCACCGAAGGCGACGGCGGATCGTCGCTGAAAACCTTGATTGAGGGCGTGGGCCGGCTGCTGGGATTAGGCCGAGCAGCACGGTAGCTTCACTGGTGCCAACGTTCCGCCGCTGGCGGTTAAGTGCGCGCGCTCAACAGCCAGTGCTAGGGCTGGTTGTTGAGCCACACTTGCCACTCGGGCTGCAGCCCGACGAGGTCGGTACCCAGCACTCCCCCATAGTCTGCCGTGTTGGGCGCCATGCCTCGTCCGCTGCGATACAGCTTGTCGAAAACGTCTCGGCCGCGGGTTTCAAGCACAAAATCCACCAGCGATGCCCATTGGTAGTACAAGCGATTCATGGCATCGATCGTCCCAATTGCCCGGTAATCGCTGTCGAGGGGCAGCAAGGCCGTGGCATAATTGTGCTGGACGAAGCTGCGAAAATCGGACTCACTGCCCAGCCAGTATTTGCCCGCGCCCCAAGTCGCCAAGCCTTCGCTTAAAATGACGTCGGCCTGAAGGTGTGGCGGGCCGTAGTGGTCGTGGGCCAGCTGATGCACAAGCTCATGTGCAATGATATTGACGGCGCGGCGCGGCGGCAGCTCCGGGCAGGCGTACAGCATGATGATGCGCTTTTGGGTGTAGGCCGCGCCGTCTAATCCGCAGTGTTCGCGATGGTCAAAGACGACCGACACAGGGGCCGCGAGCTGCATGTCGGTCCGCGTGCTGACATAGGCTAAGGCTTCCACGATCGGCGCGGCCATCGCCTGCACTTGCTCGGCTGTGTAGGAGCCTGCACGCGTGTACAATGCGAGCTGGTCGGCCACGACCACGGCCTGATAACCATCCAGGGGTGCCGGCTCGACGCGCACAGGCGGAACCGCTGGCGCGACTTGGGCCTTGAATTGGCCTTGGAGCGGTGCCGGCGCTCCCGGCTCACGCAGGGCATCGGGCGGCGCCGTTAGCGGTGGTTGTGGCGCACGCAGCAGCCCGGCGATCAGCACCACTGCCACAATCACAACGATCGGCTTTGCCCAGCGCTTGCCTGGTTCAATCAGTTCCATGGGTTCCGCAATCGGGTAGGTTTGAGTGACCGAAGCATACCATGGCCGTCACGGGAACGCCACCGCCGAATCGGCTTTGGGATCGGCAAGAAGGGCAACACAAGTGCAACAGTACGATGCGTACGCGGCGGCATATGATCGCTCGGGCCAGCTCCGGTTTTCGATCCTGATGGATGTGTACCTGCGGGATCTGCTGCGCAGCCATGCTGTGCCCGGATGGACGATGGTGGACCTGGCGTGTGGCACAGGCACCTTGGCTTTGTTGATGGCCGAGCGCGGCTGGACGGTGCTGGGCCTGGATAATTCGCCGGCAATGCTCGCCCAGGCGGAGCAGAAGCGAGCTACCTTAAACAAGCCGGTCGCGGTCCAATTTGGCCAAGCCGATATGCGTGATTTCGCGCTAGCTACACCGGTCGATCTCGTTACCTGCTGCTTCGATACGCTCAACTATCTCACCGCGGAGGCTGAGTTGGCGTGCTGTCTCGCGGCGGTCGCCCGAGCACTGGTCCCCCAGGGATTATTCTGCTTCGATCTCGCCACGGACTACTTTTTACGCCACTATTGGCAGGGAGTGGAGTTCGAGGAGTTCGATGGCTATTCGCAGGTCATGCACAGCCATTACGATGCGGCAACCGGCTGCTCCACGCTGGTACTCACCGGATTTACGGCCACTGCTTCGGGTTCCTATCAGCGCTTTCGGGAAGTGCATGTTGAGCGGGCTTACCCTGACGTGGTAGTGCGCCAGTTGCTGGCGCAGGCCGGCCTGGTCGTGGAGGCGGTGTACGATTGCTTTACGCTGCAGCCGCCGAATGAGCGGAGCTTACGGCTGATGTATGTGGCGCGGCGACGACCGCCGGACGAATAATGCGGGGCGTGGGCGACTGCTATCCCGGCAAACTTCAGGATTGATCGACCACTGCCGATTCAGCTGAACTAGCCAGGGGTAGCCGGACCGTAAAGGTGCTGCCCTCACCCTCCGTGCTTGTGACATTAACCGTGCCGCCGTGGTGTGTCACAATCTCATGCACAAGATACAGGCCAATCCCGAGGCCACTGATGCGGTGGTCCTCGACATTGGTGGCGCGGTAGAAGCGTTGGAAAAGGTGCGGCTGGGCGGAAAGGGGAATGCCCATGCCCTGGTCGCTGATCGACACGCAGGCGGCTCCTGCTTCAGGCCACAGCCGGATCGTGATTGTGCCGCCGTCGACACTATATTTGACCGCGTTGCCGAGCAAGTTCTGGAGCACTTGTTCCAGTAATCGTTCGTCGCCCTCGACGATCAGCGGTTCCGCCACGCGGCTCAGGTGTAACGTGTGTCGCTCCAGTGTCGGCTCCAGCTCCAAGACCACTCGGCTGGCCAGTGCAGCAACATCCACTGGCGCGAGCTCAATCCGAAATTGCCCCAATTCGAGCCGTGAAACATCGAGCAGTGTGGTGATCTGCTTGTTCAGCCGCAGGGTTTGGTCAACGATTATTTGCAGGGCGCGCTGGTCGCGCTCGCCGAACTGCTGCTGGCGAGTAGCCCTCCGCAGCAAGGCCTGACTATGGCCAAGCATGGTCGTTAGCGGTGTCTTCAATTCATGCGAGGCGATCGATAAAAACTCGTCACGAAGTTGAACGGCTTCTTGGGCTGCTTGATACAGCAGCGCATTATCGATCGCCATTGCCGCGCGGCTGGCCAGCTCCTGCGCAAATGCGAGATCGTGCTCGTCATAGTGTCGGCCAGACTCGGCTGCGATCAAGGTGATGGCGCCGAGTGTGCGACCACGTGCTTGGAGCGGAACGATCATCGCAGATGATAGCCCAAGCGTGTGCAGCAAATGCAGATGCTCTGCGTCTCGCGCCGCCGCTTGCAGCAACTCCTGGCTAATGATCGGCATCAGTTCTGCCTTGCCGGTCCGTAGCACCTGTGGCACACCATAGGCGGCGTTCATGTCCACCGGATAGCGCTCACGCAAGCGGCGGGCGAGTGCTACTTTGGCCGGATCGACATGCGCGACGGCCATTAAGCGCGTCGAGCCAGCTTGATACAGATCCACCGCACACCAATCCGCCAGCTCCGGCACTGCCAAGTCTGCAACTTGTTGGAGCGTCGTGCCATAGTCGAGGGAGGTTGACAGCAGCGTGCTGGCCCTGACCAGGAACGCTTGGTTGCGCTCCGTGCGCTTGGCCGCCGAAATGTCCTGCGATACACCCACCATGCCGATGACCGTACCCTCGGCATCAAAAATCGGCGAATCGATCACCATGGCAGGAAACTGCGTTCCATCTCGGCGGCGGACCATAAACTCGGCGGACCAGCTTTCGCCAGCGCGCAAACGGGCCATAATTTGTGTGGCCTGCTCCAGTAATTCGGCCGCAGGAGTCAGGTCCAAAATATTGCAGCCGAGCGCCTCGTCTGCGGTCCAGCCATAGAGCGTTTCCGCAAAGCGATTCCAGTAGATCACGATGCCGGTCACATCTGTCGCGATCACTGCTTGCTCCACCACGTCCAGCAGGCGGGCTTGAAAGCGGATCGCTTCTTCGGCGCGTTTACGTTCGGTGATGTCCCGAACGTAGCCGGTAAAGCGTGGGCCTTGTTCACCGGGAACGGGTGCGATCGCTAGCTCAACCGGAAACTCCGTGCCGTCGGCACGCATGGCGGTAAGCTCCAGCCGCCGGCCCAGAACATACGCTGCTCCCGTTGCGAGATGCCGTGCCAGCCCTTGCCGGTGTTGCTCGCGCTGCGCGGGCGGGACGATTAATCTGCCTAGCTCCTGATTCAATGCCTCGGCTCGCCGATAGCCAAAGATGCGTTCGGCGGCTGGATTCCACTCCGTTATGCGTCCGGCCGCGTCCATGCCAATGATGCCGTCCAGGGCGGTTTCAAGGATCGCATGGGTGTACTGCTCGCTTTCGCGCTGCGCTTGCTGCGCTCGTCGGCGCTCGATGAACTGGCCCATCTGCCGCCCAAGGGCTGCCGTGGTATGCAGGAGCTCAGGGTCGGACGTGAGAACATTCGAACTGAAGAATTCCATCACGCCAAAAAAGATATTTTGACCGATGATCGGGAACGCAAAAGCGGCGTGCAGCCCCGCCTGCGCAGCTGCCTCGGACCTACGGAAGCGTTGATCCTCAAGCACATTCCTGATCCACTGCGGCTCTTTGCTTTCCCAAACACAGCCGGGCAGACCACCGCCCCGCGGTAATTGGATATGACGACTGGCAGCCAGAAACTCTTGTGACCATGCTGCCGCAGACCACGTCGCGGTACATGCAAGCAGATTGGTATCGCCCTGCACACACCACATCAGGCCGACTTCCCAATCAAGCTGCTCGCCGATTGTTTGGAGAATGGCCTCCGCCACATCCATAAACGAGGGCGCCTCGGCCAAAATACGTGTCACAGTGTATTGGGCTGCGATCAGGCCGACCTGCCTGGTTTGGTCGGCAACGTCCGCTTGCAACACTTGGAGCCGGCCAGCCTGCGCAAGTTGGCCGCTAAGCAGCGTCGCAATCGTTTGCAGCAGCGTCAGCTCGGTCTCGTCGAAGCTTTGGACGGCCAAGGATTGCAGCTCAAGTACGCCAAAGACCTGGCTATTCCCGGCCAACGGCAGCGCCAGATACTGCCCCGTTTGCTCAGCCTGCGGTTGAGCCGTGTGTGACGCATCTAAGCCGCTATATGTCTTGCCTGTGGTTACAGCCTGCCAGAGGGCTTCGCCCGTGCGCGCCAGCACCTGGCCGGGAACCCGGTCCAACCCGTCGCCATACACCGCCTTAACGACCAGCAGGTCGTCGTGGAGCAGCGCAATCGCCGCGGCGCGAACGGGTATTGCCTGGGCGATATGGTGCAGCGCAGCTGTGCAACCATGCTCAAGATCGTGCTCGGGCAATGCTAGGCCGGCGATCTTGGCAACAGCGTCGGCAAACACAAGTAGGCGATCGGTTTCTTGCTCCAGCAGACGATTTCTAGCCTTACCCATAAACAGCCCAATCTACGTGTAGCAAGCGAGAAAGTAAACATTCCAGGCTGGCCTGCCATATGCTATTCTGCACAAGGAACGCTCGTGCCTATGGCTGATGTGTACTTGCGGTTGTTGCAGTATAGACGCTCGTTTTGGCTGGCGTCAAGCGGAACGGGTGGCATATTGTCGCCGATGTATGTCTTAGTACCGGATCTGACCTCCTGTTCCCGAAGGCAACCACGGATCGGCTTAACCGCAGAACGAATACGAGACTCTCGGCCAGTACCTTCTATTGACCGTGTCGGCTGTCGGTGATGCTCACGCATGGCTCTGAAGGTAAGCAGTGTTACCAAAGGAAGGTTGTTGGAGGTGCGGCAACCGGTAACTTTCCCGGCACCGCACACAACATTCCTGGATGCAGGAGCGTAGTTGGTGCAATTGGGCACAAGTGGACCAGGTGCACATACGAATGGCCGCGCCGGGTCACAGGTAGCTATGGTCGCACGTGGCCATTCCCTTCGACCACCCATTTGTAGGTTGTTAGCTCCTGGAGCGCCATGGGACCGCGCGCATGCGTCTTTTGGGTGCTGACCGCGACCTCCGCGCCCAAGCCGAACTGACCGCCGTCGTTGAAGCGCGTGGAGGCATTCACAAAGACCGCCGCTGAATCGACCTCTTCTATAAAGCGGGCAGCAGCGCTTGCGTCGGTGGTTAAGATGGCGTCCGAGTGACCGGTACTGTAGCGCCAGATGTGTTCCAACGCTTCATCAAGTCCGTCGACCACCCGCACCGCCAGCACGAGCGCCAAAAATTCCGTATTCCAATCGCTCGCTGTCGCCGGCACGATGTTGGGGGCGGCTGTGCTTAACAGCGGAAAGGCTTCGGCGTCGGCCCGCAGCTCCACTCCAACCGCAGCCAGATCGGCCGCAACTCGGGGCAGGAGCTGGGGTGCGATTACGCGTTCCACCAGCAAGGTATCCAATGCGTTGCAAGCACTTGGCCGTTGTACTTTGGCATTATGAATCACCGGTAAAGCCTGCTCGATGTTCGCCGTCGCGTCCACAAACATATGGCATACACCAACCCCTCCGGTGATGACCGGGATGGTGGCGTGCTCACGGCAAAATTGATGAAGGCCAGCGCCGCCGCGGGGAATAATCATATCCACATACTGATCCATCCGCAGCAGCTCCACCACCCGCTCGCGACTCGGGTCGGTAATCACCTGGACGGCGTCGTCGGGCAGACCCGCCGTAGCTAATGCCCGCCGGATCGCCGCCACCAGCACAGCGTTGGAGCGGGTCGTCTCTTTGCCTCCGCGCAGGATGACGGCATTGCCGGTCTTAAGGCACAAGCAGGCAACATCAACGGTGACGTTTGGCCGCGACTCATAGATCACACCGACGACGCCGATTGGCACCCGGCGGCGATGCAGGTGAAGGCCGTTTGGCAACATACGGACGTCGAAGCGTTCGCCCACGGGGTCGGCCAGCGTGATGACGTGCTCCACATCCGCTGCGATGGCTTGCAGCCGCTCGGGCGTTAAGCGCAAACGATCAATCAGCGCAGCACTCAGGCCGTTTGTGCGCGCGTCGGCCACATCTTGCTCGTTGGCTGCCAGGATCGCATCCATGTCGGCGCGTAACTGCGCGGCAATTGCTTGCAGCGCTGTGTTTTTGGTGACGGTTGATACCGTTGCCAGGCTGCGCGCCGCGGCTTTTGCCCGCTGCCCGAGTGCCTGTACGCTGGGTGTGTCCATATTTAACTCCTCGCTTACACGAGCCAAGATATGCTCATTCCTGGTTCAGAATTGCGTGCTTGGCGGAGCTACCGCAACAGCACCATGTCGTCGCGGTGAACCGCTTGAGGGCCATAGGTGTAGCCCAAGATTGTTTCAATATGCGCGGAGTGCTGGCCGCAGATCAAAGCCAGGTCGGCGGCGCGATACTGCGTTAGGCCACGCGCTAGCTCGACGCCATCCGTGGTAAAGATGCGAATTGTTTGGCCGCGATCAAACGCGCCTTCAACGGCAACAATGCCCGCGGGCAGCAAGCTGCGGCCGGCGTCAACCAGCGCATGCGCGGCACCCGGATCGACCACGACACGACTTTGCCGTACGGTTTCGGCCACGATCCAGCGCTTGCGCGCTTCCAAGCGCGTAGCACGGGCATGGAGCCGCGTGCCGACGGCAACCCCTTCGGCGGCGCGCAGCACCACGTCGGGCGCGTCTCCGGCAGCGATAACCACGTTGATGCCCGTCCGCGTGGCCAGTTCGGCTGCTTGGATTTTGGTACGCATGCCACCAGTGCCACGATGACTGCCGGCATCACCGGCCAGGCGCCAGATGGTGTCGTCGATCACGGGCACGTCCGTAATCAGCTCGGCGGCGGGATTGAGATTGGGATCGGCGTTGAACAGGCCTTGCCGGTCGGTACAGATGATCAGCAGATCGGCTTCAACCAAACTTGCGACCAACGCCGAGAGTGTATCGTTGTCGCCGACTTTGATCTCATCGACGGCGACCACATCATTTTCGTTAACGATCGGCAGCACACCGCGGGCTAGACAGCCAAGCAGGGTATTACGGGCGTTCAGGTAGCGCCGCCGATCCCGCAGATCATCACGCGTCAGCAGCGTTTGGGCGACCGGCAGGCCATAAATATCGGCGAGCTGCGCGTACAGATGCATCAGCCGACTTTGCCCAATGGCGGCCAGCAACTGCTTTTCGGCTACGTTGCGTTTGCGCGGCGGGAAACCCAGCTGTTCCCAGCCAGCCAAAACAGCTCCTGATGTTACCAGGATCGGCTCCCCGCCGCGGCTGCGCAGCGTTGCGATCTGCCGCACAAGGTCGACCATGCGTGGGCGATGCAGCCGGTCGGTGCCGGCCGACAACACGCTGGTTCCCACTTTGACGACGATCCGCCGGTAGCGGAGCGGTTCGACCATAACAAAACTCTCCGTGGCTTGGGTATGGTGCCAATAGTACCATGTCTCGCTTGGCATGGGTTGGCCCAAAAAGCACCTTGGCTGGCTGGTACAATATTCTGCTCATGTGTACGAAGAGCGACGCCGACGGCAGTGCGTTGGAGGAAGCGGCATGGCGCTGATCGAGGTTGACCGGCTAAGCAAGCACTACCAACAAGCGGTACGGCGGGAAGGCCGCTTCGCTGCACTGCGGTCGCTGCTGGCGCGTGAGCAACGAACAATCCATGCGGTCGATCAGATCTCGTTCATGATCGAGCGGGGCGAAATGGTCGGCTATATTGGTCCGAATGGTGCCGGCAAATCAACCACCATGAAGATGCTGACGGGTATTTTGGTGCCCAGTGGGGGGCATTTGCTGGTGGATGGCCGTGTGCCACATCGACAACGGGTCGCGCATGTACGGCAGATCGGCGTTGTATTTGGCCAGCGCACCCAGCTCTGGTGGGACCTGCCCACGATCGAGACGTTTGAGCTGCTGCGCTATATCTACCGTATTCCCCAAGAGCGCTGGCGCCAAAATCTGGACACATTTACCAAGCTGCTGGAGCTCCACCCATTTTTGGAAACGCCGGTTCGGCAATTGTCACTCGGCCAGCGCATGCGCGCTGATCTGGCGGCAGCACTGCTGCATGATCCGGCTATTTTGTTTTTGGACGAGCCCACCATCGGCCTGGATGTGGTAGCGCGCGAGCGGATTCGCCAATTTTT
>JADDQF010000099.1 GCA_016781505.1 bacterium
CAAAAGCTCAAGCTGTACGACGGCAAGTCGCTGCCGGGCTTTACCGAAGACAACATCAAGGAGCTGCGCAAAGAGTCCCAGCGCGAAGGCATGAGCGGGATCTCGCCGCGCTACATTCAGGACAAAATCTCGAATGCGCTGGTGAACGACGGCCAGGAAGGCTGCGTCAATCCGTTCATGGTGCTGAACGAGCTCGAAGGCGGGCTTAAGCACCACTCGCTGATCAACAACGAGGAAGACAAGAAGCACTACCGCGACCTGCTGAGCGTCGTCAAAGACGAGTATGCCGAGATCGTTAAAAATGAGGTGCAGCGGGCGATCAGCGCCGACGAGGATGTGATCGCGCGGCTGTGCGGCAACTATATCGACAACATCAAGGCCTACACGCAGCGGGAGCGCGTCCGTAACCGCTTCACCGGCCAGTACGAAGATCCCGACGAGCGGCTGATGCGGTCGATCGAGGAAAAGATCGAGATTCCCGAGTCGCGCAAGGAAGACTTCCGCCGCGAGATCATGAACTACATCGGCGCCCTGGCGATCGAAGGCAAGAAGTTCGACTACAAGACCAACGAGCGGCTGCACCGCGCGCTGGAGCTCAAGCTCTTCGAGGACCAGAAAGACTCGATCAAGCTGGTGAGCCTGGTTTCCCAGGTGGTCGACAAGGATGCGCAGGAAAAGATCGACGTGGTCAAGACGCGGCTGATCCGTAACTACGGCTACTGCGACCGCTGCGCGACCGACGTGCTGACCTATGTGGCCAGCATCTTTGCCCGCGGCGACGTCAAAAACAATCGACACTAGGAGGCATCAGGCAACAGGCTTCAGGATCGGCAACTGCGCTTCCTGAAGCCTGACGCCGGAAACCTACAACCTTCATTAGTGGGTGACAGGGTCCAGGCATCAGGTTACAGGAGAACGAAGTTTCGTCTTGTAGCCTCATACCTGTAGCCTGAAACCTAAAGCCTGAGGCCTACTTATGGCAGATCGTGTTGAGCGCGACCTCAACCGCTTTCGGCAGATTGTGCGGGGCAAGATCAAAAAAGACCTCCGCAAATACATGTCGCAGGGCGAGATGATCGGGCGGCAGGGGCGGCGCTATGTGTCGATCCCGCTGCCGCAGATCGACATTCCGCAGTTTCGTTTTGGCCAGAAGCAGGGCGGTGGCGTTGGTCAGGGCGAGGGCGACGTCGGCGATCCGATTGCGCGGGGTGATGGGCAAGATAGTGGCAGCGGCGAGGCGGGCGAAGAGTCCGGCAAGCATACCATCGAAGTCGATGTGCCGTTGGAAGAGCTGGCCCAGATTCTGGGCGAGGAGCTGCGCCTGCCGAACATCGAGCCCAAGGGCAAGAAGAATATTATCTCCGAGAAAGACCGCTATACCGGGATCGCCAAGGTGGGCCCCGACTCGCTGCGGCACTTCAAGCGCTCGTACCGTGAGGCACTGAAGCGGCAGATCGCGACGGGCGCATACAATCCCGACGATCCGGTGGTGGTGCCGATCAAGGACGATATGCGCTATCGCACGTGGAAAACCACGATGCTGCCCGAGGCGAACGCCGTGATCATCTACGCGATGGATGTGTCGGGCTCGATGGGCACCGAGCAAAAGGAGCTCGTCCGTATCACCGCCTTTTGGATCGAGACCTGGCTGCGCTCGCAGTACAAGTCGATCGAGATTCGCTATATCGTGCACGACGCGGCAGCCAAAGAGGTTGATCAACAGACCTTTTACCATCTGCGCGAAGGCGGCGGCACCAAGATCAGCTCGGCCTATAAGCTGGCGCTGCGCATGATCGAGGAGCGCTACCCGCCCGACGATTGGAACATCTACTGTTTCCACTTTTCCGACGGCGACAACTGGGGCGGTGGCGATACCCGTGAGTGTGTGGATATTTTGCGCAACCACCTGCTGCCCAAGATCAACCTGTTCTGCTACGGCCAGGTGCGCTCGTTGTACGGGTCGGGCCGCTTTGCGCATGACCTCGAGGAGTACCTGGGCAAGACCGAGAACCTCGTCATCTCCGAGATCGCCGACCGCGACGATATCTACGACTCGATCAAAGAGTTTTTGGGGAAGGGGAAATAAGGCTTCAGGCAACAGGTCTCAGGTTACAGCTTGTGTGACCTGAAGCCTGTAGCCTGAAACCTGTAGCCTGTATGCGCAACACAAAGCTTCCTCCCGACTTACAAGCTGCCTGGAATGAGATCGACGGCTATGCCCGCGAGTATGGCCTGGATTATTTTCCGATCTCGTTCGAGGTGCTGGACTACCGCACGCTCTATGAAGTCGCTTCGTTCGGCGGCTTTCCGACGCGCTATCCGCACTGGCGCTTCGGCATGGAGTTCGACCAGATGATCAAAGGCCATACCTATGGCCTGTCGGTCATCTACGAGATGGTGATCAACAACAATCCATCGTATGCGTATCTGCTTGAAGGCAACGACATGACTACGCAAAAGATGGTGATGGCGCATGTTACGGGCCATGTCGATTTTTTCAAGAACAACTTATGGTTTTCACACACCAACCGGCACATGCTGGACGCGATGGCTAACCATGCCGTGCGCATCCAGAAAATTATTGACCGGGTTGGCCACGAGCCGGTTGAAGATTTTATCGACGTGTGCCTGTCGCTGGAAAACCTGATCGACTATCACGCGCCCTATATTCAGCGCCCGGAAGCCCAAACCCCCGTACCGGTCACCGAGGAGGAACAGCCCGACGATCTGCCCGAAGGGCTGAAGGTGGATCGGCGCTACATGCAGGGCTACATCAATCCGCCCGATTTTCTGGCGTCGGAGCGCCAAAAGCAGCAGGACGAGCGCAATCGCTCGCGCAATTTTCCCGAGCATCCCCAGAAGGATGTTCTGCTGTTTCTGATGAACTACGCTCCGCTGGAGCGCTGGCAGCACACAGTGCTCGAAATCGTCCGCGACGAGATGTACTACTTCGCGCCGCAAGCGATGACCAAGATCACGAACGAAGGCTGGGCCAGCTATTGGCACAGCGAGATCATGACCAAAAAGGCCGCTCGCGCCTCCGAGATCGTCGACTTCGCCGAGCATCACGCGGGGGTGGTAGCGACCAGCCCCCAGCGGATGAACCCGTACAAGCTGGGGCTGGAGCTGCTCCGTGATGTCGAAGATCGCTGGAACAAGGGCAAGTTTGGCAAGGAGTATGACGAATGCCAGGACTTCGCGGCCAAGCGGGCCTGGGATACCGGAGCGGGGCTTGGGCGACAGAAGCTGTTTGAGGTGCGCAAGTTTCACAACGACATCACGTTTATCGACGAGTTCTTGACGCCCGAGTTTGCGCTGGAGCAGAAGCTGTTTACCTTCCGCTATAACCGCGACACCGACCTGTACGAGATTGCCAGTCGTGAGTTTGCCGAGATCAAGCAGAAGCTGCTGTACCGGCTGACAAACTTCGGGCAGCCATTCATCCACGTTCAAGACGGCAACTACGGCAACCGGGGCGAGCTGTATCTACGGCACCGCCACGAAGGCGTGGATCTGCGCATCGACTACGCCCGCGACACGCTGCGCAACCTGCACAAAATCTGGACGCGTCCGGTACATCTGGAGACCGTGATCGACGAGAAAAAGCGGCTGCTCAGCTTCGATGGACGCGACTACGGCGAACGGCGGATCGACTAGCAGGACGTTTCGCGCTAGGGCTATGGCACATCGGGTGCTATACATACCGTAACAAACGTTAGGATCTAACCAGGATGAGTACTACCATAGCCCACGAGCTGACGGATCGACTGCGCAAACAGATTGGCCAAGGCGGTGGCGTCGTCGAGGTTAACGGCGACGGCGCCAGCGTCGCGGTGGACGTGGAACAAAGCGAGCGGTATGCCGTTGGCGTGCGCGGCATCACCGTCACGCCCACACAACCTGTGGCCGACGTACGGGATGCCGCCGAACGCATTGCTCACGGTGTGACGGAGCTCGACGGCCCGCTCACGGTTGTGGAGTACGACACGCGGCAGGACCAGGCGATTGTGCGCTCGGCCGAGCCGGAAGCGGACGAGACCGGTGTCACCTATTGGGAAGCGGACGTACGCGCCGACGAAACAACGCTGCAGCGCTACCGCAAAGATCACGCCGCGCCGGATCGGGAACAGATTACCGAGCCCTTGTTGCACAGCACTGTTGGCCGCGTTGCCGAGCAACTGGTCGACGCCCTCAAGCAACCAGGCCAGCCCGACGCGTAGGCAAGAAAGACAACTTGGCGATATGCAGGACGGCACTCGTTGTTGGTATATAATGACCAAAACCTATGCATGATGTATTGCCCCTGATCGACCAAAGCCGTGCCCAAGGGGAGCCGCTGGCGGTGGCGACCGTGGTGCGGACCTACGGCTCCGCGCCGCGCCAGGTTGGGTCGAAGATGGTAGTTACCCAAGGCGGAGCGATGGCCGGCTCGGTGTCGGGCGGTTGTGTGGAAGGCGCGGTCTTTGAAGAATGCCGGCGCACGCTCAAGACCGGACAGCCCAAACTGCTGACCTTTGGCGTCTCCAACGAGCAGGCCTGGGAAGTCGGCCTGGCCTGTGGTGGCACTATCGAGGTCTTTGTGGAACGCCTTGATTGGTAGCAGCACCCGTTCGCAGGCTCCACCCATGATCTTTGACACACTTCGGCAAGCCATTGCGACTGAACAGCCAGCTGCGTTGGCCACCGTGGTTGCCGGCGAGCAGCTTGGCGCCAAGCTGCTGATCCGCCCACGCAGCGATCCGCTCGGCTCACTCGGCGATGCCGGATTGGATACGCAGGTCGTGGCCGATGCGCTGGCGATGCTGGATGCGGAGCAGAGCTCTGTTCGTGACTACTCCATCGCAGCAGGTGCGGTAAGCGTGCTGGTCGAAAGCTATCCGCCACCACCCCATCTGCTGATCGTCGGCGCGGTTCACACGGCAATTCCATTGTCTTCCTGCGCCAAACAGCTCGGCTTTCGGGTTACCGTCGTCGATCCGCGCGCGGCCTTTGCCACTCGCGAGCGTTTTCCCGATGCCGATGAGCTGGTCATCGAATGGCCGGACGAAGCCTTACCCAGCCTGCGGCTGGATCGCTCAACCTATGTCGCGGTGCTGACCCACGATCCGAAGCTGGATGATCCGGCCGTGCGCATCGCACTCGCCTATCCGGTACGGTATGTTGGCGCCATCGGCAGCCCCAAAACACAGGCAGCGCGTAGGCAAGCACTGCGCGAAGCTGGTTTGAGCGACGAGGTGCTGGCTCAGATTTATGGACCGATCGGCCTGCCGCTGGGCAGCAAAACACCGGCCGAGATCGCCATCAGCATTTTAGCCGAGATGATCGCCGTGCGGCGTGGCAAGATTGGCGAGCTACGCGTCGCCGGTGCAGTGGGCCGATGATTGCGGGAGTGCTGCTGGCCGCCGGGCGCTCTGAGCGCATGGGCCAGCCCAAGCAGCTGCTGGGGTGGCATGGCACACCGCTTGTACGACACACTGCCTTGATTGCCCTCGAGTCGCAGCTGGACGAGCTCGTGGTCGTGGTCGGGCACGCGGCCGAGCGGGTCCAAGCAGTGCTGGCGGATCTGCCGCTGCGGATCGTGGTAAACGAGGCCTTCGCGGCAGGACAAAGCACATCGCTCGCTATAGGAATCAGCGCTTTGGCCCCTCACGTTAACGGAGCGGTTGTGCTGCTGGCGGATCACCCACTGCTGCAGCCGGCCACAGTCAATACACTGCTCGAAACATACGCGCAAACGGCTGCGCTCATGGTGGTGCCACGCTTTCGCGGACAGCGCGGCAACCCTGTACTGTTTGCCCGCAGCATGTTCACAGAGCTCCAAGCCGTACAGGGCGATCAAGGGGCGCGCGCTTTGTTTACGCGCTATGCCCAACAGGTACAGTGGGTGGATGTCGCCGATGAGGGCACGCTTTTGGATGTTGACACGCCCGTCATGTATCAGGAGCTGCTCGACCGGCAAGGGGCGAGCCAAAAGTAATGCGACGACACTGGACCTGCAAAATAAAACAAAGGGATTTGGGTATTGCAATATCTGTGCCGCGTGTTATAATCGTGACATCTCCTTCTCCTCTCTTCTCTTGTCTCAGGGACTCGGCATTGCTGGGTCCTTGAGGCGTTTTAATAGGTCTTTTTCGGGCATTCGCCCGAGGGATGTAGACGTCATGAACAACAGTGATTTTTCCGATGCGACAATACTGGTTGTCGACGACGACGTTGCGGTCGCAACGATGCTCGACGAGTTACTTTTGGATGAGGGCTATCAGGTGTATCTTGCCCGCACGCTGGCCGATGCCCGCCAGCAGCTCGACGACCACGTGCCGGACGTTCTGCTGCTTGATGTTCAGCTACCGGATGGCAGCGGCTTCGATTATTGTGTTGAGCTGCGCGGCGACAGCAAAACCGCCGATGTTCCGATCCTGTTCTTGTCAGGCATCGACCGTGATCCGGACTCGGTTGCCCGCGGCCTAGATCTAGGCGGCTACGATTTTCTGCGCAAGCCCTTTCGCAATGTCGAGCTGTTGGCGCGGGTTCGGGTAATGGTGCGCCTACGCAAGCTGCAACAGCGGCTGATCGAGCAAGAACGCGAGCGAGCCATGCTGGCGACGGCAGGAGCAGCTGCGCACTCACTTGCCCAACCGCTGATGGGAGCGCTTGGCTTGACGTCGATGGTGCTCAAGGGCGAACTGTCTGAGGCGCAGCGGCACGATCTCGAGCTGATCTACGGCGCCTTGAAGCAGATGAGCGCCACGGTTCACCAAATTCAGGAAGTGCAGCATTTTATCACGCAGCCCTACCTTGAAGATGCCCCCGACCTCCACATTTTAGACATCGAGCAGGCCAGCGCCAACCGACGGCCGGAGTAAGCGCGCGATTGCCTTGTCATGCGGGCAGCGGTACGCTACAATGGCGAATCAGCAAACGTTTTTTATGTGAAGACGGCTTAAGCGTACCCTGGGAGCTGAGCCGTACGAGGTTATGGCTGTTACTGCTCCGCCAACTCACCGGCCACCCGCAGCACAATCGGCGATTACCGTCAACGAGCCCCGCGGCTTGGTTGTGACGGTTGAGCAACTTATCTATGTTGGGCTCGCGGTCTTGGCGCTCATCAGCCATCTGTACCTGTTGGGCGACCGTGCGCTCCACCACGACGAGACGCATCACGCCAACTACTCTTGGATCATCTACCAGGGCCGCGGCTACCAGCACGACCCGCTGCTGCATGGCCCGTTCTTATACTATCTCACCGCCGTTGGTTATTTCCTCTTCGGCGACAGCGATTTCACTGCGCGGCTAAGCGCCGCCACGTTTGGCATAGCACTAACACTGTTGCCCTGGTTTCTGCGGCGCGATCTTGGCCGCGGCACGGCGCTGCTGGCCAGCAGCTACCTGCTCATCTCGCCGGTCGCGCTGTATGTTGGCCGCTTTATCCGCCACGACATTTTTGCCGTTGTTTTTGAGCTCCTGGCGGTGATTGCAATCCTGCGCTACCTCGCTACGGAGCGTCCGCTCTGGCACTATACCTTGGCCGCGGCCTTCGGTCTCATGTTGACAACCATGGAGACCTTTTATCTCTTTTTGGCAATTATTGGCAGCTTTGTAGCTGTGTGGGCGTTGTGGCAGGTAGCACGGTGGACCCTCTGGCTGCTGCTGGGCTATGGCGCGGTTGCCGTGGCAGCGCTGAAGGGACTACCCCGCCTGTCGGCGATCGGGCCCATCCCCCTGCCTACTGCCGATCAGGCGCTGCTGGTCCGCAATCAGCCCGATAACGACCTGCTGACCTACTTTGCCAATGTTGGCGGCGTGCTCGGCCCGCTGCTACGGCATCCCGCGAGCTTGCTGCTCCTTGTGAGCACCGTGGTGCTATGCGGCGTTCTGATAACTTCCGTGTGGCTACGCAAGGGCGCGGATGGTCGCACTACGTGGCGGCGGGCGGCAGATGCAGCACCCGCAGGATCGCTGGTCGGCGCGCTTGACCGTATTCCCCGGCGGCAGTGGGCGAACGCGTTTGCGATTGCCTTCGCGATCTATGCCGTGCTATACACCGCGGTGCTATCCAATCCGCTTCGGCCGAACATCGCAGGCTTGGTGACGGGCGTATCGGGCTCGTTTTTGTATTGGCTGGGCCAGCACGGCGTCCAACGCGGCTCGCAGCCAGTGCATTATTATCTGTTCTTGCTGTCGGTCTACGAGCCGCTCCTGTTACTCTTCACTCCACTGGGCCTTGGCCTGGTTGTTGGACGGCTTGTCCGGATTGGACGGCGCAAGCCGGCATCCCGTGCGCAGGGCGTGTTGCACCAGCCGACCAAGGCTGCGCATGCCTTGTTTGGACCGGCGCTCCTGGCGTGGTGGAGCGTGGGCGCGTTCGCGGTCTACAGCTGGGCCGGCGAGAAGATGCCCTGGCTGACACTGCATATCGTGCTGCCACTAACATTGCTAAGCGCCTGGACAGTGGCCACGGTGTGGCGGTGGGCCATGCGCGGCCCATTTGATCGCTTGGCGCTTGGCCTGACGGCGATGACCGGCGTGCTGGTGCTGCTGACCTTTAATCGCTTCGGCGCCACCATTCGCTCTGAGCAGAGTGTTGGGTACGCCGGGTTATGGCCACTGTTGGCGGGCTGCTTTGTGGGGCTGCTGCTGGTTGGCCTGGCCCTGATCTATCGGTCGGGACGGCCCGCGGTAATTGCCCTGCTCGGCCTGGTGCTCGCATTTGGCACTGCTTTTACGATCCGCAGCAGCTTACGTTTGTCCTATGTCAACGGCGATGTGCCGGTCGAGCCGATGGTCTTTGTCCAAACAACGCCGGATGTTGCCCGGATCATGGATCGGCTCCGGGAAGCCTCGCTGCTGCGCACGGGTAAGCTTGATCTGCCGATCCGTTATGACCAAGAAACGATCTGGATCTGGTATCTGCGCAACTACTCCAATACCGAGGGCAGCACCGGCACACAGATCGACAAGCTGACCGACGAGGTCCAGGCCGTATTTTTGCTGAGCGAAAATGTGGCGGCCAACGAAGCTCATTTGGAAGGCTTTGTGCGCCAGGAGTATCCCCTGCGCTGGTGGCTGCCCGAGTGCGAAGTGTATCGTTTTCCCAGCCGCGAGCGCTATTGTGGGGCAACGCCCGGCGCGACCTCACTGCTCAGCCGCGTTCTGACGCGTCCTTGGGATGGCCAGGCGCTTGCGGACTATTGGAACTTTTTGCAGAACCGGACATTACCCGCGCCGCTGGGAGCGACGAACTGGACCTTGTTTGTCCGGCCTGAGCTTGCGGCGGAATTTGGAATCGGCTCCGGCACAGCGCGCTAACGCATCTGCCGGCCAATGCCATACGTAGCTACACACGCCACCCGCGTGGGGAACGAAGCAGCGCAAGCAAGGCTTCCCGCGGCCGATATTGATACGTGAAGAGCTAGTAGCCACCCATATGATCTACAACCACACGCTCACCACCGCTCCCCGGCGGTCACTGCTGGAACGGCGCTTCGGCATCGACCGATTGAACACGGAAGTTGTGCTGTACGTTCTGCTGTTCATCGCGAGCATTGTGCTGCACCTTTGGCAACTAGACGTCAAGGCGATGCACCACGACGAGTCGATCCACGCCTGGCTGAGCTATCGCTTCTTCACCGGCGCGAGCGATTTTACCTGTGCCGGACATAATCCCGAGCAAGGCATAGTGCGCCAATCGTCGACGTACTGCTACGACCCGGTGTACCACGGGCCGTCGCTGTATGTTTTGACGTTGCTGGCCTACTTTTTGTTTGGCGACGGCGACGCGCAAGCGCGGCTGCCGATGGCGCTGGCAGGAATTGGCCTGGTGCCGATGGCCTGGACGCTTCGCCCGTTCATCGGCCGCAAAGGCGCCTTTATCGCCGCTGCCTTGATGACGATCTCGCCCTCCCTGCTGTATTACACCCGCTTTGCCCGGCACGATGCCCTGGTACTGCTGTGGTCGCTGTTCATGGTGGTGGGGCTTTTCAAGTTTCTCCGGGATGGCGGCGCGGTTAATCTGTCGCTGGCCACGGCTGGGCTCGCGCTGACTTGGGCGACCCACGAGCTTGTGTTTATTCTGATCTTTATCGGCGGCAGCTTCTTTGGTCTGCGCCTGTTTTGGGAATGGCATCCGCGCCTCTTTTTATACATTACAGCCCTGGCGCTGGCGGTTAGCCTGCTGATTACGGGCGCGGCGCTGACTGTAACCGAGGCGCAATCAGCCACACTCCATGGACTGCTGCAACGGTCGCTGGGCCCGGCGCTGCTGCTGGGTGTGGGCGCGCTGCTGATCGTTCCGATGTCCTTTGCCTGGGAACGCGAGCCAATTGTGCGTGATCGTTTCGTGCAAACCTGGCGCACGGACCGCGGCGTGTATTGGGCATCGCTGGGCACATTTTTGGTTATCTTCACACTGCTGTTTACAACCTTTTTTGCCTATCCGCGTGGCTTTCTGGATGGCTGGTACCAAGGCATCAAGTATTGGCTTGGATCGCAGCACTCGTATGCGCGCGGCGGACAGCCGTGGTTCTACTACCTGATGCTGCTGCCCATCTATGATCTGCTGGCGCTGATTTTCGGCCTGGTTGGCTTGAGCTGGCTGCTCGTAGGGGGGTTCCGGGGCCGATCGACACAGCCAACAGCACAGGAGCAGGGGCCGGATCCGAACGGACATGGAGCTGGGCTGGATGGCACGAACGGCAATCCTGCCTCGGCCCATAGCCCAACCGCGACCGGCGCCGCTGCTGCCACCGGTGGCTACACTGCAGCGCCTTTATTGGTCTTCTTTCTCGGCTACTGGTTCGTTCAGGCATTTGTTGGCTTCTCGTGGGCCGGCGAAAAGATGCCGTGGTTGCTTACGCATATCTCGCTGCCTGCCACCTTGCTGGCAGCTTGGACGTTAGGGCAGCTGGGCAGTAACATACCCTGGCGCGCCCTCCGGTACGATTTTGGCTGGGCTGTGCCGTTGCTGACGCTGATTTTGGTGATCTCGCTGCTGGTCGCGGCCGCGGCGTTCGCAGGTGGCGACCAAACCGTGGCTGGGCTGCGCGCCCGGCTGCAAGGGCTGGTCCCGATTCTGGTAGCAGGTGGCTGCGTTTTTGCCCTGCTCACCATCGCGACCTGGTTTGGCAGCAGGGTAGTGCTGCGGCTGGCGGCGCTGACCTGTGCCGCCGTGCTGCTCGTGTATGGCATCCGCGCCGCGACGCTGGTGGTGTACCGCACGCCCGACACGCCGATCGAGCCGTTAATCTACACCCAAACCGCGCCCGACGTACCGATTTTGGTCCGGCAGATCCAACAGCTCGCCATCAACCATTCGCGTAACTCGCGCACGGCCGACGACCCGACCGGCGCCTTCAGCATGCCAATTGTGCTCGACGGCGGCGCTAGCCAACGCGGCGGCGAGGGGAGTCTGGCCTGGCCGCTGCAGTGGTATCTGCGCCATTTCAAGCCCGGCAGCATCCGCTGGCTGGATGTCGACAAGAATCCAACGATCGACGCCACTGCAGGTGTGGTTGTGCTGTACGAGCCGCATGTTACGCCCGCGATCCGCGACCAGCTGGCCGACGATTTTGTTCAAACATCCGAAGGCGTCTTCAACTGGTGGTTTCCGGAATTCACGGGTCGCAGCAATCCGGATAAGCCGGGCGAGCCTCCGGCGCGAGGCTATAAATCCCTGGGTGCCGAAGGCGTATGGCCGGTGCTTTCGTGGCCGTTCCGCCCCTCGAGCTGGCCCACGCTTGGTAGGTACATGCTGTACCGCGAGGTGCCACTCGAGCTCGACGGTCGCAACATGGAAGTGTTTGTGCGCCGGGATCTCGCGCCGGGCAGCAGCACAGCCCAAGCCAATCAAGTTCCAACCGAAACATTGGCTGCCGCGACGATCGGCGCGGCAGGCCAGCTCAACAATCCCCGCGGCATCACACAGCAGGCCGACGGCACTCTGTATATCGCCGATGCCGGCAATCACCGCATCGTGGTGCTGACGGCCAATGGTACGCAGATCCGCACCATTGGCAGCCTGGGCAATGGCGACGGTCAGCTTAACGAGCCATCAGGCGTGGCAGTGGACGAAGACGGCAGTGTGTATGTCGCCGATACCTGGAATGGCCGCATCGCCAAATTCGGATCGGACGGCGGATTCATCAAGAGCTGGGGCCAGCCCGAAACCCAGTTCGGTGAGCCGTTCGTGAATCCCCAGACCGGTCAAACGGTGCTGCGCTATGCCACGGATACCAAAGGCGATCCCGCCACCAACGCGGCCAAGCCGCTTGGCTTCTTCGGCCCGCGTAACGTGCTGGTGCGTGGAGATCGAGTCTACATTGCGGATACCGGCAACACGCGCATTGTGGTGACCGACCGTGAGGGCAACTTTGTCCAACAGTTTGGCAGCAAAGGCAGTGGGCTCGGCCAGCTCCAAGAGCCGATTGGGCTGGGCGCCGACGAGCAGGGCCGGTTGTATGTCGGCGACACCTGGAACAGCCGCATCCAGGTGTACCAGATCAACGACGACTTGGTCGAGTCCGTGCCGCTCAACACCTTTGAGGTGCGGGGCTGGGCCTCCAACACCTACAACGATCCCTATATCGCGGTGGCGCCAGATGGACGAGTATGGGCATCCCAGGGCGCGCGCAACACGATCGCGGAGTTTGACACCACCCATCAAAACATTCGCCGGATCAAGGCCGAGCCTGGCCTCAACGCTCCCAAAGGTGTGACCGTAACCAACGACAACGAGCTGTATGTGGCTAATAGTGGCGCAGGCGCTGTGGTCCGGTTCCGACTCCCGTAGCCCGGCCAAGTCTGGCACGCTTCTTGCCTCACATTATGTATCGTTAACCGTCTTGCGCAAAGGAGCAAAAAGATGGATGAGAATCGAGAACGCAGCAAAGGCAAGGTCGACGAGCTTGTCGGCAATGTTAAACAAGGCTTTGGCAATTTGACCGGCAACGAGCGCTTGGAGGCTGAAGGCCGTGCGCAGGAGCTCGGCGGGGAAAGCCGCCAAGATGTTGCCAAAGGCGTTGGCACGGCCAAGGGCACGGCCCAGGAAGTTACGGGCAGCCTGAAGGAAGGACTCGGCAACCTGACCGGCAACGAACGGTTGCAAGCCGAGGGTGAGGCCGATCAAATGATGGGTGAAGGTCGGCAGCGGCTTAATCAATAGCGGAGCAGCGACACAGTGGACGGGCCGAGCCTTGGAGGCTCGGCCCGTTCGTTTGCTAGCTGGCCGGATCGGGAACACCCAGCTGAGCTTGATAGCTCGGCCGCCCTAATGACCAGCGTACCAAGGCAGCGCCGACGCCAGCAAAAATGAGCAGCGTCACAATCGACCACAGCTTGGCGTAATCGTCGATGAAATAGAACAGCGTATTGGAGCGGGGCACGCCGGGTCCATAGTTCAGATAATAGGTGTACACATGATACAGGTTGAGCGTGTGCAGCACGCTCAACACCCCATACGCCCCAAACGGCGTGCCCAGCACACACCAGGAAACGCCGCGCTGCCCCACAACACGGCTGCGGCGAATGGCATGTACAAAAACAACCATGAGCAGGAACGGCAGCACAGGATACAAATAGCGCTCATGCATCCGGGTCAGCACCATGACCGGCAAAAAAGTAAAATAGGTCGCGAATAAAATGTAGGTTTGGAGATCGTGTCGTGTCCGCCGCAGCTGGCGCACAAGCAAAGCCACGCCGCACACAATGCCCACCAGATAGAGCAACGTGCCGGTCGAGCGCACCGACAAGCCCAGCCGGAAGGGCACACGGTCGTCTTCCCACATCCCGTATAAGGCCCACAAATTGTAGGTAAACAGGGAAGTGTACGGATACGTTTCGACCGATTTTTGGAGCTGCCGGTAGAGCCCCCAGAACGCATTCAGCCCCAAAAACGGAGCGGCGATCACATAGGCCAGCGCTAAGCCGGCAGCTGCGGCGAGAAGCCACCGTCGCGGCGGAAAGCGCAGCAGCAGCACGAGACCGATCAGCGGTGCCAGGCTGATCGCTTGGGGCTTGATCATGAAAGCTACCACATAGCTCACAACCGCCCACTCAGCCCGACCACGCGCCAACAGCACCACCGCCAACAGCATGCCAAAGGTGAAGGTGGCATCGATCTGACCCCAGACCGCGGAATTAAAGATAATGGCGGGATTAAAAACATGACAAGCGGCTGCGAGCAGAGCCAGCGGAGCACCAGTTCGAGGTGGTGTGCCGGATTGAACTATGGCCTGGTTGGGCGCTGTTTCCTCACGAGCCAGCACATTGTAGATTAGTGCGCCAGTGGCGAGGTCGATCAGCATCGGCGTAAGTCGGTACAAAAAGTGATACGTGCCAATGCCGGCCGCAGGTAACAGGCCGTTCTTGATCGCGGCCGTGAGCCACATCACATAGACGTAGCCGGGCGCGTAATCGGCAAAGATGGTTTCCGAGTAAAAGTTGCCTGGTCCGACGGCAAGCACACGCTCACCCCAGGCGATCCAGTCGCCCATGTCGATGGGAAACGGCGGCCAGCGCATTGCCCACAGGCGCACGCCAAACCCGGCCACCAATACCAACACCAGCCAGATTGATTGAAGTCGCATCCGTGTACCTTCCAACGCATGCATATTCAGGTCAAGAACGCCGTGCTGGTCGCTCCACCACGCCTAGTAGCCCCCAAGCTTGAGCAGAAATAGCGAGGCGAACAGAAATAACCCGGCGATCGATAGGAGCGAAAACAGCCCAAGCCATAGCCGCCGCTGGCTGGCCCGTGCCAGCAGAATCGCGATCGGAAACAGCAGCAGCGTGTAGCGCGGCACGCTTAGGATAAACGAGGTGCTGGTAAACAACAACCAGTTAAGCGCCATCCATACGGTGTAGGCCGGACGCAGCTTGAAGGCGCAGATCAGCGTGGCCAGGAAGCTGAGGATGATAAAAACAAGCTCCGGCACAAAGATACCCCAAACCGTGACGGGCTTGCGCGTCGCGACGGACGTAATGGTCGCCTTGATGCCAACCCAGGGCCAGGTCAGCGATTTATACCAGTGCTGCTCAACGATTTTGGAAAAGGCAAACGGATCGCCGGTGACACGGTAGTTGAGCAGCAAGTAGGCGGCAAAGCCAAGCACCACCGCTCCGCTCCACAGCCACTGCCAGTGCCAGCGCCGCGTGAGCCAAAACT
>JADDQF010000154.1:0-1657 GCA_016781505.1 bacterium
AAGGTAATCAACGGCTCGCTGGGCCTCCGCATACGTGCCATAGGTCATGACGCTGCGTCGAGCTGCCTGGGTTTCTGTGATCATCTGTCTTTCCATTGTCCCCTCCTTTCAACCGCTCAACCGCTTATCCTTTGACGGCGCCAAGTGGTGTTTTGTTATGTCTATATGCAGCAACTATTCTATGATTAGGTTTTTTCGTGTTGTTTGTTGGGGTAAACATAGATTATCGGTAATATCATGTTTGTTCATCGCACACTACGCACCAACCACATTATTGTGTAGCAAAGAGCGATGCAACCCTCCGTCCGCTAGGAGCAGTATGCTCTGCTTCGTTCCCGACGTTTGCCGTGCAGCACTTGCGGTATGATAGCCTGCGCTTGAATAAGACCTGGATAACAAGGGAATAGCGCATGCCAAGGACGGTCACTGCCACACGTTATGTCACACCACTGCGCGAAGGCGGGTCATTGCCAGCGATTATCGAGGCCGACGATGACGGCTTTTATGTGCTTAAGTTTCGGGGCGCGGGACAAGGCCCGAAAGTGCTGATTGCGGAGCTTATATGCGGCGAAATCGGACGAGCGCTGGGACTGCCCATTCCAGAAGTCGTGTTCGTCGAGCTTGATCCTGCGCTTGGGCGCAACGAACCGGATGAAGAGATTCAAGCACTGATCAATGCAAGCGCCGGGCTTAATCTAGCACTGGATTATCTGCCAGGAGCGCTAGCCTTCGATCCCCTCAGCACGGCAACGGTTGATCCTGTGCTTGCTTCGCATGTGGTTTGGTTTGACGCGTTTATCACCAATGTTGATCGCACGCCCAACAACGTGAACCTGTTGTGGTGGCATCGCAAGCTTTGGCTCATCGACCATGGAGCCGCACTTTACTTTCACCACACCTGGACCGATTACCTGGTCCGGGCGCGCAGCCCATTCACTGCCATCAGCAAGCATGTGTTGTTACCGGTTGCCAGTCGGCTATGCGAAGCAGATGCTACACTGGCGCCCCTGGTTACCCGCGCCCTAATCGAGCAGACAGTTGCGGCCATTCCCGCCGAGTGGTTACAAGACGAGCCGACATTTCCGGACCACGACGCTTACCGCCTGGCGTACGTCGACTACCTCCTCAACCGCATAGCAAAACCACGAACCTTTGTGGAGGAGGCAATCAATGCCCACGCGCAGCGCATTTGAGTATGCCATTATTCGCGTCGTGCCACGGGTCGAGCGTGGCGAATTTATCAACGTCGGAGTCGTCCTGTTTTGTCGCGGCCGCCGGTATTTGAACGCCCAGGTAGAACTTGATCGCCACCGGCTGCTTGCGCTGGCGCCGGGTCTGGATCTGCCGTTCGTGGAAGCGCAGCTGCGCTTGATTCCATTGGTTTGCGTGGGTGGCACCGCAGGCGGACCGATTGGTCTCCTGCCCCAGCCCGAACGCTTCAGATGGCTCGCTGCTCCCCGCAGCTCAGTTGTCCAGCCGTCGCCGGTGCATTGTGGAACGTGTATCGATCCTGCGGATGCACTAAACCTGCTGATGGCGCGTATGGTGCGTCCTGCCGCCGACGCAACATCGTAATCAACAGAGCATTAGCCTACTGGAGCGACTTGCTACAGACTGTTCCGCGTCGTTTGCGTACGATGTGCTATACTCAAGCGGG
>JADDQF010000154.1:1789-4922 GCA_016781505.1 bacterium
ACGATGTGCTATACTCAAGCGGGAGGACGCTGCAGCACTCATGGCGACGGTGATCGATCTGCTTCGGCATCTCGGCCAGCACGCCGCGCCCAATGGCGAAAACGCGCTGGCTGGTCCCGTCGTGCTTTCCGGTGTTTCCGATGCTGTGCTTTCGTTGCCGTTGGCGCCCAACCTGGTCGAGGCCTGGTCGCAAGCGGTTGAGCGAACCACGCTAGGGCATCATGCGCTGGCGCTTTCGGCCGCTCAGGCCGGCCATTCGGTTGCCCTGATGGGTCACGGCCAGGCACCCCATGCGGATCTGCTTCTGTTGTCGCTCAGCCAGCTGCGATTTGAACAAACAACGCTGTGGATTGTGCCTGAGGAAGCAGGAGCGCTGCGCGCCACGCTGATCCAGCTCGCGGACAAGCTGCATATCCGCTGGGTCGACGCGGCCAGTCCCGGGGCGCGCGTAACACAAGCCCACCTCGTGCTTGCCACGCCCCGCGATCTCCATCGCCGCATCCTGCGGTTTCATGATCGCGCCTGGCGTTGGTTGTGGCCACGTCTGCGCTTGATCGCCATTCCCGAGCTTCATCGTTTCACGGCAGTGCGCGGCGGCCACCTGCGCTGGTTGCTGCGCCGTGTGGGACGTTTAGCTGGCGGTCAGCTGCAGGTATTATGCTCACTCGCGCCAAACGCGGATGCCGAAGGGACGCTCAACCGGCTGCTCGCTCGGCCGGCGCATATCATTGCCGCGCCAGGTGGACCAACGCATAACACATTGATCGCGCTCTGGCGCTCCGGCGGGGATCGCCAGAAAACAATTCTCGGCTTAGCCCAACAGCTGGCAGCGCGTCGGCTTGCGGTAACGGCGCTTGGACGGACGGCTGAGGAGACCGAACAATTACGCTCCGCTCTGCGCGCCGCCGACGTAGCCCAAGCAGACGACGAGCCGCGGGTAGCACTGGTGGCCGGCATACCGGCCACGGTTGAAGCACGGCAAAGCTTGCTGCGGACAAACTATCGCCTGTTGCTGCTGCTGGTGGGAGACCAGCCGCATGAACGCTTGTTGGCAGCGCAACCAGACCTGCTGCTGCAAGCACTGCCGCGCTGGCCATTGGCTACCAGCAACCCGTACATTGCCACTGCCAATCTGGCATGCGCAGCGGCTGAACTCCCCGTATCCGCGGCCGAGATCGACCAGTGGCAGATGCGCGAACTCCGTGACCGGCTGTTGCGTAAAGGCAGCTTGATCACGTTACCCAGCGGCGATCTTTGGCAAAGCGCACCCACAGCAGAGGAGCCGTATAGCTCGCTTGATCCAGATGCAATCTCCGGTCCGCCCTCGCTCGTGGTTGATCCACATGGGAATCCGCACGGCGCCATCTCGAATGCGCTCTTGGACCGCTGCGCTCTACCTGGCCAGCTGTTCGAGCCAGGGCTGCGCGTTGCCGGGCGCGACGACGAAGCCCGGCGGGTTCAGCTGGCAGCAGACGACCTTGAGCGAGCCACACTTGTGCAGGCGGATATGGCGGTGACAGTCCGAGAAGAGCTCGCGGCGCGCACCGTGCGTTGGGGCAAAGTCGTCGCCGACCTAACACGCGGGAAAGTGGTTGCCAAACAACAGGTTTGGGGCATACGGGAATATCTGCCTACCGGAGAACAGCGGGAGCACAGGCTCGCCGCCCCGGTGGAAACACAGTGGACGGCAGCTGGGTGCTGGATCAAGTTGCCCTCTGCCCCAGACGCGAGATGTCTGGGCTGGGCTCTTCAGGAAGCGCTGCCGTTTGTTATCTTGGCGCAGCCCTGCACACTGGCTGTCAGCTACGACGCCACTCTGCAACGCTTGTTTGTTCTGGAAGCCGAAAGCGGTGGCGTTGGACTGGCCGATTGCGTTTACGACGAGTTCGAGCGCTTGATTGATTTCGCGTATGTTTTGACCCTTGCTTGCGTAGACAGCCCAATTTTTGGTCAAATCGCAGCATCGGAGCGCGACTGGCTGGCAGTGCTCCGGGGGGACAAACCAACAGTTCGTGCAGCGCCGGCCGCACGCGAAACTCAGCCGCAACGCTTGCCTGCCGCTGAAGCGGCGAGTGCCAGCGCCAAGCCAGCGAACGTTTACACTCCACCCAGCGGGACATTGGCCAACCCAACCCCAAGCTTAGCAAATGGAGCACGGCGTGTTCCGCTGCAGCCACCTGCGGCCCCGGCCGATGCGGCCCAGGGCACTGTCGACCAACGAGCCGTCGCAGCAACGCAGGAGGGAGCGGTTCGGGTTCGAGCAGCCGACGACCTGCTGCATTCCGGGAGTGAGCCACCGCGACTTCCAACCCTCAAGCCGGAAAAGCAGCTTCCTGAAGCTCAGCCTTCAGCGGAAATGATGCCAATCCAATCCGCTGTAGCTCAATCAACGGTGATCGAGGAATCACTTCGAGCACCAGTGCCGCCTATTCAAGCAGCACTGCCTTCTGTGGTCCAGTACAGCGTGAATACAGTCGGCGAGGCGGTTCATGCAACTCCGGCCGAGCCGCAGGACACAGGCACGTCCACCATCGAAAGGAGCGTGTCAGAGCCACTGGACAGCACATCACACAAGAATGTTGAAGACGAACCACGGAGCACAGCCGAAGAACAGAGCGCCATACCGCAGACCACACGCTCAGTGGCGACCGAGGCCCCTGGATCTGCCACCGTTGCCGACGTGCGACCGGAGCCTGGTCCATTTGCTCGCCAGGCGGCGGTTTACCATACGCCACAGCGCGAAACGGCACCTCCTGCGGCGCCGCTGCTGTCAGTTCCGACCGAGCCGGCAACAGCAGAAGCGCTGCCGGGAAGTGCCCCAGTTGGACGAGGGACTGAGCCTGATCGGCATGGCGTGGCTGAAACAGCCGGTCGGTTCGCGGCGGAGGCTGCGGACGCACCTCCTGAGGAGCCGACAGAAGCGAGCACAGTCAAGCAGGCAACGTCAGAGCAGGCATTGCACCCTCAACCGAGCCAGTATGAGATAGACGATCTGCTGCCGCCAGTAGACGAGGATCCGCCTGACCAGCACGACGCAATGCAAGCGGAACCAGCGGAGGAGCCGGCCAACCAGCTCTTGATCACGCAGTTCCGACCACCCGCCAGAACTCGTCGCAGCGACCAGCGCCGACCA
>JADDQF010000154.1:4946-5089 GCA_016781505.1 bacterium
TTCAGGCGGCCGGGTCAACCACCACAACGAAGTCAACCTTCGGCCAGCAACGACCAGCAGAGGAGCCAGGACGAGTCAGCCCCGCCCACTTCATTGAACATGGGGCTGAATCGCCCGAGTCGGCCTGCGCCTTCAACGACCGA
>JADDQF010000154.1:5197-44287 GCA_016781505.1 bacterium
AACATGGGGCTGAATCGCCCGAGTCGGCCTGCGCCTTCAACGACCGAGCCTAATCGCTCACAAAGCATAGCCGGACGAACATCAGATGTCGCGCCGGAGCCAGCTGAACCGACGAAGGGCAAGCGCTTCGAGCAGACGCGCCGGGACGTGTTGCCCACAGACGAGAGACGCATCAACTACCCGAACCAGCCGCCGCCCAATCGGGCCAAGCAGTCGCCTTCGGAACAGCAATCAACACAACGGCCCTTCACGCCTCGACCAGACCGACCCGATGGTACAGATACCCAGGGGAGTGGGGCTCGGACGCCGCAGGCAGGGCAAGGTGCTCCAGCTGCCCGAGGTCGGCAGAAACCGCCTGCCCAGGCAGAGCCCGTAGCCAATGTCAGCGACATGATTGCGCGTATGCGACGGCTGCGTGAACAGCGCGAGGCTGAACAAGGCCAACGCCGTAGTCCGCCAATATCCCGCCAAGACCGATCTGCACTGCCTGTGGAGCCACGATTTGATATCGGAGAGCGGGTACAATGTCTGCCCTATGGCATCGGCATCGTACGAGCCAGCAGACTAGTGGACGGTCGTGAGCTTGTGATGATTGATTTTCCGGACTATGGCGAGATTGAGGTTGATCCCGCCGTCAGTCTTGTACGGCAACTGGGCACAGCACCGCAAGCGGGCGATGATTGGCAAGACGAACGGTCATAACCCGGTGTAGCATCCAGTATCGGGTTGGTAAGTGACACGTTTAGCCCATTATTAAACCGGTTCTGGTTGAACACCTGCGACGTTGTGTGAAGGTGGAAATAACGATTATCGGCAATACTTACTAAGCAAGGTACGACAGAATACGCCCGACCGTGCTTCACGGTCGGGCGTATTCTAGTTGGTCTGAACCAAGATAAATGAGCAGATTCGGCGCTGCCTAGCGCTCGCCAAGCTCTTCCTCGATCATTTCCCGATCACCTTCAGCCTGGCTTGGCCGGCCTGCCGGCTCCTCAATATGGCGCCCGCTGCGCGCCTCCTCCGACTCTTTCCGTTCACCCTCGGCCTGGCTAGGCTTGCCGGCTGGCGCGTTCGTCTGGTTGTCATCCATGTTCGTGCTCCCCTGAGTCATCGCTCCATCTCCTTGTGTCTCATGTACGTGCAACCAGACCGGAATCGTCGCATGTGTTGTGCCACCATCTGGACAGTACGGAGCGTAGTGCTGTCAGGCCGCTGCTTTTCGCTTACCAGAGAGCTGATTTTGCAGCACGACGACCAACAAGAGAAACACACCGCGAATAACAGATTGCCAGTAGGCGCTAAGATTTTCAAAGCTAAGCATATTGATGATCAGGCCAAGCAATAGCACGCCGACAAAGGTGGTACCCACCGATCCGATTCCACCGGTAAGCAGCGTACCGCCCACCACCACCGCCGCGATTGCGGTAAGTTCCCAACCCAGTCCCTCGGTCGGAATCCCGGTATAGGTAAGGGCTGCCAAAATCGCGCCAGCCAGTGCCGCCAAGCCCCCACTCAGGGCATACACGCCAAGCTTGATGCGATCAACGGGTAAACCCATCAGTCGCGCCGCGTCCTCGTTGCCCCCGATGGCCAGTACATGCCGTCCGAAACGGGTGTAGTTGAGCACGATCGAGCCAAGCACGTACGCCACCAGCAGCATGATCACCGGAAAAGGTATGCCTAGCACACCATTAAGCCCGATTTCAACGTAGCCGCCAGCCGTGTCGACGCTGACCGCTGCATTCTTCGCCAGCAGCAGCGCCGCTCCCCGAGCACCGAGGAGCATTGCCAGCGTGGTAATAAACGGGGCGATATTAAAACGCGTAATCACCCAGCCATTAAACAAGCCAATCAGCAGACCAGTTCCAACCGCTGCCCCGACCGCCACTGTCGCACCATACGGGCTGAGCAGCGCGGCAATCACACTTGCCAGCGCCGCCACAGCGCCGACGGACAAATCGATGCCGCCGGTCATGATCACAAAGGTCATACCCAGGGCAATTAGTCCAAACATGGCGTTGTAGCGCAGTAACTCCACGATATTGTAGGTACTGATAAACCCGTTATAGCGCAGCGCGCCTATGCAGGTGAGCACAACCAACGCTATCAGCGCTCCCTGCCGTTGGAGCATACTCCCGATCCGTGCTTCAGGAGCGGCAGGTGTTGCTGAACCAGCAGTTGATGACGGGATCGTTGCCATAGTTTTTCCTTAACGTGATGACCACCCGAACCTCGGTCAGCCCTGCTGATTACACCTTACGCTGCCGTTGGACATACACCGCCAGCAGAATGATTCCGGCGATAACAATCTGCGCCACAGCAAAGGGCACGCCCTTTGACAGCAGGGTAGAGCGAATCAGCTGAATAATTAAGGCGCCGATCAGTGTGCCACCAATTGTGGCTCGGCCACCGGTTAGGGGTGTTCCGCCCACTGCCACCGCCGCGATCGCATCCAACTCCATTCCTAGGCCGACACGATTAGCATCCGACGAGGAGTTGATGGCGATCACAATCAAGCCAGCCAGTCCGGCCAGCAGACCGCTGATCACATACACCATCCGCTTAATGCGCGCAACCGGAACGCCGGCAAGACGTGCCGCCGGCTCGTTCCCACCGATGGCCAGCACATACCGACCAAAGATTGTCGCGCGCATCACCCACGCGGCGATCGCGACGATCACCAGCATCAGGATAACTTGAACGGGAATGCCCAGTGGCCGGGCCAGGCCAATCACTTGAAAGGCCGGATTTTTGAAGTTCTGGATATTGCCGCTCGTGGCAACCTGGGCAATACCGCGCCCGCCTACATATAGAATCAGCGTCGCAATGATCGGCTGGATGCGAAAGGTGGTAACGAGCATTCCATTGAACAAGCCAAACAGGCCGGCCACCCCAATCGGAACCAACCAAGCCAGCACTGTTCCGAGCACGGGAATATTGAACAGGGGCAGGTTGCGGGAAAACAACATCGGTGCGAGCGCCCCTGCAATCGCCATAAGTGATCCAACCGACAGATCGATGCCACCCGTCGCAATCACCAACGTCATGCCTGTAGCGACAATAACCGTTGTTGCTACCTGCGTAAGGTTCAAATTCAATGCTGCCAGCGTGCGGAAACTCGGCGTAAACACGAGGTTGTACAGCACAAGCAGCAGCAGCACGGCTAGTGCTCCGTAGGTTTGCCCCACGGCACGGAAGCGCTCGGGTAGGGCGAAACGACGCTGGGGTAAGCCGGCTACCCGATCAAGCTTCGCCATGTCGTCCCACCTGTTGATCAGTCGTGGACTCGGCACCATGCGCCATTGCAGTCATGATTGCATCCTCGCTCAAATCAGCGTGGGCCAGCTCCGCTACTGCCTGGCCATCCCGCAGCACGACCACCCGATCACAGCCTTCGGTCAACTCTTCGAGCTCCGACGAGATCATCAGGACGCCCAGGCCACCCTCGGCGAGCTCGTTAATCAACGATTGAATCTCGCCTTTCGCGCCCACATCAATACCACGGGTTGGCTCGTCCAAAATCAGCAGCCGCGGATTAAGACAGAGCCAGCGCGCCAGCAGCACCTTTTGTTGGTTTCCGCCGGACAGCTCGCGAATCTTTTGATCAGGACCAGCGGTTTTGATGCCCAGCCGTTTGATAAATTGCTCAACAATGGCTTGTTGCTTGTCCCGGGCCACGATACCGTTGCGCGCCAGTACAGGCAGTAGTGCGAGCGTTAAGTTCTCGCGAACCGACATATAGGGAATAATTCCCTCGGTTTTGCGGTCTTCCGAGCAAAATCCGATGCCAGCGTTGATCGCATCCGCGGGCGACTTGAAGACAACCTCGGCTCCATCCATCTGAATCTCACCAGCATCTATGGGATCGGCGCCAAAGATAGCGCGTGCCACCTCAGTGCGGCCTGAGCCAAGCAGCCCGGCAAGCCCAACGATCTCACCAGCACGGACATCAAGATCTACCCCGTGCAGCTTATGCCCGCTTTGCAACCCATGCGCAGTCAACAGCTCCTGCTTTGCCTGATGCGTCGCGGTTACGAAGCCGGTCGTGCCCAAACGGCGCACCTCGCCCAGCTCTTTGCCCAGCATCCGCGCGACCAGCTCAAGTTTGGTAATGCCGGCCATTGGCTTGTCGTCTACGGTTTGGCCGTCGCGCATAATCGTAACCCGGTCGCAGACCGCGTACAACTCGTCCAAGCGGTGGCTGACAAAAATAACCGAGACACCCTCTTGCTTAAGCTGGCGGATCACATCGAAGAGCGTAGCCACTTCCCGCTCGTCCAGTGACGACGTTGGCTCGTCCATGATCACCAGCTTGCTGCGAAACGAAACCGCCCGGGCTATCGCCACCATTTGTTGGACCGCCACATTGAGCTGCAGCAGCGGCTGGGTTACGTCAACACGAATCCCAAAGCGTTCAAGAATTGTGCTGGCTTCGGCATTCATCCGCCGCCAATCAATCAGGCCAAACCGACGGGGCTCACGACCCATAAAGATGTTTTCGCTGACTGAGCGAAACGGAACGAGGTTAACTTCCTGGTAGATGGTGCTTACACCCTGGGATTGGGCTTGTTGTGGTGACTGAAAATCGACGGCTTGGCCGTCAAAGATGATCGAACCGGCATCGCGGCGATACGCGCCGGTTAGGATCTTGATCATGGTCGATTTACCGGCGCCGTTTTGGCCAACTAATGCATGGACCTCGCCGCGCCCAACCCGGAGTGACGCGCCTTGCAACGCCAACACACCCGGAAATGTTTTCGTGATCCCTTCCATCAGCAACAGTGGTTCGGATTGGGCCACAAGCATACCTCGTGTGAATGCGGAAGGAGATGGACGAGCAATGTTCGTCCATCTCCTCGTCAAATACTTGCGCGTGCTGCGTTAGTACGCGTTGGCAATTTCAGTCGCGGCGTTGCTTGAGTCGAAGAACTTATCTGGATTGATCAGCTTGGCCGGCAACTGCTCGCCCTTAGCATAGCGCTCAAGCGCATCGAACGCGGCTGGTCCAAAGCGTGGGTTACATTCGACGGTCGCACCGAGTTTGCCGTCAATGATCGCTTGAAGCGCGTCGCGCGTGCCGTCGATCGAGACGATGATAACATCCTTACCTGGGACTTTTCCAGCCTGCTCCAAGGCCGCGATCGCGCCAATCGCCATCTCGTCGTTGTGGGCATACACCGCGGTCACATCAGGATGCGCTTGCAGCAGCGTTTCCATCGCCTGCCGACCCTTGTCGCGGTCGAAGTCGCCGCTCGGATCGGAGGCAAGGAGTTGCATGCCCGGCTGGCTCTTGATGGCGTCGTCAAAGCCCTTCTTTCGGTCGATAGCCGGAGACGAGCCCACGGTGCCTTCCAGCTGAATAATCTTGGCATTGCCACCAGTTGCCTTGATCAGCCATTCGGCTGCGCGCTTGCCTTCTTCAACAAAATCGGAGCCCATGAAGGCCACGTAGTCCTGGCCAGGCTTCGCCAACGATTGATCGACGTTGCGGTCGAGCAGGAACACGGGAATACCGGCAGCTTTGGCCTTGAGCACGGCTTGAGCCAGCGGCTTCTCGGACTTAGGCGCCAGGAAAATGGCATCGACTTTCTGGGCGATCATGGTATCGACGTCGGCAATTTGCTTGGCTTCCGAGCCAGTGGCATCGGTATAAATAAGCTCGTAGCCACGCTTTGCGGCTTCAGCCTTCATGCTTTCCGACTGCGCAATTCGCCAAGCGCCATTGCTTTCTACTTGGGCAAAGCCAACTTTGTACTTGTCTTTCTTGGTAACCTTCGGCAATCCACCACCAGCAGCGGCTTCTCCACCGGCAGCAGCACTTGCGGCGGTTCCACCAGCAGCAGCACTCGCGGTGGCTCCACCAGCAGCAACACTCGCCGCGGTACCAGCCGCACCGGTGCTATCGCCTGTACCAGTTGTGGGCGAACCGCAGCTGGCTAAAACAAGCATCGCGGCAACGACCATCAACACCAGGGCGAACGAACGACTCTGTTTCACGGTTGTTTCTCCTTTGAAAACCAACAATCGACGCCTCGAGGCACCCGCGACAGGGTACCTGCTCAGACCGGTAACACAACATGCGGCAAGCGGACAAAAAGAACCGATGATTTATCCAACGGGGCTGTGGTGCATGGAGCAGTGGAACGTTGTTTCATCAAGCTTACACAATAATTCTGCTTTGTCAACCCCCTCATCTTTGTCCAATACTATGCCTTAACTGTGAGCGGCGGCAATGTTCCGTCGCAGCTACCCGATGAAATGGCATGGGCAGGCTAAGCAATTACTTACATGCGTCGGCATCACCGCGATAAATAAAGAAGCATATTTCCTTAGCTATGCAGCACGTGGCGTTGAGCTGATTTGGAGATACTGAGCTCGACAAGGTCCTGCAGATTGCTTGACAACCACCTTGGCATCCTCTACAGTGTGTGAAACACTGTTCCACTTATTCCTACACCACCTCAACAAATCTATCTCCAAACGGAGCGACCGATGGCCGGTAATTCAAGCGTCGAGCGAGCGCTCGAGATACTCCAATACCTTTCGCGGCATTCCGGCCAGCATGGAGTTCGCAGCTTGGCTGCCGCGCTGGACCTCAGTCCGAGTACGGTGTTTCGGCTGCTTGAAACGCTGGAGCATGCCGGCTTTGTGCAACAAAACACGTTGACCGAAAAGTATGAGATTGGGGTCAAAGCCGTGCAGCTGGGCATTGCCGCGCTCGGCTCACTTGATCTCACTGCCGTAGCACCAGCCCGACTACGCACCTTGGTGAGCGAAACAGGTGAATCTGCATTTCTTGCCGTACGCGATGACACCGAGGTGGTGTATCTGCTCAAAGAAGAGGGGCGCTATTCGATCCGCACGACCGCCCTGCTTGGTACGCGCCGACCGTTACATTGCACCGGACTCGGCAAATCATTTTTGGCGACCATACCACCAGCCGAGGCAGAGGAGGTATTGCGACGGGCCGGGATGGCGGCCCTCACAGCCAACACCATTACCGATCTGGGTCACCTTTGGGAAGAGCTCGCATTGATAAGAGTGCGCGGGTATGCGACGGACCGTGAAGAAGTCGAGGAAGGCTTAGCATGTGTGGCCGCTCCCATTCGTGACTACCGTGGAGCAACCGTTGCAGCTGTGAGCATGGCTGGGCCTGTGGGCCGGATTTTGCCGCACGAAGAGCGTTTTGGCCGACGCGTGGCTGCAACCGCTCTGGAAATCTCGACTGTCCTCGGATACTTGCCGCGCTCCAATTCCCAAAGCATGGCCGCACTTCACGAGGTCTGAGCTAGTGGACCGGCATGTACTGCGGCAGGAACGAGATGCATGGGCGATCATGCGTCCGTGTGGTGACTGCCGCATCGCACGGCCCGGCTTCTGATACACTGTGCAACACCAAAGACCAGCGGAGCCCGACGGTCCAGAACCGCGTGGTTGCTGCTGTTGGGCAGCGTTCATGACAAGGGAGAGCAGATGAAGCTACAAGACCGTGTAGCCGTAATCACTGGCGCCGGATCCGGTATTGGACAGGCGATGGCGCTGCAGTTTGCACGGGAAGGCGCCCGTATCTTGGCCGCGGACATTAACGGAGACGCGGCGCAGCAGACCGTCGGTATGGTCACGGATGCTGGAGGAACCTGCCAGTCATACCCAGTTGATGTGACTCAACCCGAGCAGGTCCGGGCCATGATTGACCAGGCCTTAGCAACCTATGGCCAACTTGATATATTGTGCAACAATGCCGGCATCGGCTCGACAACTGATGTGGTCGATTGCGAACCCGAGGACTGGGATCGCGTTATGACAGTTAACGTTAAGAGTGTGTTTTTAGGCTGTAAATACGCGGTACCCCGTATGGTTCAGCAACAGCGGGGCGTGATCATCAATACCGCATCGGTAGCTGGCATGGTCGGGATCGTCAAACGGGCCGCGTACTGCGCGAGCAAGGGCGCAGTGATTGCGCTTACCCGTCAAGTAGCCGTGGAATATGTCAAGCAGGGTATTCGTGTGAACTGCTTGTGTCCTGGTACGGTGGACTCGCCCTGGGTCGAGCGGCTCTTGGCACAGGCCGACGACCGTGTCGCTGCTCGCCAAGCGTTGGAGGCGCGCCAACCGATGGGCCGCTTAGGCACGCCGGAGGAAGTAGCAGCGGCAGCGCTGTATCTCGCATCCGACGACGCAGCATTCATTACCGGCACAGGCCTGGTGCTCGATGGCGGTTGGACTGCTGCCTAACCCTGCGCCGTTGATTACAGCAGAGGATAAAGGAGGAAGCAATGGCTGCTGAAACACAGCGAGATACCTATCAGCTACTGATTGGCGGCGAGTGGCGCAGTGCCACCGGGGGCGGAATGCGGCCTGTGCTGAACCCGGCGACAGGTGAAGCGTTTGCGAACGTACCCGAAGGCAGCCGCGAAGATGCACGGGCTGCCCTTGAAGCAGCGCAGGCTGCCCAGCCGGCTTGGGAAGCACTAACCGGGGTGCAGCGCGCCGACTACCTCAAGCGCATTGCCGAACTGATCCGCCAGGATGCCGAGCGTCTCGCCCGCATTGTCGTGCAGGAGCAGGGCAAGCCCCTGGTCGAGGCCCGCGGCGAGATCGCCGGATCGGCGGGCTTTTTTGATTACTTCACCTCGTTCGCCCGCGCGCCCATGGGCGAGATTATCCCGTCCGACAATGCCAACGAGGACATCTGGATCCGCAATGTGCCGTATGGTGTCGTGGTCGGCATCATTCCGTGGAACTACCCGGCCGCCCTCTTCGCTCGTAAAGTCGCGCCTGCGCTGATGGCCGGCAATACCATCGTGATCAAGCCCCACGAAGACACGCCGCTAAGCTCGCTTGAGCTGGCAAAAATCGTCGAGGCGGCGGGCGTACCTCGCGGTGTAGTTAACGTCGTCACGGGTGCCGGCCGGGAAGTCGGCGACGCGCTGGTGCGCGATCGCATCACCCAGCTCGTAACAGTGACGGGGTCGGTGCGGGCCGGGCAGGAAATTCTGGCAGCATCCGCCGAAAACATCACCGTTGTCTCGCTTGAGCTTGGCGGCAAAGCTCCGTTCATCGTGATGGACGATGCGAACCTGGAGCTTGCGGTGCGTAACGCCCTGCACGCTCGCTTTGTGAACTGCGGCCAAGTCTGCACCTGCAACGAGCGCACCTACGTCCATCGCCGGGTCTATGATCAATTTTTGGAGCGCTACGTCGCCATGGCGAGCAAGCTACGGCTCGGCAATCCCATGCGCACCGATATTGACCTGGGGCCTAAGGTGAACCAGGTCGAGGTCGAAAAGCTGGAGCGCATGGTGGCCCGGGCACAGCAGCAGGGCGCTGAGATTGTGTTAGGCGGCAAGCGGCCGGAGGGCGCTGAATTTGAGCGCGGATTCTGGTACTCGCCCACCGTGTTAACCAACGTTCGCAACGACATGGAGATCATGCAGCAGGAAACGTTTGGCCCGATCTCGCCGGTTATGGCCTTTGACGACTTTGAGGAGGCCATCGCGCTGGCCAACGATACCCGCTACGGACTAAGCGCCTACCTTTTTACCAATGACCTGAAGCGCATGATGCGCGCCGTCCAGGCCGTGCGCTCCGGCGAAGTGTATATCAACAAGATCGGACCCGAGCAGTTCCAGGGCTTCCACACCGGCTATGGACTGAGCGGCATGGGCGGCGACGACGGCCCCCATGGCTTCGATCATTACTTCCGCAAAAAGACCATTTATGTCAACTATGGGGATGCGCAGCCAAGTGGATTAATGCCCTACGAGACAGCAGCAACCGACCTTCCACCGCAGTAGCCGCAACGACCGGGACCAGTGGCAGCTGAGAGTGGCTCGGAGCTCCACGTATGCTGTCGCTGGCCTATGCCGCATCATACGCTGTGGCTACGTGGGAACCAAGAAACGGAAAACGAAGAGGTTTTCGAGCATGGACATATCAGCGAAGCAAGCACTCAAGGATATTCTCGGGCAGCAAACAACCGCTCTGTTGAGCCTGAATCCATACGAAGCCCGCACCGCTGCCGCCATTTTTGAGCGAATGTTTCCCCCTGACGAAAACGGGCCGGGCGCGATCGAGCTTGGCGTCGTCACCTACCTCGACCGGGCACTGGCAGGTGCGTATCGCGACAAAGTTGAGATCTATCGCGTTGGGCTAGCCGCCCTGGATCAGGAGGCACGCCAACAGTATGACCGGCCGTTCGCCGATTGCAGCGAGCAGCAGCAAGATACCTTGATCGGCCAGCTCGAGCACGGCACACTGCCCGATTTTCAAGCACCGCCTCCGTTCGATTTTTTCAAGCTGCTGCGGATGCACCTCCAGGAGGGACTGTTTGCCGATCCAGCCTATGGCGGCAATCGCGACAAGCAGGGCTGGCGCTTTTTAGGCCACACCGGGGTCTGGTTTGAAAACTCCGCCGAGGAAAACCTGGCGACGGAGCCGGTAACCAAGGGTGGGGTGATACAGTCGCTCGCCGACGTGGGCTATTCTCTGGATGGCGGTCCGCGCGAACCGGTTGCACAGCCAGGATACGATCCCCAGCGGGGCGGGCAACCACCGGCCGGACCCGTCGACGTTGTGCTGGTTGGCGTTGGTGCAGCCGGGGCGCAAGCGGCGGCGATCCTGTGCCAGGCCGGGCTGCGGGTGGTTGGCTTGGAGGCTGGTCCATGGCGGACCAAGCGCGATTTCGTGCCCGACGAGCTGGGCTCGGCCTATTACACCCGCGGCAGCATGGGGCCCAAGTTCCTGAGCGAAACACCGCGCTGGCGCCGCAACGAAAACGAACCGACCCGCGAAGCTACCTTCACCCTTGGCCGCATGATGAACAGCGTAGGCGGCTCGGTGATCCATTGGGGCGGAGCGCTGCGCCGCTGCCACCCACACCACTTCAAGTTTCTGACACATATACGCGAGAACTTTGGCGAAAAGATTCTGCCGGCAGGCCACACGCTGGCCGACTGGCCCATCTCCTACGACGAGCTCGAGCCGTACTACACCGCTATCGAATATCACATCGGTGTTGCCGGCGATGGCGCGCGCAATCCGTTCGTGCCGCGGAGCATGCCGCTCCCGATGCCGCCGCTGCGCAAATTTACCATGGCCGAGGTGTTTCGCACCGCGGGCGAACGCATGGGCCTTCACCCGTATCCAACGCCGGTCGCGGTTAACAGCGTGCCCTACAATGGCTTTCCCGCGACAACCTATTGTGCCTGGAGTGGTGGCTTTGGCCCGTTCAACGACGAGCGGTGGCAGCCGGGCCTGACCTGGGTACCCCAAGCGCTGGCCACAGGCAACTTCGATCTGCGCACGCATTGCCGCGTGGTTCGCATACTCACCGACAAGGATGGCCATGCGAGCGGCGTTGAGTATGTGGACGCCAACGGCAACTGGCAAGTACAGGAAGCGCACACCGTGATTGTGTGCAGCTACACCTTTGAAAACGTGCGCCTGCTGCTGCTGTCGGGCGATTCTAAACATCCGAACGGTCTGGGCAACAACTCCGGCCAGGTCGGCAAGCACCTGATGAGCAAGCTGTGGTCGGATGTGTCCGGCTTCTTTCCCGATATCGTCTTCAACGCCCATACCGGCCCAGCCGCCCAAATGTGGACCATCGACGACTTCCTTGCGGCGGATGTCGATTTTGGAGCGCTTGGCTTTGTGGGCGGTGCGGCGCCCAACATCGAAAACCAGCGGCTGCCGATTCAGATCAGCCGCGAAGCCTTGCCGCCGGATGTGCGCTGCTGGGGCAAGGAGTACAAAGATCATCTGCGGCAGTGGCAGCATATCGCGGCGGTACGGCTCCAGCCGGATACCCTGCCCTACCATGCCAACTACCTTGACCTCGATCCGCGCTATCGCGACCGGAGCGGGCTGGGATTACCGGTGCTGCGCATCACCTATGATATGCAGCCAAACGAACACCGCCTGTCAGACTACATGGAGACCAAGGCCGAGGAAATTTTACGAGCGATGGGCGCAACAAAAAGCTGGCGCGGCCAACGCTTTGGCGGGGTGGTCAGCAGCCACGAGCTCGGCGGCTGCCGGATGGGCGAAGATCCGGCGCTGTCCGTGGTTGGCCCCGATCTCGCCGTCCATGATACGCCCGGCCTGTATGTTTTCGGTACGGCCGTCTTTCCTTCGTGTCATGGCGTTAATCCCACGCTCACCATGTTTGCGCTCTGCCAACGGGCTGCGGAACAGCTGGTGGAGCGTCTACGCACCGCGGCATAAGTATCGCCTGCTGTCGATACCTCCTAACGATGGAACAAGGAAGTGCAATGAAAATAGAACGTATCGAGACCGCATATTACCGTTTGCCGTTGGAAGCCGTGGGCGATGCTGGCCACGGTCTGCTTGATTCGGAAGAGCTGATCACGCTCCGCCTCCATGCCGAAGGGCTGGAAGCGCACGGCTACACCTACACGATTGGCAAGGGTGGTCGCGCCGTGCAAGCCGTCATCGACCACGACCTGGCTCCGATTCTGGTTGGCCAGGACGCCAATGATATTCAGCGCTTGTGGAACATGATGTGGCAGCGTTTGTTGTATGTCGGCCGCGGCGGGCTCGCGGCCTTTGCCATCGCCGCCGTCGATGTCGCGCTGTGGGATCTGCATGGCTTGCGCGACCAGAAGCCGCTGTACGCGCTGTTTGGAGCAGAAGCACGTGATATACCTGCTTACGGATCGGGCGTCGATCTGCCGAAATCGCTGGACGATTTGTTGAAGCAGACCGAAAGCTTTATGGCGCGCGGCTTCCCCGGTGTCAAAGTCAAGATTGGCCGAATCGACCCTCAGGAAGACGAAGCGCGCGTCGGCGCCGTACGCAAGCTTATCGGCCCCGGCGTGGACTTGATGGTGGACGCGAACATGACCTGGACCACAGAACAAGCGTTGGAGCGTGGCCGCCGTTTGGAACAGTTCGGCCTGTACTGGTACGAAGAGCCTACGATCCCGGAAGATGTCAAGGGCCACGCCCGGCTGGCGCAGGAGCTTGATGTGCCGATTGCGATTGGCGAAAGCCTCCATTCGCCCCACGAGTTTCAGCGCTATGTGGATGAAGGCGCCGTGGAGGTACTGCAGATCGATCCGATCACGAATGGCGGCATTACCGCGTCCTTGAAAGCGCTCCAGATGGCGGATGCAGCAGGGCTAAAAACCAGCAGTCACTACACCGATGAGCTCAGCGCCCATCTATTGTCGGCTTCACGCAACGCCGTGTACCTGGAAAAACACGCCTTCGCGCTCGATCCATACCTCCAAGAGCCGCAGCGGGTGGTTAATGGCCATGTGCGCCCAACGGAAGTGCCGGGCACTGGCATGCGCTTTGATGAATCCGCTCTAGCGCCCTACCGCGACCGCTAGACCAGGAGCTGTCCTTGCCGCGCAACCACAAGCGCGATCAGGTATCATGCAGGAGTGCGGCGTAATACCGCACTCGCCGTATTCTTGCCGAAGGAGCAGCAGATATGCAGGTATCGTTAGCATATGGGCGGGGGCGTATGATGATCAACGTGCCCGACGATGCGGTTGTGATCACCCCCCAAGAGCTGCCGGGGCTGGCCGACGAGCACGCGGCCTTTGAGGCGGCCGTACGCAGTCCCATCCAAGCCACGCCACTTCGGGAGCAGGTAGCCGCCGATGCACGGGTGGCGATCGTGATCGCCGACATCACTCGGCCCTCGCCGAGCGAGCGCCTCGTGCCGTGGATTATGCAAGAGCTGGCGCATGTACCGCGGGAAAATTTTGTCATCATCAACGGGACGGGCTCGCACCGGGCTAATACCCAGGCCGAGCTGGTCCAGATGCTGGGCGCGGAGGTCGTCGAAACGGTCCGGATCGTCAACCACAATGCCTTTGACGACGGCACGCTGACCCATCTGGGACGCACGAGCTACGGCGGCGAAATCTGGGTCAACAACGAGTATCTCCAGGCGGATGTGCGCATCGTCACGGGCTTTATCGAGCCCCACTTCTTCGCCGGATTTAGTGGTGGGCCAAAAGGAATTATTCCGGGTGTTGCCGGCATCAAAACCATTATGCACCTCCACAATGCGCAGATGATCGGCGATGAGCGCTCGACCTGGGCACGCTTGGAAGGCAACCCGGTGCAAGGCGAGATTCGTGAAGCCGTGGCTATGGCGCCGCCGCACTTCATAGTCAACGTGGCGGTTAATTCGCGGCGCGAGATCACGGCGGTCTGGGCCGGGCATTACATCGCCGCCCACGAAGTCGGCTGCCGCTTTGTGGCCCAACACGCCACCTGTCCCGTCGAAGCTGTTTTTGATGTTGTGGTGACCACCAACAGCGGCTACCCGCTGGACCAGAACTTGTATCAAGCCGTCAAAGGCATGAGCGCCGCGGCGCGTATCGTCAAGCCGGGCGGCGCGATCATCGCCGCCGCAGAATGCAGCGATGGGCTGCCTAGTCACGGCAACTACAAAGACTTGCTCCAAATGCGCGAGTCGGCCCAAGCGCTTCTGGAAATGATTGAAGCGCCGGGCTTTGAAATGTACGACCAGTGGCAGGCGCAGTCGCAGGCGCTGGTGCAGCGCAAGGCCCAGGTGTATCTGCACTCGTCGCTCGACGCTGAGACAGTTCGGCAAGCAATGCTGGAGCCAGCTCCCGACATCGAAACAACCCTGGCGGAGCTAGTAGAGCGCTATGGGCCGGGAGCACGGGTAGCGGTGCTGCCCGAAGGACCGCAAACCGTGCCCTACGTAACCGAAGCTGTAGTCTAGACGACGGTGCAGCTCCAAGGAGCCAGCATGAATCCCGATGGCTTGCTGACGTATTCGCTGCGCGCGCATCCCCAAGGCGGCGCGCTTGTCGAGATCATGGCCGCAGCATTAGCAGCAGCCGATCCCCACGCAGCTGTACGGCGCTCGGTGCGCGTCGCCGACTCTGCAATCATGGTCGGTAGGCAGCGCTACGACCTGAGTGCTTCCAGCCGAGTCATCGTGGTTGGTGCCGGCAAAGCGGGCACACCGATGGCGGAGGCCGCGTATGCGGCGCTCGGCGAGATCATCGCTGCGGGGCTGGTGGTGGTCAAGCAAGGGCATCTGGGGACAACGCATGGGCAGGTAGGTCCCATCACGCTGCTGGAAGCGAGCCATCCTGTGCCGGATGAGCGCGGCGTGAAGGCTGCTGAGCGGCTGATGGCGCTGCTGGAGAATCTCCGTCCCGCCGATCTGGTGCTGGTACTGCTATCGGGTGGAGGCTCTGCGCTGCTGACCCTGCCCGCGCCCGGCCTCTCCCTTGCCGACCTGCAAGGCCTGACCAGCGCCCTGCTGCGCTGTGGCGCGACGATTGGCGAGATCAACACCCTGCGAAAACACTGCTCGCGCATTGCCGGTGGTCAGCTCGCGTTGCGCGCTAGCCCTGCCCGCGTCGCCACGCTGGTGATTTCGGATGTGATCGGCTCGCCGCTTGATGTGATTGCCTCGGGGCCGACCGTGCCCGATCCGACGACCTACGCCGACGCCTGGGCGTTGATCCAACGCTACCAGCTGGAGCAGACCGTACCTGCGCCAATTCTTCATCATTTGCAGGGTGGATTAGCAGGCGAGCTACCGGAAACACCCAAGGCCGATGCCTCATTGTGGCAGCGCGTGCACAACGAGGTGATCGCGAGCAACGTGTCTGCTGCCGAAGCAGCAGTTATGGCTGCTCAGGAAGGTGGTTTTCAAGCGCAGATTATGACAACTTTTTTGGAAGGCGAGGCCCGCGAGGTTGGACGGGTAGCCGCGGCGGTGGCGCGTGAGCTCGCACTGCGTGGCCAACCCTTTGGTCGCCCAGCGTTGATCATTGCCGGTGGCGAGACGACCGTAACACTAGGGGGCGACGGCTTGGGCGGCCGCAATCAAGAGCTGGCCTTAGGAGCAGTCGCCGGTCTCGCAGGCCTACCCGATGCCGTGATCGTCGCGCTGGCAACCGATGGCGGGGACGGCCCTACCGACGCAGCGGGTGCCGTGGTTACCGGATCCACACTCCTACGGGCAAAGGATCAGGGATTGGATCCAGCCCATTTTCTGCGGCACAATGATGCCTATCACTTCTTTGCTCCACTCGGCGATCTGCTACAGCCCGGCCCGACCCTCACCAATGTGAATGACCTGCTCTTTATTGCTGTCCCTTAGGGCCCCCTGACGAGGCGTTCACATTTGGAGCGCGGCTGGTGGCTGCTGGGGCGCTGCCGCTGGTGGGTCAGATCGCATTTAAGGAACAACCACCCGCTAAGGGATAGCATGACCTTAAGGGACACGAACCGATTGGATAGCTTCCAATCGGTTCGTGCCATTTCGTCGTGTGGACGGCGCGGACGGGGGAACAACAGCTAGGCACTGTTGCTGCCGATGTCGGTTCCGCTGATGGTCGCACCACCGCCGTCTTGCATAGGCTCGCGCGCTAGATCCCGCCCAGCTAGGTCTCCGCCCTGGTTTCCGAAACTGCCCAGATCAGAGGCATCGGTCGGACCGCCACTGCCAGTCAGGCCAGACGACCCAGTAGCCGCATCCAACACATCGTCGGGTAACCCGGCGTTGGCGTCCGCTGTATCCCCTGCTCCAGCGCCGCTGCTTGCGCCCGACTCATCCATTGCATCCGTACCGCCCTGTTGGTTGTTGCTCATGATCGCTCCTTGCTCGCTTCCCTCGACACTCTCTGAAGTGGAATGCCGCCGGTTCATAGCCGTCGACAGCAGAACATATGCCAGCATCATACGTTATGTCATGTTATTACAGGAGCGCAGCGTTCGGCTGTCTCATGGGTTACTCAGCAGGCTCAATCGCGCTTGCCACTCATCCGTGGCGAATGCGAGACGGCCACGACAAATGGTAGCCTGCAGCGCGAGTTCGTGATCAAGCAGCAGCAGGTCGGCATCGTAGCCGGGTTGCAGCAAGCCTTTGCGCGCTGCCACGCCCGCCGAGCAAGCCGGATTAATTGTCGCCATGCCGATGGCACTGGCCAGCGGCAGGTCGGTAAAGCGCAGCACATTGCGCAGGGCTTGCGCCATCGTCAGCACGCTTCCGGTAATCGTGCCGTCTTGAAGGCGGGCAACTCCCGCGACAACCTCGGCCGGTTGACCGCCAAAGGAAAAGCGGATATTACCCATTCCGGCACAGGCCAGGGCATCCGTCACCAGCACAGTGCGCTGGGGTCCGAGGGCGCGCACCAGCACACGCGCGGCTGCTGGGTGTACATGCACGCCGTCGGCAATCAGCTCGCCTCGCACCTCGTCCGCCTCCACAATCGCGCCTAAGGGTCCTGGCTCGCGATGCAGCAGCGGCCGCATCGCATTGAAGCAGTGCGTCGCGTGCGTGATGCCGAGCTTGAGCGCCGCTTGCGCCTGCTCGTAGTTCACGTCGGTATGGCCGATGCTGATCGTCACACCTGCGGCCCGAAGCCGTTGCATTAGCGCTTCGGCGCCAAGCAGCTCGGGCGCCACGGTGATCAGCTTCAGGTAGCCTTGAGCTACATGGAGCAGCTCCTCCGTCTCCGATTCTGTGGGGGTTCGGAGCCACACTGGGTCATGGGCGCCGCGCCGCGCCACGCTTATGTACGGGCCTTCCAGGTGAATACCCAGCACTTCCGCGCCCGTCTCGTTTGATTCAATCGCAGCGATCACCGACCGCATTTGCGCTCGCGGCAGGCCACCCGGCACGCCAACCACTCCAGCCAGAAACGAGGTAGTACCGGTGCTCGGAGCCCAATGCGCATACGCTGCAATATCGGCCGGATTTTCAGTATGGAGGTCGTGCATGCCGCCGCCATGCGTATGGACATCGACAAATCCCGGTGCGACGATCAGGCCGCCGACGTCGATGGAGGTGCTATCCGCAGGCAGCGCATCACCTACGATCCGCGAGTCCGCAAACGAGAGTGGAGAGTCCGCACGTTCGCCGGTGGCGTCGACCAGCCGACCGCCTGTGAGTGTCACCACCATGGTCGATTGCCCCCCTTGTTTGGTTCACCCGTTTAGCTAAACAGTACGCGTCACCTTCTGCAGACCGCGGGGACGATCAGGATCAACACCTTTCGCGCGGGCAAGGTTCATTGCCAGCACCTGACCGGGCACGATCGCCGCTATTGGGCTGAGCCACTCGGGAACGGCCGGCGGCAATGGCAGCACTGTGGTAGCGAGCGCCTGCGCTTCAGCAACATCCGATGCGACCAACAGCTCAGCTCCTTGCATTTGTAAGTCTTGCGCCAGCTGCAGCATATCGCTAAAGACCGCGCCCTGCGGCATGATCAACAACACCGGCATGCCGTCAGCTATCGTAGCGATCGGCCCGTGCCGAAAGTCGGCGGATGAGTAGGCACTAGCCATAACATAGGTGAGCTCTTTGAGCTTCAGCGCCAGTTCGAGCGCGGTGGCATAATTGTAGCCCCGGCCAATCAGCACGCAGTGCTCCATGTAGCGGTAGCGCTCGGCTTGTTGCGCCAGGTCGTCCACGCCACCCAACACGGCTGAAAGCACGTCAGGCATGCGCTCAAGCTCAGTCCAGCGCTCCGGTTGGCCATGCCACGCAGCCGCGAGCAGCGCGATTGTGGCAAGCTGAGCAGTATATGTTTTGGTTGCCGCCACGCTTCTTTCAACGCCCGCGTGCAGCTCAATCACATGGTCGGCCGCCGCCGCTAGCGGTGATGAGCCGTCATTGGTAATCGCCAAGGTGGGACGACCCTGCCGTTTGCCTTCCTCCACCACGGCCACAATGTCAGGCGATTGGCCGGATTGCGAAATGCCGACCACCAGCGCCTCGTCCAAACGAGGTGGCGTGTGGTACAACGTGTGGAGCGCCGGGGTTGCCAGGGCAACCGGATGTCCAGTCAGCGCTGCCCACGCATATTTCGCGTAGGTTGCCGCGTGATCGGAGGTGCCGCGCGCCGCAATCAGGGCGTAGGCAAACGGCGGCAGATCGGCAACAATCCGGCGGACTCGCGCTCCCTCTTGCGCGATCAGGCCGGCAAGCACATCGGGTTGGCTCCTGATCTCTTCGTCAAGCAACACGCTCATGCGATCGTTCCTTTACAGCACAGCATTCCTGGCATTGCCTGCGGGGCAGGCCCGAGCCAATAACGGGATCGAGCTGTACAGCGACACACAGCCCAGCCTGGCCCTGCCACAGGCTTCATGATCGTTGACAACGATAAGTCATTGTTGATCGGAAACGACCTTGGCTGCAACCTGGCGCGGCCTTGTGCTGTGACTGACCGCTTCGGCCGCCGAGGATGCCTATGAATGAGGCGGTTCAGCCTCCAGCACTCGGCCCAGAACAAGCAGCGCCTTTAAGATTGCCGCAACCATCACTGCTGAGGTAATCTCGTCTGCCCGAATCATCTGGAGCGCCCTGGCAATGGGTACGCGCTCATAGCGCACGAACTCGGTCGCATCCTGATGCTGCTCAGTTACTGGTCGGACATTGAGCGCCAGGAAGCAATGCGTGGTCTTCTTGATCCGGTGTGGTGCGTCGTGCAGCGGACCAATGCCTTGCCACTCCGCCGCGGCGTAGCCTGTTTCCTCCGCCAACTCTTTTTTTGCCCGTTCAAGCAGATCGGTCTCACCGTCCTCCACAAAGCCAGCCGGTAGCTCATACACCAGCGCCTCGATGCCGGGGCGGTATTGCCGTACCAGCAGCATATCTTGCTGTGGAGTTAACGCCACGATCACCACGCCATCGCGCTCACGCAGCGCATGATACTTGTCCAAGCGCGAGCCGTCCGGCAGCTCATACTGATTTTCGTACACCTCCAGCCAGGGATCAGTCACCACCACCTGCTGATCAACGAGTCGCCATGTATCGTCATGCTGCGCCATGCTCCGCCTCCATCCACTTGCTGCCCTGCTTGCTTTTGGCGACGAAACGTACAGCAAATTGGAGGCCGTTAACAGTAGCGCTCCGTATGCGTGGCACACCACTTGCCAAATTGCCGCGGTGGTCGGTATGGCACGAGAGTTATGCGCAGGTGTACTTGACAAGCAGGGCTTGTCGGTCTCCGCTAGGCAACGGCAGTCGACACGATCTTGTTCGGTTAAGGCGCGCCGGCATCCGAAGAACCAGGCCGCATCGATCAGCGAGGAATATATGCTACGTGCAGGTCAACAAGTCCTGCTTATGAATACATCAGGTCAAGTCTGTCATTTGGAAGGTCAGGCCGTATCACCCGGCGAATTTATCGAAGTGGTATTGGACACAGAATTTGATCCACTCAACGGCGCTGCAGCGCAGGGACATGGGCCTTGGAGCGCGATCGGCTGGACATCCGAGGAGATCAAGCAGGTCGCGCGGGAAATTCGCTACCGCGGCTCGCGCAGCGTGGTGTGGGACAAGGCCCGGCTAGGAGCGGGATGGCAAGATTATGTCGAGCATCGGGGTGACACCGAGCATACCGTGGTAGGCACGGTCAAAGTGCTGCCGAACGTGTGGAGTCCACAGCTGGGCAACCAACGGGATATTCTGGTCTACCTGCCGCCCTCCTATGAACAGGGCGACAAGCACTATCCCGTCATCTACATGCACGACGGTCAGAATTTATTTGACGAAACCACCAGCTTCGGCTGTGAGTGGCGCGTCGACGAGACCTTGGAAGCGGCGAGCGCGGCGGGGGTGGAGGCGGTCATTGTCGGCATCCCGAATATGTGCGAAGAACGGCTCGCCGAGTACAGTCCGTTTGCAGATCCCGGTCATGGCGGTGGCCGAGGCGCGGCCTACCTGGCGTTTATCGTCGAAACAGTCAAGCCGCGCATCGATCAGGATTTTCGGACGCTGTCCGACCGCGAACATACCGGGATTCTTGGCTCGTCCATGGGAGGTTTGATCAGCCTGTACGCATTCTTCCGCCACAGCGAGACCTTCGGCTTTGCCGGCGTGATGAGTCCAGCCTTGTGGTTCGGCGAGCGGGCCATTTTTGGGATCGTCGAACACGCGCCGTATGTGACAGGCAAGCTATACCTCGATGTCGGCACGCGGGAAGGAACGTCCACGGTTGGGGATACCCGCGAAATGTACGAGCTATTGCAGCGCAAAGGCTACCACAGCCCGCACCAGTTGTTCTACCTGGAAGAGCAAGAGGCTGAGCACTGCGAGGCGGCGTGGGCTGGACGGTTGAGCAACGCGGTACAGTGGCTGCTGGCAACCACCGAGCGCCTTGAACTGCCGTACAGCGTTAACCGAGGCAGCCGATTGTTGGGGAACGACCGTCCAACGGTGGCAGCCCGCCGCTAACTCCGGTTGCCTTGGCGTAACCAACAACATCACCCGGCTGAGGTGACGCACAACCTCAGTCCGGGTGAACACATTTAAGTGTACCACTATCCCCAACGATGCGACCGCTGCATGCTGCGCCGAAAAAAGGAGTATTTTTAGCCTTTCAAGAGGACAAGGCCAAAACTTAATCAAGGGAGCCGACGTTCTAGATGGCATGGACACGGTGTTACCGATGACGCACTCGGCAACATCGTGTCCCGCGCGTTACCCGGTACCGTCAGCTGCTCCTCCGCCTGCAGCATCAGCGGATGCAGCCGTGGGCACTGCCAGCAGAGCGCGCATAACGCCGGACCAGCCGTGCCCAAGGATTGCCCTACAGCTTTTTGTCATGCATCTGGCGGGACGCTTGAACTCCCACCACCAGCGCTAGCCGACGTTTCGGAGCTTACCGAGACATGGCGGGCCGTGCCGGTTAACATTCTGTCGACGTTGCGGATAGCGGAGCCGATCGCAATGCCCTGAGATCCAATCACAAATTCACGGATCGTTGGGTCGTATCCTCCATCCCGAATTTTAACGATTGATATCAACCGCTGTACGGTGGAGCCTAACTCAACCGAACGCAAAAAAAGGATGTTTTCGGCAATCGGAGAAACAATCGGAATCGGCAGATCGACCTGTGGACCAACGAGCTGGCGCAACTCGGCAGACAGGAAGGTGGTCACCTGTTGCGCTCGCAGTTCATTCGATAACGCCATCAATACTTGGCCTATGCGCTCGGGATACATCACATGCTGAAACGCATCGATGCCATCTAGGAAAAGCCGGCGCACTCGCAGCCGCCGCACCAATTGCAGCAGACGATCTACCTGAAAATCAAGTAGCCCTTCAACTAGGCTGATCCACTCCACCTCGATTTGACCGGCAGCTTTTTTGGCCGAAAAGTCCAGGCCTACGCGATCCGCTTTGGCAATCAGCCGATCCGGCGTCTCGTACAGGCCGAAATAGAGGGCAGGTTCGCCCAAGCGCGCCCCAGCCGCCAGAAAATGTAAGCCAAGGATTGTTTTACCACTGCCCGGTGTGCCAAGCAGCATGGTTGTGGAACCTGCAAAGACCCCGCCCTGCAACATCGTGTCTAGTCCCGCGATATCAAAGGCTAGCCGCGCGTGACTGGCTGCTACCGGTTTGGAAGGAGTTGCCAACACCGCTTCGGTCCGTGGATAGACGGTGATGCCGTCATCGCCCACCACAAAGATGTGCTTACCCGGGATGAATGCACTGCCACGGATCTTGCCGACTTCCAACAGCCGAACCGTGCGCAAGCCGACCGCATCGGTTCGCAAATAAATCACACCGTCAACGATCGTTTCTTCATAATTGGTCGGCGGTGGGCTGGCAGGACCAAGCAAAATCAGAGTGCAACCGCTCGACTCGGTGTACGCGTGCAGCGCATGCAAGGCTTCTTTGACCAGCTGCCCATTACCACCGTGCGCCTTGAAATTTTCCAGGCCATCGATCACCAACAAGCTAGCCCGTTGGTCGCGAATAATCCGCTGAACGTACTGGACAAAATCGCGCGCTGTTCCACTTTGTTGAGCACTTGTGCCACTGAAATATTGCAGCGCATCGCCGACATGCTCGGGCGCGAAAAAGCTGAATCCCGACAAGTGGGCCAGCATCCGGCTATGATGCTCGGTCTGTAACGTAATATATATAGCCCGTCCACCTCCGGTAACATGCGCAAAACACATTTGATTGGCCAGGGTCGTTTTGCCAGTGCCGGGTGCGCCGGCAACGAAGTACATCCCTCCCCGGAACAAGCCTCCGCGCAACACAACATCCAGCCCCGCAATACCAGTCGACATTCGGTGCAAGGAATACGTTGATAGCTGCGAGCTCATGCGCAGGCCTCGTTCGGCGCATCAAGGCGACCGCCGTCTACGATTTCAGCAAACTTCTACGCTTATTTATTCTGATACGGAGGCGGCAACCATAGCGCCGTTTTCAATCTGTTGTACGTGAATGCAGTCTGGTGGTGTTAACTCGCTTGATGCACGACGCCGGGGATCATCAGGTGACTGCCGCGTCATGCCGAATAGGATCGCTTGTTTGGGGCGATCCGGACGGCTGCTGCTTACAACGATCCGGATGGAACCGATTGGGCCAGAATGCGCTTCACAACAAACAGTACGGCAAACGAGGTGGCCAACAGGATCACCGACAACGTGAGCGCCACACCTAAATCCAGCTCAAATCCAAGGTAAATTGCCAACGGCATTGTTTGAGTTCGGCCGGGTAAGTTACCGGCAAAAATGATTGTAGCACCAAACTCGCCCAATGCGCGAGCCCATGTCATGACAAGCCCGCCCAGCAACATGGTGCGGGATAACGGCACCGTCACCAACCGAAAAACCTGCAGCGGCGATGCGCCGTCAATCGCGGCGGCCTGCTCCAGCTCACGCTCAACACGGGCAAACGCGCCCATAGCAGCCTTGACATAGAACGGCGCAGCCACAAACGTTTGGGCCAGGACCACCGCTGCCGAAGTAAACGCAAGCGAAACTCCCCATTCGGCCAGGTATTGGCCCACCAGGCCCCGCCGTCCAAAGGTGATGAGCAGGGCAATACCCGCAACGGATGGGGGCAAGACCATCGGCAGATCAATCAGCGTATCAAGCACACCGCGCCCACGAAACGACCATCTAGCCAGCAGATAGGCAACGGGTGTGCCGGCGAACAGCGCGATCAACGTTGCAAGGCTGGCGGTTAGCAAGCTTAGGCTGATGGCCTGCACAACGGGCGGCTCTCCCAGCCGCATTAACACACTCAAAAGATCGATACGCAGCACCAGGGCCACCAAAGGCAGGCACAAGAACAGCAGCAGGGGAGCACTAAGCAGCGCGAGGGACAGCCACCACGTGCGAACTGGACGGCGGGATGGCAATGCATCGGCCCTCGGTTGTGCGCTCCTGGTCTGTGTTTCTCCCATCACGGCTGCTTCACGCTTGACGCGGTGGGCTGCCCAGCGCCATCATCGACGATAAAGCCGTACTTTGCCAGAACATCCTGGCCCTCAGGTGACAGCACATATTCGATGAACTGGCCGGCCAGCTCCGCATTGGGCGAGTCACTGATCGGCGCGATGGGATAGGCGGCGAGTGTGTTGAGCTCGTCGGGAATATCGATCCGGCCCACCTGGCCAGCAACCTCAGGCGAAACATCAGAGCTGTACACAACGCCTGCATCCGCTTCACTCAAGGCCACCTTCGTGAGCACAGCCTTGACATTCTCCTCGTATGAAACGACATTGCCCAGCACGCTCTGCTTGTAGGCGGCCGAGTACTCCGGCAGCTCCGACGCTTTAGTGAGAAAGTCCAGCGCGTACTCTCCCACCGGCACAGCTTCGGCTGCCAGTACCAGCTTAACGTTTGGCTTGGCCAGGTCTTGCAGCTGCGTCAGCTGGGCGGGATTATCCTGGGGGTAGATTACCACGAGCCGGTTACGCGCAAAGATCTGCTGCGTCCCTGCGCCGACACGCCCGGCCTCAATCGCTACCGCCAGCTGCCGTTGATTCGCAGACGCAAATATATCAGCCGCCGCCCCTTCCTTGATCTGCTGGGCTAGCTGTTGCGATCCCGCAAAGTTAAGCCGCAGCATGGCAGTGTTGGCGGACTCGAACTGCTTGGCAAGCTCGGTAAATGCCCCGGCCAGTGATGCGGCGGCAAAGACGTTGAGCGCCCCTGTATTTCCTGCCGGTGTGGCTGGGCTAGGTACCGACTGTGTGTCGGCAGCTGCGCTGGCTTGGCCGACCGAAGCCACTGTTTGTGTCGCGTTCATATCAGCGCTTGTAGTGCCTGGCACGCCTTGCGTTGAAGATCCGCAGCTGGCCAAGGTGGCTATCACCACCATCACGAACGAACGGGCATACCGTGTCATACAGTCTCCGTAGCCTACCCGATTAATCGTGCTTGCATGTTTTGTTCTACGGGGACCTGAATCAGCGTTGCTTCACACGTATCGAGCCAGCGCAGCATCGCTTCCAGTTGGCCGCGCCGGAATTCGTTGACCAACAGGGCATAACATTGGGCATCCTCAGCTCCCGGCAGCTCACTCTCGATGTTCGCCAGCAGATTACGGGTAACGCGCCGCTGTGCTGCGAGAAGCTTTTGCGTCGCACCAACGCCGGCTTGTTGGGCCCAAAAGAGCTTGGCCAGAAATTCAACGCGAACGTCGCGGCCATGCTCAACCGGAGCGGACAGCCAGGTATTGAACGCCGTATGGCCAGCCGCCGTCAATTGCAACAAACGTTTGGGTGGCCGAGCCTCCTGTGGTATTAGCTCGGCCTGCACCAGGCCATCTGCCTCAAGTTTGGCCAACAATGCGTACACATGCGCCTGCTTTACGCGCCAGACAAGCCCCAGTCTTTGGGCGTCTTGAATACGCTGATGCAGCTCATAGCCATGCAGCGGCATGTGCTGCAGAAAACCGAGCAGCGCGTGTTCAACCGTGAGTTGAGGACTAAGCTTCGGACGCATCTTGCCACTACTCATACTCTAAGTACTCAGTGCCTGATTATTGCATCGCGAGCTATTCCCTGTCAACTTAGGGTAATCCTGCCACGTACACTGATGCTCAAAACAACCAAGAGGCAGATGTTCCAGCCTTACCATCGCTTGTACGCTCGCCGTCCGCATTACCGCAATGTAGCCCAAAGTTGTACCCCAGGCCCAACTTGTGACGCTACTGGCTGCGGCGCGCACCCGTTATAGTGCCTCCATTACACACGGCACAATCTTCAAGCCTTTCACGCTTAGTCCTTAAAGACTTTGGATGTCGCCAAGGAGGAGATAGATCATGCACATGCATTCGCGGGCAGCTACACACGGATCACGCTCACGTAATACCGCCGTCCGAAGTGGCCATAATGCAACGCCCGTGTTAACAAGCCCAGCGGCGCTCACAGGTAACTCAGGGGATGACACTCGGTGGCGTGAGCGCGCAATTAGCGCGTATCGGCAGTCATTGCCAGACGTAGCCGCACGCTTACGAGCCGAACTGGCCGCGCGCCTGGCAGCACTCACAGCTCAAAATATTACCGCCGAGTCGATTTACGCCAACTCCGAAGAGCAACTAGCCGTGGTCGCAGTTGACGGGATGGTGTTTCGTCTGCGGCGCCATGAGCTGATGATCGTGCGGCCTTGTAGCGTTTGTGGAGTTGGCCAGTTTGAAAGCCCGGCCATAGCAACGTTGCCTGAGCTTGGTCATGCGCTTACGGACTGGGAGCCACGCTGTGCACATTGTACGGAGGCCGATCCCAGCAATTGGCTCGACCTCGAAAGCTAAGCGAAGAATAGCCTCCCGATGGGCAGGCTATTCCGCTGCTTAGATACTCGACCGATAATTGCTTATTGCTGGTCGGGCGCATAGCTCACCGAGGAACAGCTATGCCCGTTGCTTAACCATACGGCCGCAAGCAGTCTTGAGCAACCTATCCAAGAGCTTTTGGTTACACAAACTGTGCTCATGTTTTGCCTGTCGCGCTTGCCATTCGGGCGCCGGAGCGACCGAGGGCAACGCCTTCCAGGGTGTACAGCAGGAGCGCCAGCCATATTAGGCCAAAGCCGATCATGCGGGCCATGGTTAGCGCCTCGTGGAACACCAGCACTCCCAGGCCAAATTGCAGCGAAGGCGCGATGTATTGCAAGATTCCAAGTGAAGTCAAGCTGATGCGCCGCGCGCCGGCAGCGAAGAGCAGCAATGGCACGGCGGTAGCCGCCCCTGAAAAGATGAGCAACAGGTTTGTCGGCCAAGCCACATCGCCGAAAGCGCCTCGTCCCGCCCATTCCTGCACAACAAGATAGCCCAGCGCCGGCAGAAAGAGCAGCAGCGTTTCCAAGCTTAGCCCTTCCAATGAATTCAGCGCTGCCGTTTTGCGCAGCAGTCCATAAAGGCCGAACGACACTGCCAGTGTTAGCGCAATCCAGGGCACCGCATTGTAGCTCACGGTCAAATACAGCACACCACAAGCCGCTACCAAAAGGGCGATGCCTTGCCAAAATCGCAGTCGCTCTTTCAAGAAGAGCACGCCAAGCACAACGTTTACGAAGGGATTGATAAAATAGCCCAGGCTGGCATCTACAACAAAGCCGGCATTAACCGCCCAAATGTAGATAAACCAATTCAAGCTAAGCAGGAGCGCGCTGGCCAGAAACGTTAGCACAATACGTGGTTGCTGGAAAAGGTTCTTGAACCAACGCCAGTGGCGCTGATACGTCAGAACAAGGAGCACAAGCAAAAGCGACCACACCATCCGGTGGGCCAGAATTTCGAGTGCGGGAACATGCTGCAGCGCTTTCCAAAAAAGTGGCAGTAATCCCCAGCATATGTATGCCCCAGCCGCGTACACAATCCCTTTATTCATGCAGCTACGACCTTTACGGCAATGCCGATCGCTTCAGCTTGCGCAGAGCCTTAATGATTGCCATAACGGGACCGGGGCGATCTCCGGGACTGCAAGCGACCCATACACCAGGTCTCAGATGCACGAGCGCACGCTACACGCGCCACGATCCTGCTAGCGCAGCTTGGGGCCTGGTCACGGAGTACGCTCACGTTGCGTTCCGGCTACCTCATCCAGCTCGATCTCCTGCTGTTCGCGATCTTCCTCGAACAAACGCCGTTTCGCCCGGGTTTGCACATCTGGATTGTGTGTCTTTTGATCTTCTTTTGTGCGGTGGCTATACATTTGGAACAGCACCAAAGCCACGATCACCAGCGCCATGGCAGCGCCAAACTGCAATGTCGCAACGGGATCTTGCCATTGGATAAAGTGCTCAAGAAAGGTGACCCCGAGGATCACCACGACCACACTGACAACTTTGGACTCGAGGTCGACCAGGGTTTCAACGCCGAGCGAGACCGTTAAATTCAGGGGCGTAATGAACAGACTATACAGGCCAACGCCCACAATATAAAAGACGACCGCCTTGAGCATTACGCTCACAATTTCCAAAAACTCAACCGTTAAGTCGGTCGTACCTAGCTCGCCACGCAGAACGCCTTGCCACGCATGCCAAACGCCGCCTGAATCGTTCCCAGCAAAAAAAGCGAGATTGCTACCAACAAGACAGCAACGACGGCAAGCAAGACCACGAAGCGCGTCCGCCCGATGGCGCGGCTAAATGTCGTCATAATCTGTGGAACATCGCGCTGTTGTTCGTGCTCTTGCGGCACACGTGCCGGTACCAGCTTACTCATCCGTTGTCCTTTGGTTGGCCCGCATGCCCCGACCCGAGATGGGTTTCGTTCAGTTGAATGCGGTGCTAACTTTTGGTATTTCCACTGCAGCGGTAGCACGAAACAGGCCAGTCGCCAGCGCGTATTATTTCTTATGCTTAATCAGCAGACTCTGCGGTTATACCAAAGTATGCAAGGCCTGGGAAAGCGGTATTATCGAGCGACAACCCCGAACCCCCGGCTTGTCCGCGCCCTAGGCACCCTTAACAAGCGCAATCGCCAAGCCATCGTAGCCTTTGCTGCCAACCGTTTGGATCACGGTTGCAGTTACGCGCGGCTCGGCGGCTAATGAGCTGTTGAAGCGCTGTACGCCCTGCACGCTTGGGTCGTCGCTTGCAGTGTCGATCACGGCACCGTCACGCACGACGTTGTCGGTAATAATCAAACTACCCGGTCGCGCCAGCTTGAGTGCCCATTCAAAATAGGCCGGTGTGTTAATCTTGTCGGCATCGATAAACACCAGATCGAACGGGTCATGGCCTTCTGCTGCGAGTTGTGGCAGCGTTTCCAGGGCGGGCCCGACGCGTACCTGCACCATGTCACCGAGCTGAGCGCGGGCGATGTTGGCGCGGGCAACTTCGGCATGCGCCGGGTTGGCCTCAAGCGTGACGAGCGTGCCATCGGGCGGCAGCGCTCGCGCGATCCAGATCGTGCTATAGCCACCCAGTGTGCCGATCTCAAGAATTGACCGCGCCTGGATCGACAGCGCCAGTATATGCAGCAACTGGCCCTGATTGGGCGCCACATTAATCTGCGGCATTCCCGCCTCCGCCGTGCTTTGGAGGGCTGCGTCGAGGATCGGATCAGGTGGCACAAAAAGGTCGGTAATGTACCGATCAACGGCGGTCCACTGGTCTTGGCTCACAAGCACTCCCTTCACGACGACGCCCACGGCCAACCCTGGCGGCTGGATCTGCCAAAGTGCAGAAAAAGATTGCCGCTGAGGCGCTCCGCTCTGCTAGGATTTTGATTGGCCGCTTGTCACAACTCTAGCATAGGTAGCATAAATACGCCAAAGTTGGGCGCGCTCCACGCCTTGCCGATCAGCGCAACATCAGGTACAGTGCCGCGCAGCGCCTAAGCACCAAAGCGAGTATGGATCTTGCAGGCTGCACATGTGCGACCAAGCTGTCGTCCAAGCCCAAGGCAGCTGACGTCGAGGCCGGCATAGTACGGGCCCAAGCAGGAATTTTGCTCGCACTTGCGAACGGCCGGAAGGAGAGGTTGTTTGACCACCAGCGTTCCTGAAACGCGCGCCGCGTCAAAGCCGGCCGCTCCACCCCATGAGCCCTACGGCAAACTGTTTCTGCGTTTTTTACGGTTTGGATTGTTGGCCTGGGGCGGCCCGGTTGCGCAGATTGCCATGCTCCGTCAAGAATTGGTCGATGAGGAGCGGTGGGTTACCAACGAGCGGTTTAACCGTACCCTGGCCGTGTACCAGGTATTGCCAGGGCCGGAAGCCCACGAGCTGTGCGTTTATTTTGGCATGTTAGCGCGGGGTCGTTTGGGCGGTTTTTTGGCAGGGCTGGGCTTTATGTTGCCCGGCTTCGTGCTTATGTTTGCCTTATCCTGGTTCTATCTAGCGGTCGGGATCACAGCTCCATTATTTCAGGGTGTTTTCCTTGGCTTTCAAGCTGCCGTTGTCGCCTTGATCATTCGCGCCGTTCATCGCATCGGCAGCCATGCCCTCCATGACCGCTGGCTCCTGGCGATTGCGGCGGCAAGTTTCGTCGGGAATTTTCTCGGCGCGCCTTTTTGGCTAACGCTCTTGGTAGCAGGCGGCGCGTATGTTATGGTCAAACGCGGCTGGCGCCAGGGCGCTGTTGTGCTCGAAGTCGTGTTTCTTGGCGGCATCGCCGTGTATGCTGCTAGCAGCTTCGGTGGCGTTGGAGCGGAGTCAACCGGGCTGGTCCAGGCAAACGGAGCTGCGGCGGGCAGGGCATCGCTTGGGAGCGTGTTGCTATCCGGCTTGCGCGCTGGCCTCCTAACGTTTGGCGGCGCTTATACTGCCATCCCATTTTTGCAGCGCGACGCCGTCGCCGTCGGTGGGTGGCTGACGACCAGCCAATTTTTGGATGGCATCGCGCTGGGAGGTATCTTGCCAGCGCCCTTGATCATTTTTTCAACGTTTGTTGGCTATGTTGCGGGCGGGCCGTGGGGCGCGTTGGCGATGACCTTGGGTGTTTTTCTCCCAGCCTTCTCGTTCACGTTGATCGGGCACACGTATGTTGAACGGATGATTGAGCACCCGGCTATTCACAACTTGCTTGACGGAGTCACTGCGGGCGTTGTGGGGTTGATCGCCACCACCTCGATTGTTCTGCTGCGCACCGGCATCACCAGCCTCCCCGCCGCGGTCATTTTCTTGCTGGCGTTGCTCGCGGTGTACCGTTGGCAGGCGAAAGCTGCTGCGGCGGGCATCGTGCTGGGCGCCGGTCTGCTGGGCGCCGTATTAAGCTCGTTGTAAGCGGGTATGTCGGCTGACGTTGTACAAAGCCAATGGCGCCAAGTTGTTGCACAATCCAGATAACTTTCGAAGGGGCGCACAACGCGGCGGACGTGTCGCAAAAACAACGAATACATACCTCCAGATGCACATGGTTAAGGACATCGCTTACGTCGATCTGGCGCATACGGCACCATCCGAAGCACTCGCTTCGTTTATGCTCCGGCGTTTCGAGCACGCGTCGTTTCGCCCACCAGTCGCCGAGGTACCGCACCGGCATAACTATCAGGAAATCTTTATCGTTCAATCCGGCCACGGTGTGCACGCTATCGATGGACAAGCCATCGACCTGCTGCCGCGCACGGTATCGGTCATTACCAAAGGCCAAGTACATATCGTCGAGCACCTGACGAACTTGACCGGCTGGTTAATTCGCTTCAGCGAAGAGTTTTTGCCGACCGATATGCTGGGCCAGCCAGGCCACTATCAAACAGCGCTCTTTCAGCAGCTGGGTGCAATCCATACCATCACGGTCGACGCAGCCGACCTTGCCGAGCTAGCCAGCGTTGCTGAACTGTTGGAAGCGGAGTGGTCACAACCGAGTACGCTGGAACAGGAACGCATTCTGCGCCATCTGCTCGCCGTTCTGCTGATCAAGGTTGAGCGCGTGTTCCAAGCTTCAGCCGGCTCGCCTGGCCAGCAGCGGGAAGCCAACCAGGTATATCAGCGGTTCGTGACCCTCCTTGAACAGGATTTTGCACGGCACCATGATGTACGCTATTACGCCGTAGCACTTGGCGTGTCCACCATCAGATTATCCCGCAGCTCAGGCACCATCCTCGGTAAAACAACCAAACAGGTCATCGACGAACGGATCGTGCTGGAGGCCAAACGGTACTTACATTACACCGACATGTCCATTACCGATATTGCCGTGGCCCTCGGCTACAGCGATCCATTTCACTTAAGCAAGACCTTTAAGCGCATCGCCGGTGTTTCACCGCAAGCGTTTCGGGACGAGCGTCAAAAAATGACATAGCTTGCCCACGATTCTTCCATTCCGGTGCCCCACAACCATTGGTATCCTGCTCCCAAGCACCTATGGACAGCGGTGCAAAGGCTGCATGTTGCTGCGGCCCAGGCCGCACGAATCGTGCGCTGGTGCTTGAAGTGGCAGGGGCGGGTCCGGGTAAACGCCATACACAGCTCTGCAACACAAGCGTTGGATGGAGCGTAAAGGAGAAATCGATGAATCTGAACACTCGTGCACTCAACCCCGGCTGGGGACTGGCCGTTATCCGCATTGTGACCGGCATTCTTTTTTTCGTGCATGGCTTGCAGAAATTGACCGAATTTGGGTTCGGCGGCTTTGCCGGCTTTTTGAGCCAACTCGGCATTCCAGCCGCATCCGCGGCAGCCGTGATTGTAATCCTGGTTGATTTGATGGGTGGCCTTGCCCTTATTTTGGGCATTGGCACGCGCTTTGTCGCGATCCCGCTCGCAATCGACATGCTGGTAGCCTTGTTAACCGTCCACCTGCCGGCCGGCTTCTTTGTGCAAAACGGCGGCTATGAATTTGTTCTGCTGCTGCTGGCAGCCAATCTGGCGCTGTTGCTCGGTGGCAGCGGCGCGTTCGCCCTCGACAATCTGTTCGGTCGAACTGCAGGCCGAGCCCGACAGCCGGAAGTTACCTAACAGCGTTGATTGCGGCGCGACGGTTAACCCGTGGTCGGCTATCGCCCGAGTTCAGGAGCATTACTCCGCATGGAGGAAGCCGCGGCGCGTTCCTCCATTTTCGGTTAGGCCGCGATGCTGCCGGGCTAAACCCGCTCGCTGACCGTAGCAGGCTGCGCCGGACGGATAAGATAGCGCCCCAGCACAACCATCAGCAGCATACCTACAATCACCCAGGTAAAATTGCCGAGCGCGGCGCTCAACGTTTGCACCTGATCGCTAAACAGCCGGCCCATGGTTACGTAAAGCATCACCCATACGATCTCGCCCACGAGATCGAAGCAAAAGAAAGCCGGCAACGGATAGCGAGCCATGCCGCTGGTCAGATTAATGACCGGTCCAATCGGCGTCATGAGCCAGCGACTGAGAAAAATGCCAAGACCGCCCCAGCGCCGGGCCACCTGTTCGGCTTGCGCAATCTTTTGGGCTCCTCCGCCCCAGCGACTGATCGTAGCGAGTAATCGGCCACTTCCCCATCGGCCGATGCCATAGCCAACATGATCGCCCAGCACGGCGGCACTGGTCGTTAGCCCAACAACCCACCCCATATTAAAGGTGCCCTGATCAACAAACGATCCGGCGGTCAGCAGCAGCAGCGTCGCCGGAAGGGGCACGCCCGTCGAGGCAAACAGGATGGTGGCAAACAATACGGGCAAGCCGTACTGCACCAATCCTTGCAACACGTACTCGTTCAACGTCATGGCGTCCTCGGTTCAACAGGAGGTGGCGCAGGCGCATCAGGATCAGGTGGACGAGCCCCCCTAAACTGTTGGATAGCGGTCATAACGTTGGCGATCACCTCGTCGGTTGTGCGTCCGGTATCCACGGCAATGCGTGCCAACGGCCGGCGATCAGGCTGTGGCGGTAAGCCCAGAGCTTCATGGATCACCTGCGGCGGCACATGATAGCTGTGGGCAACATAGCCGATATTCATCCAGCCCTGGATCGGCTCATCCGGCCGAGCACGCAGCCTGCGACCGTGCTGTATTCCGCGGATCGCGAAGTTGATGGTCAGCAGACTGACCAGCACAAACGCCAAACTGATCAACCTGCGACGGTTGTTGAACATGGCTGAACTATCCTTGTTCCAACATTTGAACGGCGGATCTGCCACCGCGGCGCACAAACGCCGCTGCACATACACGCCGTGTTTAGCAGCCTATTATAGGGTATCGTGCTGCGCCGAGATGAGCGAGCTCCACATTCAAGAGATGACGCCGCGCGAGTCGGCCAACGTACAGCCCGATCAGCGTGAAATCCAGCTCCAGCCCGCTCTCGATCCGCGCACCGAAAAGTATTGCACCCCTGCGCTGTCATGCGCGCTCAGGCTCTCGGCAGTCCTGCTCCGCCTTTCCAACAAGCATACCAACACCGTATAAAGAAGTTGTTTAGAAGTTGTAGTGAAGCTATTGATGTTGGCACAAGAATGCTATCCTGATTCCTGCGCTTGACGCCCTGGCATTGCACGTGATGTAGCAGTAAGTTCATGACCAACAGTTGTCCCGTGTTCACACAGCTGGGGCTGCGCGAAGCGGCCGTGGAACACGAAAGAATCGGGCAACCATAAGGAGGAGTATAATCAGCATGTTTTTAGGCAATGTGCTAAGCGGAACAGCAGCGGGACTCGTTGCGACGCTGCCCATGACGGCGTCGATGGAGGCGATGTTTCGTTTTTTGCCGCACCACGAACAATACGCTCTGCCGCCAGGCGAAATCACAGCCAAGCTCACCGACGAACTCGGCGTGAACGACCAGCTCGATCAACCGGAGCACGTCACGCTCACGCTGTTCAATCATTTTGCCTACGGAGCGGCAGCCGGTGCAGTGTACGGACTAGTCGCCGCTGCTTTGCAAACAAAGTTGCGGAGTGCTCCAGCGCTCAAAGGCGTTGGGTGGGGTTTTGTGGTTTGGAGCGTGAGTTACCTCGGATTGCTACCTGCCCTCGGCGTGTTGCGTCCGGCGACACAGCATCCCGGCCGTCGCAATATGTTGATGATTGCGGCCCATTTGGTCTGGGGCTCCGTTCTGGGCCTGCTGACCGAGCGTTGGCAACAATCTGCCTAGCCAAACGGCCGGCTTAACTTGGGGCAGCTGGGCTGGAGCAGCGCACGGCACCAGAACGACCAGCATAGTCTCGACAGCAGGAACGCTGGATGGAGATTGGCAGATGCGCTTTCGGCAACTTTGAAGCCTTCCGCTTTGCTGCTCCGAGGAACAGCAACGACGAGGGGGACAGTTCGGTGCGCTGCGCGCGAAAGGACGTTGATTGGGTGGATATTGACTATCTGCAACGCATTCTGACCAGCCGGGTGTACGACGTGGTACACGAGACGCCGGTACAGCACGCTCCACGCCTGTCTCAGCGCCTGGGCAACGCTGTGTACTTCAAGCGCGAAGATTTGCAGCCAATCTTTTCGTTCAAGCTGCGCGGCGCGTACAATCGTATGGCCCAGCTAACGCCGGCGGAGCGCGAACGCGGCGTGATCACCGCCTCGGCCGGCAATCACGCCCAAGGTGTTGCATTCTCCGGGGAAAAGCTTGGGATCAGGACGGTGATCGTGATGCCTCAAACGACGCCAACGATCAAGGTCCAGGCGTGCCGGGCCCGGGGCGCCGAAATTGTGCTGTATGGTGACAGTTACAGCGATGCCGAAGCCCACGCGTACGACCTCCAGCGTGCGCTGGGCCTGACGTTTGTGCATCCTTACGACGATCCGCTGGTGATCGCCGGCCAGGGCACCATTGGACTCGAGCTTTCGCAACAGGTGCGCTCCGAGCGCTATCACGTCTTCGTGCCCATCGGCGGCGGCGGGTTGATCGCCGGCATCGCCGTCTTTTTGAAGAGCATCTGTCCCGATTTACGGATTATTGGCGTAGAACCGGACGATTCGGATGCAATGGTGCGGAGCGTGCGCCGTGGAGAGCGCGTAACGCTTGCGCAGGTAGGCATTTTCGTCGACGGCGTTGCAGTGCGGCGCGTCGGCGAGCACACATTTGGCTTGACGCGCAAGTACGTGGACGATTTTATCCAAGTCAGCACCGACGACGTATGCGCGGCCATCAAAGATGTGTTCCAAGACACGCGGGCCATCCAGGAGCCGGCCGGCGCCCTCGCCGTAGCCGGAATGAAGCGCTACGTGCACAAGCACAGGTTGCAGGGTGAGACGTTGGTTGCGCTGACGTGCGGCGCAAACCTAAACTTTGATCGGCTGCGGCATATCGCCGAGCGGGCGGAAATCGGCGAACACCGCGAGGCGCTGCTGGCGGTAACGATCCCGGAGCAGCTGGGAGCGTTCAAAGCGTTTTGCCGTGTGGTGGGGCAGAACAACATCACCGAATTCAACTATCGGTACGCGCCGCGAGACGACGCCGTCGTCTTTGTTGGCATCCAGCTGGAGCACGCAGACCAGCGGCTGGCACTGATTGCTCAGCTTGAGGCGGCTGGCTATGCTGTGCTTGATCTAACCCATAACGAACTGGCCATCGTCCACCTGCGCCACATGGTTGGCGGCCGCGCGCCAGAAGCCAAGCACGAGCGGCTGTACAGCTTTGAATTCCCCGAGCGAACCGGCGCGCTGCTCCAGTTCCTGGAAACAATGGACGAAACCTGGAACATCAGCTTGTTTCATTATCGTAATCATGGGAGCGCGCATGGCCGTGTGCTGGCCGGCATCCAAATTCCGTCCCAGGATTTGCAGCGCTTCGAGGCATCCCTTGACCGCCTCGGCTACCACGCCACCGACGAAAGCGATAATCCGGCGTATAAACGCTTCCTCACCTAAAGACAAAGGTCGTCCAAAGCGCTTCACGCATCGGTTGGCACGGCGGTCACACGCACAACTAGGACAGACAGCGGCTGCGATACAGTATCGCAAGGGGATGCACTACGGCCGCAAACGGGCTACAGTCCTTTCCGCCGCGGTAGCGAACGCCAACCCGCCGCAAGGAGCTCGCATGATCACCTTTACGCAAACACCGGCGACATGTATGGCTGATTGGCATACCGAGGTAGCTCGCTTCAAGGAAGCCGCGCTGCTTCAAGTACGCCATGCATTGGTCACCCTTGGGCTAGCCAAAACGCCATTTGCCGTTGACGAAGCGGGGCAGAGCATCGTGCTGGATCGGAGTCGACTCCCCAATCCACAGCAATGGCATCGCCACCTGTGCCAAGCACTCAACGGCGAGCTGGCGCATTCTTCAGCCGCTGGCGATGCCGTCCAAGCCCTCGAAGCGCATGTATGGCACGTGTACGATAGCCACTTGCATGGCCTGCTGCAAGCAACACATCAAGTTGTGACCGTGGATCAAGGGTACCGATTGAACACCTGGCTGGCTGAGCATGACGGCTACCACGCGACGATTGTGACAGGCACCAAAGTTGTTGCTCGGACAGAACATGGCACGCGCACCCGTTTGGATGCCATGTTAGTGGCGCTGTGGCAGCTCAAGCAGCTGTGTCAAACACCAGCAGAGGGCAACGAGCACTAGCCAACAGACGCGCTGCTCCTTCGGTACTGTGCGGGCTATCATGCGCATACTGCCGGTCCTGGATTGGTACAATACCGATATGTCCCGATATCCGAAAGCAACACCATTCCGAGCGCCAAACACATAGGAACACCCTCCATGACAGCCACTGCTAACGTTATTCTCGTTGCCGAGGACCATCCTGATATTCGCATGCTGATCGGTGCAGTGCTCCAAAGTGACGGGTACACCGTTGTGCTGGCTGAAGATGGACTGGAAGCGGTGCAGCGCGCATTTCAGACCAATCCTGCGCTGGTGGTTACGGATGGACGAATGCCGACTCTGGACGGATGGGAAGCCTCCAAGCGTATCCGCGCCAGGTTTCCCCACACCCCGATCTTGATGCTGACCGTCCATACCGAGCCGTATGAACAGGAACGTGGACGCGCTTGCGGTGTGACGGCCTTTATGGGGAAGCCGTTTGACCCGGACATGTTGCTCGCTGAGGTAAGGCGGTTGATCAGCCCAGGGTAACGTACCTGCGTGACCTTGCTCACGTGGTGGGGAGGCGAGGTAGTCAGCAGGATCTAACAGCAGCGCCACGGCTCAAGGCACGTCGGCCCAGTATGTTGATTACTGGTTATCGGAGAAATGTTCCAGCGAAGCTTCCCGGTACCATCTACCGCAAGCTGCACTGCTACCGCTGGCAGAGCCACGTCCCAAATGCCGCCTTGTCGAAGATAGATAACGGACACCCGGCCGAGCTGGCCAAGGTGTCCGTCGCTTGTTGTGTCTGATTGTGCTTGAACGAGCTGGAGCGCCCGTTCTCACGCTCGTTGAGATTGCAACTAGAGTCGGGGCAATGCTCGCCGGAGGCAATTTTATGCGTTAGAAAGGGGGATCATTGCTTGGGACGGTTGGTCGTCGATCAGCGGCTTGTTGAAACGACTTTCCAACAAGCCGTGTCAGGACGCCACAACGTAGTGGGCGGTAGGCCGCCATGTGTCGATCACCGGCTCGGTCAACCGATCGCCGGCCTGGTTGTACAGTGCCCGAACTGTTGTGAATTCATTGATAATAAACACCCGCACAAACGCTCCATCCGGCATTGTGTCCAGCCATTCATCGGCAACCGGCGTACGGTCATACGTGCACATATCACCCTTGGTGTCGCTCGAAAGTCCTTGGTCGGCAATAAAGGCTCGGTCGATGGCCGTTGCCGGATTTTCAACCGTTTGTGTATCTTCAACAGCCTGAAAAGGCTGGGCATAAGCAAAGGGTTGGGCGTGGAACCAGTGCGTTGTCATACTTCGTCTCCGTATTTATGATGTTGGCTGCGACGAAGCAATAATGTAGTGGCACGCATAATGTACCGCGCTCGCGCCGCTAGCAACATACCCGATGGCCCTATATACTGGGTAGCCATGAGGCCGGTGTTGGGGCGTATCGCCGGATTCGGTGAGCAGCATGTTCGGTCGGAAGTTTGGGGGACAGCTTGCGTGTAGCTGAAAGACCCCAGAGCATGAGCCTTGCGTACAGGACAGATAGTGCCCTCGCTCCTACAAGAAAAATACCAACACAATCGTAACTCCCAGACCAATAGCCTCTGGCTAATCAGAACGCTAGCACACACCCACTTATAATCGGCACCCTCGTTACCAGCTTCCTCGGATCATGATCCTGCGCCATATAGTTGCGGACTCCAGCTGTAGTGACCTTCGCCCGCTTTCGTGGACATGTAGTTACGCCGCCTGCACCATAGTCTGTTGCATTCGATAGTGCACCTCGTACTCCGCTGGGCTGCGATAGCCCAGCGCTGAGTGCCGCCGCTGCCGATTGTAAAACACCTCTACATATTCGAAAATCGCGCTGCGTGCCTGGTTGCACGGCGTGTACTACTGGTGGTACACCAACTCGATAGTCTAAACGCAAATGACAAAACCGCCGG
>JADDQF010000068.1 GCA_016781505.1 bacterium
GGAGGAGTTTGCTGTGAACATCAACAACGCCGGTAAGCTGTTTAGCGGTCTCGTCTGTTCAATAATGGTAGTGTCGGCTCTCGGCATCGGGCCCATCTCCGACGCGGCCCATGCTAAGCCGAAACCAGACCAAATTGTGGCGCCTGAAAGTACATTCTTCTCGGGCTTATGTCGAGGAACAGTCCACCTACAACACTCCCAGTGACGGCATTTGTGGCCAGCCGCCTGGTCGGACGACGATTATGTCTATTCGACAAATGGCGATGGTAAGGGGTTTGACCTTAGCGCACCGTGGTCGGATATCGTCGTCAACCGGATCACCGGCCATCCGGAGAGCCGCAATGTAACCGGAACCAGGCTAGCCAGTGGCGACCAAGTCGGTCAGGTTTGGGGCGATCCCCAGAAATATAACCGCAAGCCAACCGGCATGGTATCCGTGGGCGGCGTGCTCTACCTTGCCGTGCAGGATCTGCGCAGCGAAGCCGGGCCGTGGATCTTCAACGATGCGCCCGCGGCCACAATCCTGAAGTCAGTGGATAAGGGCCGGACCTGGACGTGGGACACGAGCAAGCCGATGTTCGACGAGTACCAGTTTACTACGATCATGTTCCTCGACTATGACAAGGACGGCCAGAACAACACCTTCGACAACTATGTCTATACCTATGGCCTGGACCACAACTGGCGCGATTCGTTTGTAAACAGCGTTCCCGACCCCACAAAGCTGTATTTGGCGCGGGTGCCGAAAGACAGGGTGCAAGACCGCAACAGCTGGGAGTTTTATGCGGGCGACCTTAACGGCACCGCGAAGTGGACCAAGCAGATTAAAAGCAAGCAGCCGGTATTGCAAGACGATCGCCGCATCTATATGAACGCAATGCCATGGGTGTTCCCAAAAGATATGACGGTGCTCTCGCAGGGCAGCATCGTGTATAACCAGCCGCTGAAACGCTATCTCTACACCTCGTGGACGGAATACACCTTTGAGTTCTACGAAGCGCCCTCGCCCTGGGGGCCGTGGAAGCGCTTCTTATCGCGCGATTTCGGCGTGTATCCCTGGTTCCCGACTACCCACGGCGGCTACACAACGGTTATTCCATCGAAGTACATCAGCGCCGACGGCACCGAAATGTGGCTGAACTCGAATACCTTTGTGGGCGGCATCCAGAACTATAACCTGTCGTTTCGCAAGTTGCGGGTCACGCCGTACGTCGCGACAACGCCCAGCAACCAGCCCAGCGATGCGAATTTGGCGTTGCCGACCAACGCGCAAAATGTTACCCCGATCTCACGAGCGAACTTCCACTACGGTAACGTCGAGTTTCTCAACGACGGGATCAGGTGGCAGTCTGAGGACAGCTGGAACGGTGAGTTCAAAAGCGAGGACTACTGGGGCTACACCTGGTCGCAGAGCTACAATCTCAATCAAGTCGTTTACACAAACAGACATGTCTTCGGAACTGATGGCGGCTAATTTACCGATATCCGCGTGCAGGTCCGGCAGAACCATCAATGGGTTGACGTCAAAAATTTACACTCGACGCCGGAATAAGCTGGAGATGGGAGTGTTCCCCCGGCAGCACATACACCTTTAGCTTCGACGACACCTGGGGCGATGGCGTACGAATCATCGGAACGCCGGGTGGCACGGCAACGTTTACCTCGTTTGCAGAGTCAGAGGTTTACTACCATCGTTAGGATTTAATAACGTCAGTTCGAAATAGCCACAGTAAGCTTTGGTCGTCCTTCACAGCCGTTCGGCGGATCTGTCGCCCACAGGTAAAGCTCTTCCTTCAAGGATCAACCGCCTGCAGTTCTAGCAAATGTTCGAGCGGTGCATCCTTTCCTTCCCCCCTGTTCAGGTATTATTTGCCGCACTGGTAACCCTCCGCCCACACTCGATCTCCTCATGAAAGCTCACCTCTACGTCTTTAGCACTATCTTTGAACAAAACGGTGAATATTCCGCAACCTCTCTATTGGCGCTCGCGTCCTAGCGGTCGCCTACAGCTTAGTTATTATCGGAGAGATTAACAGTAATGAAGCAACAATTTGTGAAACCGCTGTTCCTGCGCGCACTGAACGCTGCGTTTGTGGTCGTATGGGCAGTGCTGCTTGGTGGTTGTATGCGCGCCAGCACACGCAACGCTTCCCACTTGGTCCGTGCCCAGTTTGCCTAATACGGCTGCTGGACGCCAGTTCGACGCCTACCTTCAGGCCTTCAATGCCGGTGATGAAGCAGCATTGCAGCAGTTCATCGCCGACCACTTTACGCCAAGTGGGCCGGGTGGTGCGGATATCAAAACCCGCACCAATTCGCAATTGCGCTTGTATAACACGAGCCATGGCCTGAACCTGTATGAGATTACGGAATCTCAGGAAACAGCCTTGACGGTGATTGCGCAATTGCGGTTGTCTCAAGAGTGGCGGCGCATCACATTTATGGTCGAGGATCAGCCACCCCATTTAGTGAGTGGCATCATGCTCCAGCCTGTCGACGCGCCAGTCATGGCTAGCCCTGTTGCGCTGAGCAACGAACAACTTCAGCAACAGATTGATACCTATGTGCGCGAGTTCGTCGCAGCGGATCGCTTCTCAGGCGTCGTGCTGGTGGCCAAAGACGGCACGCCCGTGTTTGAGGGTGCCTACGGCCTGGCGAACAAGGAGCAGGCCATTCCAAACCAGCTGGCAACCTGCTTTTCTGTCGCTTCGACCAGCAAGATGTTTACGGCAGTGGCAATTGCCCAGCTTGTTGAGGCGGGCAAGGTGACCTACGATGCACCGATCAGCACCTACCTGCCGGACTACCCCGCCCAGGTTGCCCAGCGCGTCACGGTCGATCATCTGCTGACCCATCGCTCGGGCCTCGTGGACTTTTTCGCTGACAGCCAGCGCTTCGCGCGGGTGAAGGACAGCACCAATCCCCAGCGCGACTACCCAGCCATCTTTATGCATGAGCCCTTGCGCTTCACACCGGGCCAGCACTTCGAGTACAGCAACTCAAACTATATCCTGTTAGGGTCAATCATTGAGCGAGTCTCTGGGGAGAGCTACACCGATTACCTCCGCACACACATCTACGAGCCGGCAGGCATGTCCGAAACGAGTCTTTCAAGCCAAGGGATCGATGCGGCTGTGCTTGCTCAGAGCTACACGGAGCTCGCCGATGACGGCCAAATTAAGCCTGGAACGCGGCATCTCTTTACCGGTGATGTGCCGAGCGTGGGTAGCGCCGCTGGTGGTGCTTACACAACGGTTGGTGATTTATTGAAGTTTGAGCGCGCATTGCGGACAAATAAGCTCTTGGCCCCCGGTGCCACCGAGCTGGTGCTGACCGACCGGGTAGAGTACGAGCGACCCGGCTATCGGTATGGCTACGGGTTCATCTTTCGACGCGCCGGCAACGAGCCAATTGTTGGTCACAGTGGTGGCTTCCCGGACGTTGATGCGCAGTTCGACATGTATCTTGATCGTGGCTACACCGTGATCGTGCTCGCCAATTATGAATTGGTCGCGGAGCCAATCGTGATGCATCTCCAGCAGCTACTTCCCTAGCGGGTTCGCCGTAGTGGTTGGCGTGGGGCATGATGGCACTCCTTACCACGCTCCCGGAGAAGATGCGAATAGTGCGGGAGCAGCGCTAATACCCACATTACGCATTGGTCGCGTACGCCCTATGTCTGCAGGCAGAGGGCGGCACTCCTTTGCCGCGGGTTCTCACCGAACAAGGTGCTGGAGCTGACGAACATGGCAAAAATTCGTGATTACCATCGCTTATTTCGCATGGGAAGCTCGGTGCAAGGTCATGGGGCGCAGCTCAGCTTTAATGTTCGGCGGCTTCTCCCACCCCTGCTCATTGCACCTAGCTCCTCCCCCGCGGCATCCCTTGTGCAGCACGCTGCACCCGTAGCCGCACAATTGCTTGATATACTGTCTTCGTTCCGATCAATCGCCAAGGAGCAGCATGATGACCAAGGCACAGTCCCTCGAACAGCACATCGCAACCATTGCTCACTGGATCATACAGGGCAAGCATATTGTCGCGTTCACGGGGGCCGGCATCAGTACCGAATCGGGTATTCCGGACTTTCGAGGTCCCGACGGTGTGTGGACGCGGCGGGACGCTGGATTGCCGGCACCCCAATGGCGGGTGCCGCCGGACCAGATTAAGCCCAACGCCTCCCATCTCGCCCTCGTTGAACTCCAGCGGCTCGCCAAGCTTCACTTTCTTATTACGCAGAACACGGATAACCTCCATCGCCAGTCGGGCATTCGCCCCGATTTGCTCGCCGAACTGCACGGCAACGGGCACCTCCTGCGCTGCCTCGCATGCGACCGACAGTACACACGACAGGAGGTTGGCTGGGACGCACGCCGCTGGGGGCCGGGCTATCGTACGCAGAAACCTGTAGCGGGGCAACCGGCGTGCCCGGCCTGTGGTGGTCGCCTCATCTCGTCCGTGGTGAATTTTGGCGATCCGCTGCCGCAGAAAGAATTGGCACTTGCCGAGCAGCACGCCCGCACCTGCGACGTGCTGCTCGTCCTGGGATCCTCCCTGGTGGTGGAGCCAGCGGCCTCGCTCGTCGGACGCGCGATCCGCGCCCGTGCCCGCGTGGTGTTGGTGAACCAGGGCGAAACGCCGTATGATGGCGCCGTCACGCTGCGGGTGTGGAGCGCCATTGGTGAAGTGCTCCCACCGGCGGTGAAGCTGGTGGAAGCGGCATTCAAGGAATAGCCAGAAAGAGTGTTAGCGCGGGACCAGGAGCAGTCTTGATAGTCAAGGGGGAGCCAGACTCAGGCGCAAGGTGTGCATACCGTTCTTGCCAACAATGTGCGGCCAGCTCCCTATGGCTTGGGGTCCGCTGCAAACAGCACCAGACCGGCCGGCAGAGCCTCCCCCAACATCCACGACTGTTCAGCGCGCTCCAGATCGCGGTCAGGATTGGTTAACAGCTCAAGGAGCCGTGCTCCATCGGGGAGACGCTGGAGCCAACGCGCTACCTGCTCGCGGACGCCGTCCGCAACGTCCCGCGCACGATCACCGGTGTACTGCGCCAGCAGCACCAAACAGTAGGCCACATTCTCGGTCGGGCCCAGATCCAACGCCAACAGCGTTCGGAGCCACGCCTCGGCCTCGCTCGGGGGAATCAGTCGGTCCAGCGAGCCATAGATTGCCGTCCGATTGCCCAGCCGCCCCAACGCCCACAGTTCGCGCGCAGCCGGTTGTCGCTTGCGAAACTTGGCCAGCAGCTGTCGACCGATCTCGACTTTGGTCGTGGCCTGCAGCCATTCAAAGCTCGCCAGCATCATCCAGACTTCCAAATCCTCGCCCGGCCGCAGGTGTTTCGGAAACAGGGGGTTCGGCTTTTGCTTGGATAGTTTGCTCGGCTGCAGATACGGCCAGACCTGCGTCAAAATATGCTGCTGCTTGCCGCTCGGCAGCCCACCGGCCACGCGCCGCCAAAAGACCCACCACTCGGTGCGGCACTGCGGATCCTTCGGAAACGCCAAGCCCTGCAGATACAGCTTCCACACCTGCTGCATGCGCCACTCGTCGGCAGGATCGCCCATGCCCGGTCGCAGGCAAAAGCCAAGCAGATTCAGCCACCGCTGCTCGAATTCCGCCGATCGCCTACGGCCACCTTCACACTCCAAGCAGGTGTCAGCCAGCTGGCGAATCGTTTGCGTCGGCCAGTTGTCACGCCCCAAACCGAGGATCTCCTCCAACGTTTTGCGTAGGGCAGCAGGCGCGGATTGGTTCTCTTGTTGTGGGCCTTGGAAGGTGCGCCGAATTTCAGCCTGTGCTGCCGCAATATCCGCCTGATCGATGGTCGCTTCGGGCGCTGCAGGAGTGGGAGCACGCTCCACCTCCTGACGCACATCAAACTGCAGCTGCCAGCGATGCTCGCTCTGCTGCGCCTGGCACCACAGCTCAAGCGTACCCACTGCCGTTAGCCGGACCAGCAAGCGCACAGGGATGCTGTGCACCACGCCTTTGCCATAGCGCAGCACGCTGCGGATCGTGGGCAGCTCGCTCACTTCGTCGGGAGCAAGCTGCACCACAGCGCCGCGTTGGTCGCCTAAGCGGGTGCTGGAGGTCAAGAGTTGGAACGACACGGGTTGGTTTGTGAGGGCGACAAAAGCAGGCTCTTCAAGCTCCGCCTCAAAGCCCTCTTCCGTTCCACGCGGCACCAGGCACACCGCCGTGCGGGTATGCTCATCCTTCGCGGCGTCCGCCGTTTCCACGGCTACATAATAAGCCCGCGGACTGCCACTGCCAACCCTGACCCCCTGTCCCAGCCGCACCAGGCCATAATAGGCCGCGCCCAGCGCCACCGCCAGCTCAGGCTGCGGATTAGCGAGCTCGACCGGCTGCCAGTCTGACCTGGCCTGCCCTTGGAACCAGCCCTGGACCGCCTGCCGCAAGCGCGACCGCAGCGCAGGGGGAATCAGCGTCCCGCCGTTGAACAGCAGAAAATCGGGAAAAACAGCACTCCGGCCGGTTTCCGCCTGCAAAAATGTTTGGAAGCGCTGCCAGAACGCCGCGAGATGGCGCGTGATGGCGGGCTCGTGCACATAGGGCAGCCCAAGCTCCGTTAGCCCCGCCCGCCGCCGTTCCCCCGGCACGTCATGGAGTGCCACTTGGGGAAAGAAGCCATCCACGATCAGCTGCTGCACTTCGTCGTGCGTGAGGCTCGCCTTGAGCGTGCCGCCGATCAAGCTGCCGCCGCCACCCACCACCGTGATATCCACCGCAGACTGCGCGTCGCCAAACAGGCGCTCCTTGGCGGTGCGGCATTGATGCACCAGCTGCTGCCACCGCTGCGCATCCAGCTTGCCGGGCTGGCCCAAAAGCTTCGCCTCCAGGTATCTTCCCAGCGTCATGTCCATATTGTCACCGCCCAGCATGAGGTGCTCCCCCACCGCCAGCCGGTCAAACCGCAGCCCGGTCTCACCTTTGCGAATGCCCACGATCGTGAAGTCCGTGGTGCCGCCGCCAACATCACACACCAGGATGAGCTGCCCGTCGTGCATCTGGGCTTGCCAATCGGCTTCATGCTCGGCCAGCCAGGCGTAAAAGGCAGCCAGCGGCTCTTCCAACAGAATGACGCGCGCCAAGCCGCCTTGCTGCGCGGCCGTGATCGTCAGCTCGCGCGCTACCTCGTCAAACGACGCCGGCACCGTCAGGATAACTAGCTGCTGATCGAACGCGTTCTCAGCCCCCCCAGTCGTCATCTGGGCATCCCATGCCTCACGCATATGCTGCAAATAGCGCCGGCTGGCTTCCACGGGCGAGACCTTCGGCACCTCGGCGCTGGCGCCCCACGGCAGGATCGGAGCTGTTCGGTCCACGCCTGCGTGTGAAAGCCATGACTTGGCGGACGCGACCAGCCGCCCCGGTACCCGCGCCCCCTGCTCCCTGGCCAGTTCGCCAACCACATAGGCGCGCTCCCGATCCCAGGGCAGGGCTGTGCTGCCGGGAGGCAGATCATACGCGCCCGGCAGGTATAAAAACGAGGGCAGCATGTGCCGCTGCCGCAGCTCGCCCGCCGCGACCAGCTGCGGAATCTCAAACACATGGAGCGGACGACGCCCGGCAGCATCCGCCGCTTCGTCGAGGTCAACGTACGCTACGGCCGAGTTGGTCGTCCCGAGATCAATGCCAATGGCGTAGCGCGCTCGCTGCGGCTGCTCATCGTCAAACAGATCGTCTGTTACCTGGGCATGCATATTGTTTCCGAACTAACAAGGCGGCTGTTGATCGCCACCTTGTCGTTAAGCTTCCGCCTGCTCGCGCTGTTCGCGAATATTGAACTCCAGCTTCCAGCGACGCTCGTCCTGCCGCGCCACACACCACAGTTCCAGCGTGCCTACCTCGGTGACGCGGCTGTGCAGCCAGACCGGAATGAGCGTGCCGCCCGCAGCGCCGTCGGTCGCCGCTAGCTGCGTTTCCAGGTTGGCCACCTCGTGGAGCTCGCCGCTCCAGTCTTCGATTTGCTCGCCCACCTGGTCCTGCTTGCGCAGCGTGGATGCTAGAAAGTGAAACACGGCCGGCTCGCCCACCACCAGGCCGAACTCTTTGCCGCGGATATCCGCCTCTGTGCCTTCTTCCATGCCGAACGGCACCACACACAGCGCCGTCATAGGCGTTGGAATGCCGGGCACTGCCGGCATTGCGCTTTCGATGCCGATATAGTACGAGCGCGGTGCTCCTGCCCGAATCCGAATCCCCCGGCCCCGTCGCGCCAGCCCGTAGTAGGTCGCGCCAAACGCAACAGCCAGATCCAGATTGGTTGCTTGCAGCTCCCGCAGCTCGCTGCTGCCGCTCCACTGTCGCAGCGCTTCGAGCACCTGTTGGCGCAGGGGATGCGCTTTCATTACGCCGCCATTGAAGAGCACCGCCGCTGGAAAAGGGACGGTCGAGCCGTCGCCACTCGTCGCCAGCTGCCGACCAAGAAACGCGGCCAGATGGCGGGTAATCGCCGGATCGGAAGCGTAGGGCAGCCCCATCTCGCGAATACCGACCTGCGGCCTTTGTTGCGGATAGTCAGTCGCTGCGCCCGCCGGGAAGAAGCCCTGCAGCAGGATTGTCTCGATCTCTTGCCGGGTTAGCTCGGAGCGAATCGTGCCGCCGATCAGCGACGTTCCACGGCCAAGAATCACCACTGGCTCGGCCTCAAGCTCAGGATTGTTGAGCAAGCGCTCCTTGGCCCTGCGACAGCTTTGCACCAAACCCCGGAATTGCCAGGTATCGATCTGCGTTCCGCGCTGCGCGAGCTTGGCCCGCACCGCGTAGGCCAGCGTCAGGTCCATGTTATCGCCGCCCAGCAGAATATGATCGCCCACGGCCACACGGCGCAGCGCGAGGCCACCCCCCTCTTCCGTCGCCTGGATTAAGCTGAAGTCGCTGGTGCCGCCGCCGACGTCGCAGACCAGGATGGTTTCGCCGACGTTGATCAGATCGCGCCAGCGATCACGCTGGGCTTCAAGCCAGGCATAAAACGCTGCCTGCGGCTCTTCCAGCAGCGTGAGCTGTCCCAGTCCCGCCATGTGTGCCGCTTGCACCGTCAGCTCGCGGGCTACGGCGTCAAACGACGCGGGCACCGTCAGATACAGCTCTTGGTTTTCCAGCCGCGCCGCGGGATCATCCGCGGCCATCTGGTAGTTCCAAGCATTGCGAATATGCTCCAGATAGCGCGCGCTGGCTTCCACAGGTGAAACCCGCTGCGCGTCGGTCGGCGCATCCCAGGGCAAGATCGGCTGTGTTCGGTCGACCCCACGATGGACCAGCCAGGATTTGGCCGAAGCGACCAGGCGGGTCGGCAGCTCGGCGCCCCGATTGCGCGCAAACTCGCCGACCGCATGTCCGATGGCGGGATCCCACGGCACAGCCAGCGCCCCCGGCGGAACGTCATGGGGTCCTGGAAAGAACAAAAATGAGGGCAATAATGCCTGTGTGTTCACCTCGCCGGGCGCGACAACCTGCGCGATCGGCAGCAAACGCACTTCAGGCGCTTCATCCAAGCCCGTATCGGCGGGGGTATAGGCTACCACCGAATGCGTGGTGCCGAGGTCGATACCGACGATATATTTGGGATTAGTCAACTGCGTTTCTCCTCGTAGCAGGGCCTGCGGCAGTAGTACCACCCGGCTGTATGCTGCGCCGCACACCTTGCTTGATCAGCCCTGCACCTCAACCTCGGCAGCTGCCACAATCTGTTCCGTGGCTCGGCCGTCGACCTGTTGGGGCAATTCAATGCTTACTACCCGCCAGCCGCGGTGCCGCAGCTCGCCCCGAAACGGCGGCTCGCCCACAACATTGCCGACCAAACGCACGGCGTGCGGATCGAAGCCCGGCTGCACGCTGACCGTGCTGCCTTCTGTTTCAACAAAGATCGGTGCCACCTGCACATGCTCGTCCAGCGCTTGCCGGCAGCCTGCGTGAATACTTCTAACCGCTGCCCCGATCTGAGCATCATCGTACATCTGCAAATCTTCGCGTAAAAAATCAAGGAGCCGGCCTTGCCGTTGCAAAATCGCAAGTAGCTGAACTGCTCCGCTCTCGGCCGCGCGCGTGTTCTCCTGCGGTTGCGGCCGCGCCCTCGGCGCGGCGGCAGAAGCTTCCCGAACAGCTGGCGGCGTTGCCGTCGCGTCCGTTGCCGCGCCCCCATCAACGCCCAACAGCCGACTGCCAACCAAATAGTTAACAAGCCACAGCAGCAGTGTGACCACTCCGCCGATCACAAACAGCAAGCCAATTTGTCCCGACGCTTGGAGGGCTTCGCCAAATAGCGTATAGATCGTCGCGAGCAGCACGCCATTCAGCGCGACGGTTACAAGCAAAGACAGCAGGGCAAAGCGTTGTTTTGAGTGCATGATATCTCCTGAATATAATCAGTGCTTACGCAGCATTACCAGATAGTATACCGAATGCGCTGTTGTGGTCCAATCCCAATCTTTTGAACACTCAGCAGTAGGGCGCTAAAGGAATTCGGGGCAACCTACGGTTCGGACTGCCGCATGTTCCGCCAACCAAGCAATAAGTCACACTCCACTAGCGCAACTCCCTTCTTTTTCAACAATTGCGCATGGCTTAATCGTTCGGCACGTGGTGGAGCGCTACCGCGGCCTTAGCTCCCATACTATGTCGCCTCCGGTCGCTCACCCCAGCAACTGCGCTTGCGCACTGCCAGTCCCACTCCGCTAACGTACCCCAGCAGAACCGGAATGAGCACATCAGCCACTAGGCAAGGTTGCGGCTGCGTGCTACACTCGCTACACCTGGTACGACCCGGTCATGCCCATCGTGAATGGTGCACCTTACGCACTGTGCGCAGCAAGCCCTGACAGGAAAGGATGGCGCGCCGCAGCTACCAAGCATTGAAACAGCCTAAGCTATCGGAATCGGCCTCAGCATCCGGACATCCCCCGTCTTGAAACTCAGCGATGGAGAAATTGATGACAACGCCCAACTACTTGCCTCCGCGATCAGTCCGCATGAGGCTTTGGGGTGTGTTGCTTTTGTTGGCACTTGGTGTGCCACTCCCAGCCCTGGCCAGTCCCCCCACGCAGGCGCAGCTCCCGCGACCGACCAAAGCAACGGCGCCAACACGGATGCAAATCCCGGCAATCGGCCTTGACATGCGCACTGTTTCGGTCGGCCTCGACAAGAAGCGTCAGCCGATTGTTCCCAACCACGATATCGGTTGGTACAATCTGAGCGCTATGCCCGGCCAAGGCGACAACATCGTCTTCTGGGGCCATGTCCTCCGCTTCAAGTCAGCGCCCAAGATCCCGGCGCCGTTTGCCCGGATCAGCCAGCTAAAGGCGGGCGCGCTGATTGTTTTGACCACAGCCGGAGGCGACCAGCGGCGCTACAAAGTTGTTAAGTCGATCCAGGTCACGCCCGACCAAGTCAAATACGTGCTGCCTACCGGCAAGGAGCAGGTCACGCTGGTTTCCTGCATCGGCGCTAAAGTGATTAGCCGTGGTGAGCTGACGAAAAAGTATCGGCTCATCACCATCGCCGAGCCAGCGCCTTAACCATCTGCACACCAAGGACCAAGCGTCGGTCTAGCTGCCCACGCTTGTGTCGTTACTCTCCGTTGCCCCACCATGCTTTGGCCCCACCATGCTGCATTCCGCACCGTCCACGAAGACTTGTCGCCGTGATACATTTCCGCAGCGCTGTTAGGCTCAATCGAGCCTTTTGCCTCATTGCGGAGCACAATTCCTCGTTATCGCCTCTGGCAGCATAGATCCTGCTGAGACCGCCCCCCGATTCTCAATAAACACCTTGTAAGCGAGGTGCTGAACCGCCGACCTACCTTGACATGGAGGTAGGGCAGCCTAGGGGCACGTACCAGGTCGTCACCTCACCGCAGTTCGAAATTGCCAGTCTCCACACTTCTGTCTGAGGTAGGTGACGAGGAAGAGGTAAGGATGTGGGACAGTTCCAACTGTTCACCTCGGAGCAGCACCGTTGCCCCAAGGTGAGCTACCCCAACCTGCTGCGCGCCCTAGGTCCGCTGCTGCTGGCGATAATCGTCTGCAGCGGCCTCCTGTTGGTCACCGCGCGGCATCCATACGCGCGCGTGTGGCCAGCCCAAGCCTGGCTGCGCCATTCAGTGGGTACCCATGAGCTTGAGAATACCGCCTGGCTACAGTATGCGTACACCAACGGTGCTGCCACCGTTACGTTCCCCGAGGTGGGTGTCGGTCGCTTCCTCACGACGCTGCAGCTCGGCGCGCCACCAGATAGCCGACCCGTGTTCGCTCAGATAGGTGCCGCTACGCAGCAGCTCGATCTCGGCCTGCTCAGCGGCGTACGGACGTATCAGCTGATGGTACCGGCTACCCCCGACGGACAGTTCCGTCTGCGTCTCCAAAGTGATACGCAATTCGTCGGATCAGATCCGCGGCCACTTGGACTGTTGGTGGGACAGATTGCGGTACATTCACTTGGTGTCCCACGGCCAGCACCGCTCCAGCTCGCTGCCGCCCTTCTGACACTCTGCTGCTTCTGGCTGGCGATCTCCCAACTGCATACCGCGCTGCCCCAAAAAGCGGGATGGCTTGTGCTGGTGGGTGTCGTGCTCGCTGCGCCACATGCACTCACACGAGGCAATGTTGCGCTGCAGCCCTGGTGGCTCGGATTCGGTGCGGCTGCGGTGGTCAGTATGTTGGCCTGGCGGGCAGAAAGGTGGTCGGGCCAGACAACCAGGGTTGGTGCCATGCTTGCATGTGTGGTCTGGCTCGTTGCGCTTTGGTTCGTGGCAGTTGCCGGGCTCGTACACAGCGACGGTATCGCCCGCCAATGGCGGGACCTGAGCGTCAGCTTCGGCGCGCCCAACAATGACCTGGGAACTCTAGTATGGCGGACGGCCCTGGCCTGGGTGAATTGGGACGGCGTGCACTATCAGGCGATCGCCGAGACGGGGTACACGTTCCGAGACCAACGCTGGCCAACCATTGCGTTTTTTCCGCTTTATCCCCTGTTGATCCGTGGGGTGCTCACTCTCACAAGCGTTACTACCCCCGTAGCTGCCCTGCTGGTAGCCCAGCTGGCGTTGCTGAGCGCAATCATGCTGCTATACCATGTGGTGCGCCACGACTTTGGCGAAATCATCGCGTACCGCACGGTTATATTCCTGCTCAGTTTCCCGACCGCATTCTTCTTCGTCGCAGGCTACACCGAGTCGCTTGCGCTCCTGCTGACGATTGCCGCTGTTTGGGCTATGCGTCGTCGCCGCTGGTGGCTGGCCGGTATGATGGGCGGCTTGCTGGCATTGACGCGCGTGCCTGGGGTACTGCTTGCTCCGGTGCTGGCACTCGTCTACCTGCAACACAAGCGGTGGCGCTGGCAGGCGATTCGGGCTGATCTGCTGGCCGTGCTCTTGCCGCCGCTCGGCCTTGGCCTTTTTCTGTTGTACCAATGGCGCGTATTTGGCACCCCCTGGGCCTTTCTGGTCGCTCAGCAGAGTTGGAAGAACGGCCTAGCTCCACCATGGCACATTCCGCAGCTGATTATTGCGGCCTTGGCTGAGCCGTCCGGTTGGCTGTTGGCGAGCCTGCAACTTGCCGTGTGGCTCAGCGTACTTGGACTGGCGCTTTTCGCCCTGTGGCGGCTCCCGCTAGAATATGGACTGACCGGCCTGCTGCTGATCGTGCCGGCCTATTGTGCGAACATTCGTGATAGCCTGCCGCGCCATGTGTTGATCAGCTTTCCGATCTTTGTCGTGCTCGCGCAGATCGAGCTCCCACTCTGGCTGCGATGGCTGATTGTCCTGCTGCTGCTCCCGTTGCTGGCACTTCTAACCGTGCTGTTCGTCAACGGCTTTTGGATCGCGTGACGAGCTAGTGACCAGGAGTGGATGCTGACTCTTCGGCACCCCTTTCCGCCCTCACCAGCCCTTCGATGGCGAGCTTAGCTAGTCCACTCCCCTTCGCCAAGCGCATACCTTGCCGCTTGCTCCAATGACATCCCTTGCCCGGGGATGGTGGCAAGCGCAAGGTCGGGGGCTTCAAGGTTGGCGCTAATCGCCGCCTGGATCGCCAGATATTGGTGCTGCTCGTATGCATTGCGCACAGCGCCAACACCCATCCGCAAAGCAGAGGCAGCAGCCAGCAGCTGCGCTGCCCGCAAGGCGTGCCCTTGCGCAACCGCAAGTTCCGCCAAGCCTTCCAGCGCCTCCGCACAGTTCCGTTGGTCCCGGAGTTGCCAGAACTGCGCCAAGCTGTCGCGCAACATCGACTGGGCTCGCTCCAAATCATTCATCCGCAGCGCAACCAGGCCCAGGTTGTTGAGACCAAATGCTTTGCCTTGAGCATCCTCGAGTGCATTTGACAGCTGTAAACTCTCTTCGAGCAGCTCCCTTGCTTGCGCGTACTCGTGCTGGATCAGTTTGGTAAACCCAAGGTTGTTCAGCAGCGTGGCGATCCGCTCCTGATCGCCCAAGTCGCGGTAAAGCGCGAGGCCTTCTATGTACCATTGCCGCGCACGGTCATGCTCGCCCTGCGCGTTCGCTACAACACCCAGGGCATTCAGTGCCATCCCCGTGGCATATCGATCCTGGGCCTGCTGACTGATCGCCAGGCTCATGCCGAGTGATCGCTCAGCCGCCCGGTAGTCGCCTTGCTGATTGGCCAGAATCGCCATCCAGTAGAGCCCCTTGGCTCGCAGCTTCGCCTCAATCGCCTCGTCGCTGTCCAATACCTGCTTGAGCCATGCCAGTCCTTCGCGCAGATGCCCCCGCATCCACCAGAAGCGGCCGAGCGCATTGCACAGCCGCAACGCCGTTTTCGATTCCTTCCGCCAGCCCATACCGCTCAGCTTTGCCCGGTGGCAGGCGATATTC
>JADDQF010000017.1 GCA_016781505.1 bacterium
GCTATGTATGGCCGACAGTCACAACAGAAGGTACGCTCTTGACAGCGCCGACAGGTATGATTTCTCCGGCTGTTTAGTCACACGTTGCACGCGAGGAATCTGGACATGCATGCCACGCTACAAAGCACCAGGATTGACCATGAAGGATAGCCAGCAAAACCCTGCCATTGCACTTGAGCACTTCAGGCGGGCATGGCAGCGGGCGCAAGTACAGGCCGGGAAATGGGCCGATCGGCCGCTTGCGGTCCGGCTTCCATACGCTCCTGCACCAGTGCCCACGCCCGATCCTGGCAGTGCGGCATACCGTGGTACCCCTTCGCTCGGCACTGCTCAGTTATGAGGGCAGTCCGAAGGCGACGGAGGCGCTCTACGTAGCGGCCTATCTCACGCTCCAATGGCAGATGTCGCTCGTTGTGATCACTGCTCACGAGCGCGGTCGCATAACAGATGAGATACAGCAGGACGCGCGGCATTACCTTGGAGCGAATGGTATTACTGCGACGTAATATCAATACATAGCAAGCTAACAAGTCAATCCGAGGCTTTCATAGCCGCGCCAGCCAAGATGCCGCTATGAGTGGCCTATCGGTCCCGGCGATCAGCTTGGACTGGCAACGCTACTTCGCCCAGATCGGCCAGTTATCCTCGACCGTATTGTCCGTCAGCCGGGACACGTTGCTGTCCGATAGGCGCAGATGATAGATGTCGAAGTCGCCGTCACGATTGCCGGCGAACGCGAGTTCCGTGCCCTCGCTGTTCCACGTCGGCGCTTGATCGACACTCGCGTCGTTGGTCAGGCGGCGCTGCTGCCCACCGTCGCTGTTCATCAGGTAGATCTCGGCGTTGCCGTCGCGGTTCCCCGTAAACGCGATCTGTGAGCCGTCGGGTGAGAGGCGTGGATAGCGATCGTCGGTGTTGTTGTTGGGCAGGCGCGTGGCGACGTTTGGCGTGATCGGCTTGGCAACGACCTGCTCCCGCGTTTCGGCGGTGTAGCTCAGCGTAGCCTTGTAGATCTCGAAGTTGCCCTGGCAATTGCTTTCGTAGACAATGCCCGAGCCGTCCGGCAGCCAGGTCGGGTACTGGTTGCTGCAGCCTTCCGTCTCGGTCAGACGGGTCAGCAGATCGCTCGCTGTGGTGCGGATAAAAATCTCGGCGTTGCCATCCCGATCCGATACAAACGCGATCTTCGTGCCGTCGGGTGAGACGGCGGCATTATAGTCGTTGCTCTCACTGTAGCTGCTCATCGGCAGAATCTGTTGGTTCGAGTATTGGCGGGCGATCAGCTGGCGCTTGGCGCCGAAGGCGCGTGTATCGCCGTACACGAATGACGCGCCATTGTAAGCGCGCGCCAGCGAGAATGGTACGGTTTCCTGCTGTCCGTCGCCAAAGACCCGGAAGCTTTGTCCAGTGTTCGGCGTGCGCACGAAAATGCTCAGCTCCGGGCCGAGCTGCCGCGACGCGAAATGCAATGGCACGGCACTGACAGTGGTCGGCGTCCAGGCGCTGCCTAAGTGCGGGTAGCGCCACATGAAGTAGTGCTGGCCGACGTTGCCCATCTCCACCTAGTATTGCGTCGGATTCGCGGGCGTATAGGTCAAGACACGGCGCTCATAGATTTGCACCAGCACGTCCTTGGCTTGCCCGCCCACTTTGGCACGGACCCAGTAGGCGTCGGTAATCGGCAGGCCGAACGCGGCGATCGCGGGGATCGGACCGCCGTTGCGGAAATCGTTAAAGACGCGCGGCACGTTGTGCCCGGTCACGCTCTCGTACACCGCGATGTCGGTGCCGCGCTGCTCCGCCAGGTCTTGCCGGAAGCCAATTGCCCCATCCTTGCCGAGCGTGGCGCCGACGCGCTGGCCGACCTTATTCTGATCCTTGTAGCCGTTGTCACTGGTGGCGACGCTGCGGAAGCTGGCATAGGTCGGCGCGTCGTGCTTCTCGGCCAGCGGATCGCCCGCGACTGGCAGCAGGGCCGGCTCGCGCTGCTCGTTTTGATCGGGTCCGGTGCCATCGCCGAGCTTCAGCCGGCCCGAGACAAGCTCAACCGGCAGCAGCCCGTTGGTCACGTCCGCGAGCGGGCCACTGGTGGTGGCGGGGTTGTTGATCTCCATGCGCGCCTTGTCGAAGTATTGCACCTGGCGCAAACCATTCGGCGATTGGTGGTAGAACTCTTTGTAATCGAACCAGGGGCCGGGTCCCCATGTCCACGAACGATTGGTCCGACCTTCCGCGACTGCGGCGTCGGCGTCACGCCATACGTTCTCGAAGCGCGGCGACGTAAACTCACGCTGTCGAGTCCAGGGCGCGGCCGCTGCTGAATCCTGCGGCGCTATGCCGAGAGCCAGGCCGCCAAGGCGAGGGTGGCGAAACCACGCTGTATCCAACGGAATGATCTGTGACGAAGCATTGAAACATCCTTACATGTATGCGGGTAGGAATGGTGTCCATTGTACGCGTTGCGCGAATGCTGGTGGATTGAACGGGGCTGAAACAACCCTGACGACTGGTTGACGGAGCTATCAGGCTAGCTGGCGCTCAATCAGGTGCTGGTAACCGCGGTCCTCGTGGGACGGCCAGCGCTGAAGTCCCGCGCCCAAGCGGGCACGATCGAAGTACGCTCCTGGAGACCGTGGCGAGGACGGCAGGTCCACACTCCGGGGCCGCTCTGGAGAATCGGGAAGATCAGGCGGCGCTGCGCGGCAGCCTCGTCCGCCGCGAGGGGTACGACATCGCCATGACAGTTGAGAAACAACTGCTCAAGCACGCCTGCGGCATCGGCATGTTGCAGCACGCGCTCGATATGCGCACCGATGTTACGACATCGTCCTCGCCGGTTCCCGAGTTGTCAGCATCGTCGTCCGCCTCGGCTGTGAGAGCGAGCGCGGTTGGGTTGGTCCGCACGTCGCCGTAGAGTACGGCTTCGCGTGATAGCGACTGGTAGCTTTCCCGTGTAGCCGCGAACAGGGGCAGAAGTACCTCGCCCTACACTGGAGCCCCGTGAGCGGCCAGCGGGTTAAAGAGTGTAGGGGGGAGTGTGTCGAACAGTGCTGATGGCATACGTTTGGTCTTGTTGCAACCATTGTAAGCGATGTAGCAAGTGGCAAGGAGGGTTGTTGCTCCTTCCGCCCTAACACTGATCTGTTCTCTCTCAGTCCGCACGAAATTGGCCCATCTCAAGGTGGTGTACATCATCAAGATTTCGATCGCTATTGAGCTTCACCCGCTTTCGTGAAGGTCAAGCCTCACACGGTCTTCCTTTCTGTGCAGGTTGTAGGCGATATCAGATGTGATGTACTCTGTAATGTATAATCATAGATGGAGCTGTGACCTTGATCCGCAAGCAAATTTACTTGGAACCCGATCAGAACAGTGCTCTCAAGCAATTAGCCAGCCAATCCGGCGTTTCCGAAGCTGAACTGATTTGCGCGGCCATCGACCAACATTTGCATACGGTTCGGCCCGTACGTCCAGATCTTTCAATTTGGGACGAAGAACTTAGATTTCTCCAGCACCTGATGGAGCAGCGGCTTCCACCAGCAGTACGTACATGGCGGCGTGACGAGCTGTATGAACGCTAATATTCTCGTCGATACCAACGTGCTCGTCTCTGCCTATGATCGGGCTGCACCAGACACGCAGCGTACCGCCATTGCCGTGTTGGACACGTTGGTCCGGCGGCGCGTCGGCGTCGTGAGTACCCAGGTGCTGTCCGAATTCTTTGTGGCGGTGACGCGCAAGATTTGTGGTGAGCCCTATTAAGTGGCCAGGTGGAAATGTTAGGATCCTCGCAGGAGGACCCCATGAAGACCACCTAGTTCACCATCGAGCAGATCATCAAGATCCTCGAGCAAGCTGAGAAAGGCGACCAGACCATCGCTACTCTTTGTCGAAGCTACGGCATTGCCGAGAACACTTTCTATCGCTGGCGCAAAGCCTACGGAGGCATGTCCCTCAACGAGGCTCAGCGTCTCAAGGAGCTTGAGAAAGAGAACAGCCGCCTCAAGCGCCTCCTCGCCGAGCGTCTCCTTGAGATTGACCTGCTCAAGGAGCTGTTAGAAAAAAAGGGCTGAGTGTGACCGACAAGCGACAAGCTGTGCACTTCCTGATTAGCGGTGGCCTCTCCGTCCAGCGGGCCTGTGCCTTGCTCCACTTGCATCGCTCCACCTTCCGCTATGCTGCTCACCCAAGGGATGATACGCAGACGGTGACCCACATGCAGCGCCTTGCCGCCCAGCACCCGCGCTACGGGTACCGCCGCATGCATATTCTGCTCAACCAGACCGAGCACGTCAACCACAAGCGTGTCAGACGATTATGGCGCAAGCATCGCCTCCAGGTCCGCCGTGTGGTGCGAAAACGCCTGCGTCGAGAGCGCCCAGCGAGACTGCTAGCAGCCTATCCCGGTCACATTTGGGCCTACGATTTTGTCGAAGACGCGTTGGCCGATGGGCGAAAGGTGTACATCTTGACGGTGATGGACGAGTTCACGCGCGAAGGCCTGGCGCTGGATGTGGCACAGAGCCCGTCGTCCGAACGGGTGATAGGTGTGCTGACCGCCCTGGTCGCGCAGCACGGGGCACCAGGCTATCTGCGCAGCGACAATGGTGCCGAGTTCGTGGCAAGGGCGGTGCAGGTCTGGCTGGCGGAGTGCGGGGTGCAGACGTTGTATATTGAGCCTGGCAAGCCGTGGCAAAATGGAAAGGAGGAGCGGTTCAACGGAACGGTGCGCGACGAATGCCTGAATCTGCATGTCTTCAGTTCGCTGGCCGAGGCACATGTGCGGCTCAGCGCATTCCGGCAGCACTACAATACAGAGCGTCCGCATAGTCGGCTGGGGTATCTGACCCCGTTGGCGTTCAAGAGCGCCTGGCTCGAAGCGCAGGCAAAACTATCGAATCCTAACATTCCTACTTGACCAGTTAATGGGGCTCATGACACGGGTTGCTTGTACGCACTAATTATACGGAGGCTACTACGCGTTGGTTTAGCAACGCGACATTTCGCCCAACGGCTCCTACACCTGATTCGCCAGCGGGATCAGCAATGGACCGAATATTAGGCGTCAGGTCACAGCCGCTATCACTATTTAAGAAGGGGGATGAGTTCGTCTTCTACCCCACGCCATCCATTTATCAGTTCTCGTACTAACAATGAAACTGTGCCATCCAATCGCGATGCCGAGCGGGATCAGAAATCCTAGCCAAACGTGACCGAGGAAGTCAAGACCTGGAACAAACAGTACTGCCCATCCCAGTATCACGCCAGCCACAGTCGCTGGACCTCCAACTGCAATCCATGCGATTAAGAGTGGAAGTACTGTGTATATATCGCGAATAGGAAAGAGGACAACTTGTGCCACAGCCGCTACGGCCCACCACGGTAGACGATACGACAGTGCGACTAGGAACAGCCCGAGCGGTAACAAAGAAAAATGAGGATATAGCCCTTGGTAGCGTTGGACTACGGCCAACCACGGTTCCATCCATCCAGGATCAAACAGAAACGGCCCTCCCCAAAGCAGAACGGTCCATCCTATACCCCAAGCTAGTGCTCTGCGATCGCAACGTAGTGCCCAGATTCCACCTACAAGCGCAAACATAATGCCGGTTTGGGGTTTGGCTGGCAGCAGTGCTAGCAGGAGACCAACAAGAATGGACCAGCGTCGCTCACTCGCAACTACCAGCAATGCCGCAAGGGCTACCCACATCAGCGTTGGCTGCTGTAAGTTAACTGTCCGAATTAGCGGTATGTACAGGAGCGAAGCAACGGCAATCATTGGCCAGTTAGGACGTGTCACAATAAATGCTGCAATTGCAATCAAACACAGTCCAACCCAAATTGCACTTGCACTACCGACCGATAGGATCGTAAGAGGGGCAATAGGCAGTAGGGCTGGAATGGGATATGGCAACCCATGTTGTCCCCACTGGTCGTAAGCTTCACGCATCTCGTGCGCTACGCTCTCACCATATGGAGATGTTCCTATCACCAACGCACGTGCTCCGAGCCACAATTGATAAAAGTCCCCACCACTTGGAAGCTCAGCAGGTCGAGCCCTGATGAGGGTAACTAGCCATACAGCGGTTGTTACTGCGAGGGCTAGTGTAAAAATGACTTGACGAGGGGGCATTCTTCATCCTTTTCATAGGCGCTACCTAAAGTGTTATTCCGACGACTAACCTGGATGCCGTGATACCCGAAATAACGCTACAGCGGAGGAGCCTGATATGCCTCGATGAGTACCGATCTTACCAGCGTCATGAGTCGAAGCTGCATGCATGTCGGCTCCTAAAAGCGCAAGGACTCAGCTGTGCGCCATTGTGACTTGATTTCTTCGGGGTCTGTGGGTTCAGCTGGGTGGCCTCCTTCGTGGAGTGCTACCGATTTCAGGATCGCAGTAGCCGCTGCGAGCCGTGTCTTTTCGTCGCTGGCATCTAGCAACCCTTCGAGCGTGTCAATAGCTCGCTCAGCAAGTGCCCGTAGCTTGTCTGCCTGCGTATCACATAGCCCTGCCTACGCTTGTTGAGCTCATCGATAAAAGTTGCATCATGGTTACACCAGCGGCGTACCGTGCTCTCGGTGACTTCGGCTACTTCGGCCGCTTCCCGTTGTGACTTCCCTGCTAGCAGGTGGAGCATAACGGCTTCCTGCTGGGGCTTAGTGGGTTTGCAATTTCTTGCGTTTCCTTGCGTTTCATGTGGTGTACTCCGGTTTAGGGAAAGGTTGATACTAGGTCGATTAGTCATTGTTGTGGGTATTTGATGCGCTTTAGCTGGCTACGGCTTCGGCGACCGCTACCGTGTTGTGCTCTTCGGTAGCACGCTTGCACAAGTAAATCACATACTCGATACGTTCTAGCCGTTGCCGTAGCGTGCGTGCAGACCAATTATGCAGGGCAGCTATACCCTCTTCGTCGAGCGTGTCGCCGGCTTAGCTGCTGGGCTTCGTCGAGCGCTTCGACTGGGCCTTCGATGTGCTCAGCAAGGGAAGAGCTAACGGCTTGGTCGCAGGGCTCGATGCCTAACACGCTTGCTAGGAAGTCTCGAAGGCAGCCCAGCTGCAGGAAGTCGTTAGCGTCGAGCCCTTTAGGTGCATCCTCATTGTTGGGATTATATCGAATCAAGCGATAATCGGTCGGCTGGGTGGTTGAGGAGCGTGAGCGCAAATGGTACTAGCACCGGCGGGGACTTGCCGCCAAGTCCATGGCTTGTGTGGCTTAGGTTGTGGAATGCTGTTCGGCAACCGGGCCCGGCCCCGGCGCTCCAAGATTAAGCAAGCGACTTGATGCGCTGTTACGGTCGCGGCTCGGCGACAAGCAGCGCTTCAAGTGCGGCTGCCTGCTGCTCGGCCCAGGCGGCATCCGCGGATCGTCCTCCTTGACGGTACAGCTCGGCCAGGCGGCGATACAGCTCAAGGTGCTCCCCGGTTTGCTGCAGCAGCTCAACCCGCGGCAGAAGCTGGCCGGGCAAGCCGATCCGGTCAAAGACGTAGAATTCATAGGGCTGCAGCCTAATATGCGGCCGGGCGCGAAGCTCCAGCGCGGCAATCGCGGCATCCGGCTGTCCTTGGGCGAGTGCCAGCGCCGCTTGGGAAAGGGCGCCCTGGACTGCCGTGACTGGAACGCGGGTGTCGAGCTCTTCGGTAACTCGAAGCGCAAAGGCAGCCTGCGGCAGCTGATGAAGCGCCAGATGGGCGTCGGCCCGATCCAGCCAGGGCTGGGATGCTGCACTGCCGTGAGGTATCCGTTCGAGCGCAATCAGGGCTTGCTGCGGCTCGCCGGCAGCCACCAGCGCTCGTGCTTCGCGATGCACCTGTTCAAGCCGGCTGGGCGCGTCGCGTGTCTACTCCGCTATGCGCCGACACGCTGCGCTCCCTTGACAAGCGGCCATCTTCCTGGCGTTAGGTTCAGCCGCAAAAGCGCGGGCAAACCATTCCTTGGCCGCTGCCTCCTGCCCCAGCGAGGCGTAGTGCTCGCCAAGGAGCAGCGCGGGTAGCGCCCAATCGCCGCCGTGTTGTCCGGCTAGGGTAAGGGCTTCAACCGCGCCCGTCGGGTCGCCGCTTGCACGCAGGAGCGCAGCCTGATTTAGTAGATTGGGGACATAGCGTGGCTCCCGGCGTATGGCCTGGGCATAATCCCGCAGCGCCAACGTCAGCGCTTGCTGATCGATGGGCTTGCCGACAGGCAAGGCCTGCACCCCGTGGGCAAACGCTCGCTGTCCGTACAGCAAGGCGAAATCGGGATCGGCGTTTAGCGCCTCGTCCAGTGCTTGCGCCGCGCCAGGCCAATTGCCAGCCCGGGCCTGCACCAGACTGCGAACCTGCGCAGCTTCGGCGGTGTTATAGCGCACAAGCAGCATGGCGGCGGCAAGCGGAAGGAGGGCGAGCACGGCTACAAGTCGTGGCAGCCGGGGCATTGCCAGTGCCTTTGGTTGGGCGAGATGCATGCCGACGGCAGCCAACAGCACGACCATCACTCCATTCAGCGGAAAAGCAGTTATAACATCGACCAGCGAATGTACCAGAAAGCCCGCGAGCGCGGCTGAAACCCCGAGCAGCAGCGGCCGACGCTCGGCGGCGACGATCCACCACGCACGGAATAAGGTCCACACGCCGAACAGCACAATCGCCGCAAACGCCAGCCCGCCGAGCAGGCCCTGCTCCCCCAAAATGTTGAGATACAGATTGTGGGCGTGCGCGCCGATCCACCAGCGGCTGAATGGCAGCGTATCCACGTACATGCGGGGATAGGTTTGTGGGCCACTGCCGGTCAATGGGTGCTGCACAAAGGCTTGCCAAGCAACGCCCCAAAACGTGATGCGACCACCGGTGGACCCGCCGCCATGCAGTGAAAATTCTGAGGAAGAGGCCGCCATCCGGCTGAGGCGCAGCAGCCCAAAAAGGCTGAGATACCCGAGCAGGGTTACCGGCACGCGCCAGCTCCGCCGCAGTATGGACATGAGGGTGTCGTTTTCACCGTGGTGCTGAGCGACGAGCCATATCACCGTTAAACCAACGATCACAGCCGTGGCCAGCAGTCCACCGCGTGAATCCGCCCAGAACAAAACAAGGTCCGCGGCCAACAGCCAGCATGCCCAGCCTCCGCGCGCGGCCCAAGAACGTGCCTGGGCTAAGCCCAGGATTGCAAACGGCAGTGCCAGGTTGACAAGCCCGGTCAACAAATTTGCATGCGTCAGCGCATACAGCCGATAGGTGAGCAAAAATGGCGGGTATTCGAGCACCCGCATCTGCCACCAGCTCCAATACCATTGAAACGCCGTCCACAGCCCGACGGCCAACAGCAGGGTTGCCATCAGCACTAATAGCCAATGAAAATGCTTGGACTCCAACCGGTCGTCAACAGATCCGACGCAATGAAAAAAAGGCCGACCAGAATAATGGCGGCTGTCAGGCCGGCGAAACTGCTGCGACGGTCGACGGAAAACAACGTAGAAATAGTGGTGGCGGCGAGCATCGCCAGCAGCGGAAACGTGAGCGGCAGTCGTGCAACAGCTCGGGCGCTCAGCCCAGCCACCAGCAGCCAGCCGGCAACCAAGCCTAGCATCAGCACCGGCGTCTCGCTGATCGGCAGCAGATACAGCAAGAGCACAAGACTGACGAGCGCGGCGCGCAGTAGATCGAAGGGTCGTAGCTGTACATCGTTCACGGTAGCTAGTGTCGATGGCGGCGTTACCGTTTTTTGCATAGTGCGGATGCTCCAAAAAGCGTCAGAGTTTTTGTGGTATTGCCCAGCCATGTGTGGAAATGATCCGGTCGCTTCATGCTCAAACCACGGGCTGTGAACTGCCGCTTGGGGTCGGACGGAATGGTATTATACCGGTCGCCTGGCAATCTGGCTGGGCCAGGTCAAGGTGGGCGGTCAGAACCTTGCACCATTCGCGCCGGGCGAAAGCGCGAGCACCGTTTCCCAATGTCCATTATGGGTGACATAACGTATGTGGTGCAGACGAATGCCGGATATAAGCGGTAGCATTGTAGCGGCTCAATCGTCATATAGGGACTTCCACACGCCTTACGCCACGATAAGCCAAATGGCAAGCGGATGCCAGGACCGTGATAGGCCTTTCGCGGCCACCTAGCTATCTATAATGTCGTGTAGCGGACAACCTGTTTGTCGCCGACTTTGCGAGTGAAGGGCGGGCGAGATGATGGCCTGCAGACGCAGTGCAGCATACCAGGCTGCCCCCAGCCGTCCGTGACCTGCTCCTGCTGCTTGCTGACTTGTACGCGAAGCAGCAGCGGCCCGGCAATGCGTCATTGGCCCGAGGGGAAGCGCTTGGCGCTATGCTGGGCATGATGGATGGACGCTAAAGCGCTGTGATGCGTCCCGCCGGACGCTCGGTCATCTGTTGTTAAACAACCTGATTTGGGTCGAACCAAAGGTTTTCGTGGTAACTCTATCAGTATCGGCAGGACTGCACAAGGTATGTTCATGCAGGAACTCACGCAACAACGCACGACAAGCGCTGGCCTTGCTCGGCCTTGGCATAGCGGAATCCCGTGGAATTTTTTCGGCCTTTGGCTGGCACTACGGCTCCTGACTTTTGCTTGGGCCGCTTACATATCATCCCAACGTCCAGTCACCCTGCGCGAACAAAGGATATCTTTTTGGTCATCGTCATCTTCGCTCACCGCATGGCTTGAACGTTTTCTGCTTGCCCCATGGGAACGCTATGATGTTGTGTGGTACATTCGGATTGTGCAGAATGGCTATCGGGCAGATGACGGGACTGCGCAGTTCCATCCGTTGTTTGCTTGGCTGTCATCTCCGCTCGCATGGCTAACTGGCCAACCCCTTGTTGGGTTACTGACTGTAAGCTCGTTAGCCAGCTTGCTCGTGCTGTTCGCGTTCTGGCATCTAGCCCGTCTCGATCTTAATGCAAACTTGGCAACAATTAGTACGACATTGTTCGTTTCTTTTCCGGTCGCGTTTGTGCTGTTTATTCCCTACACCGAAGGGTTATGGTTATTGTGCGCTATTATATGCTTGTACTGCGCTAGACGCGGTTTGTGGTGGCGGGCAGGACTAGCCGGTATGTTTGCAACGCTTACACGTCAACAGGGTGTCTTTTTACTCTTACCTGTTGCCTGGGAATTGTGGGCTGCAAGCGCGTGGAATTGGCGACGAGCTATGAGCGCATGGCGCTCCTGGTGTGCGCTGCTGCTGATTCCACTTGGCTTGCTGGTATGGCTTATCTATCGAGCATTGCTGCTCAATGATCTCAATTCCGATTTTTCAAACCTCCACTCCACTATCTACTCTATTATCATATCCCCAAGCGCAAACCAAGTTGTTCCAATCCAATCATTTATGACGCCAGTGCAAGCATTATGGTTGGCGATCGGGGTGCTATACCAGACACCTAGTCTGCCGCTTATTATCGATTTAGTGTTAGGTTCAGTGTTTGTGTTGATGCTGATCCTCGCCTGGCCGAGACTGCGCACGAGTTATCGAATATACAGCGTTGTTATTTTTGTTGTCAGTTTCGGTTACAATACTGGTCCATTTTATCCATACATGGGATTACCTCGTCACTTATTACTTGCATTTCCTGTGTTTATTGGTGCTGCACCTTTGTTGAATCGCTCGATATCTCGGATGCTGGTGCTATCAATGAGTCTTCTCGGTTTTTTCTTTTGCATTATGACCTTTGTTTTGTACAGCTGGGTTCCATAGCACATCAAGCTGTTTTGCCTATAAGCGGCGCTGAAGTATGGACGACACGTCATACCATGTTGCCCAAACTTAGACACATACCTTTCTTTAGCCTGTCTGCTTGCCTTGTAAGCATCATGAGATGCAGCATGCCTGCCAACCTGTATCGCGAGTTTCAGCCATATGTACGGTTCCTTGCTGCTTGATGATTTGTGATTAATTATGGCATGCTTAAACCCAATACAAGTATATGCAAACCTCTTCTAAGGCACCAGCATACATTTTCGGCGTTAAGTACGTACAAGGCATAGCCCTTGATCATCTATGGGTGCTAACCATCCTTGGCCTGGCCGCGCTGTTTATCAGCGTTTTACCCCTGCCGCCGAATGACCTCTGGTGGCACATGGCCGCCGGGCGAACAATGGTGGACGAAGGCGCCTGGTTGCAAACGAATCGCTGGGCCTATACCTTGCCCTACGATGCCCCCTACGTGTATCAGAGCTGGCTGAGCGAAGTGCTGCTGTACTGGCTGTGGCGGATTGGCGATGTGCCGCTGCTGGTGTTGATGCGTACGCTGGTGATCGCGGCGAGCTATGGGTTGGTCGCCTGGCACGCGCTTCGTCGAACGGGGCAGGGCAAAGCTGTGGCACTTGCGCTGCTGTTCGCTGTGCTGATCGGCTGGAATAACTGGACCCTGCGGCCCCAAACGCTGGCCCTGCTACCAGGTGCTGCGTTTGTTGTGGTGCTGGACGCTTTCCTTATTCGTCGCGCTTCCGCACGTTGGCTTGCTGCGCTTCCGCTGTTAATGGTCGCGTGGGTCAACCTGCATGGCTCGTTTATCCTGGGTGCTGCGCTGCTCGCTTTGGCTTGGGTCGGACTGGTTGTGTCAGCACTTCGCAAAAGAGCAGGGGCTGTTGGCGATGAATGGCAGCGGGCGCGGTCTTGTACGCTTGTCGGGATCGCCACGCTGCTGGCTACAATGGCGCATCCCCTGGGCATAGGCGTTTTTCCATATGTGCGTGACCTGCTGACTGACACGCCGAGCCAGACGCGGATTGTTGAGTGGCAGCCGCCGAGCAATGCGCTTAGCCTCACAAACACAGGCTTTTGGTTTTTTCTGCTTGTGCTGCTGCTGCCGATGCTTTTGGGAACGGGCCGACGCCGTGCTTCGGCAATTGATCTGCTTTGGTATGCTGCGCTCGCTTGGCTGACGATCGGCGGTGTACGCTACGCGATGTGGTTTGCACTAGCAGTGCTGCCCTTTTTCGCCGATCAGCTCGCCGCCCTGTTTCGTGAGCGTCGTCCCATGCCGACGAGCTCAATCTTTACCACCACTTTTGGCGTGCTCTTCGCTGCGATGTTTGTTGCTACGCTGCCCTGGTTTGGTCCCGGTCGCTATCTTGGACCGGAGGCCGAACGGCTTTTTGCGAATGCGGGACCACACCGTATGTTGCTGAGCAATACAACGCCGGTTGCCGCCACGAGTTGGCTCAAACAGAACCCAATCGACGGCCGCTTCTGGGTTGACATGAGCTATAGCAGCTACACGATCTGGGAATTGCCCGAAAAGCAGGTTTTTGCCGATTTGCGCGTTGACCTGTTTCCCGATGCCATATGGGATGACTACTTCGCGATCGCCCGAGGAGACCAACGCAGCATTGCGCTTATTGACAAGTGGCAGATTACCCATCTGATGATCGATGTAGGTGGCCAGAGCGAGCTCCGGACACTGCTTGCCCAAACTCCTGGCTGGTGCGAGCCGTATCACGATACACATAGCGTGATTGTGGCCCGTTGTGAGTGATGCCAGAGCTGTTGAGGTGAGTCTAGTGGGCGTGCTTAGAACTAGTTGGCGGGCTAAAACCTAGGTCTAGCTGGTATCGGTTGCCAATATCCAAATGCGTTTCAGCCTTATTGATGATGCGTTTGGGGAGCGTAGTCCATTTCTTCTCGAGGTTTCCCATGCAGTTTGCGTTACCCAATGTTGAGCCTGTTGGACGGACCCATAATACTTTGGCTGCAAAACGGCTGATCTGGCTAGACGGTCTCCGCAGCGTTGCGGTCTTTTCCGTGCTCTGCGCACACATGCTGCAATATTGGTCGGTGTACGATGCGTATCGCGGCGACATCTTCCAAATGGGCCTTTTCGGCGTTGTCGTCTTTTTTTTCACCAGCGGCTATATTATTCCCATTTCGGCTCTGCGCCATCAATCGTTCAGCCACTTCTGGTGGGCTCGCATCTGGCGTTTGTATCCAGCCTACTGGCTCAGCGTAGGCTGGGCCGTTTTATGGCTATGGCTGGGTGTGACGTCAATGCCAGGGTCAGCCAGTCATGCTAGTGCCTCCGTCGTTGTGTGGAATTTTTCAGTGTTGGCTGCGTTTGCACAGCAGCCGCTTTTGATCGGTGTGTACTGGACACTCGGCCTTGAGCTGGTGTTCTATGTGCTCGTCTCCCTTGCATTAGTGCTGAGGCTACTCCAATATCCGGCACTATTTGCTGGCGGCCTGCTGGCTACGTGTGTGCTTCTGCAAATCCTCCTGCCGGCTGAGCAGGCAGTAATCTTCACCCAATGGACGTTATTTGTGGCTTGCTTGTGGTGCGGCAGTGTTGCTCAGCAAGTCCAAAGTGGTGTCGCGCCGCGTCGCACGGGCTGGGCAATTGGTCTCCTGTGGCTTGGCGTAGTGCTGCTCCAGCTTGCTCTGCCCGGTACGACCGGTATGGTAGCTGCCGAATTAGCGGCTGGTGCACTGAGCCTCGCCGCGCTGCTTTGGCGACCGCGCATATTGCTTGGGGTTTGGTGCTGGCTCGGGCAGATCAGTTACTCGCTATATCTGTTTCATCTCCTGATTGTCGAGGCTCTGCCCTGGGCGCAGTATCCGCTTTGCAGCACATTTTTAGCCATTCTACTGTCGTTAGGGGTTGCCGCTGTAGGTGAGCGCTTGGTAGAACGGCCTGGCATTGCTTTTGGACGGTGGATCGCCACACGGTCTTCTTCTTTTCGTACGCGATCGTTGAACGTTTCGGGCGATCAGCGGAGCGCCGTCACCACCGAACGGTAACACCTCAAGCTTTGGTCTGTATTGGAATAGTCCGCTGGTTTGTCGGCACATCCAAGTGGCGTGATTCACAGCTCGCCCCGAATGGCAGTAGCTCGACGTCTGCGAGCACGAGGTAACATCGCAGTACGCCAAGAACTTATGGATCCGATGAATGGTCCTGTACGTGGTTAAGATCATGTCAGACTAGTGTAACAAGTTATTTTACTGGCGTGGT
>JADDQF010000063.1:0-11769 GCA_016781505.1 bacterium
GTTGGGGCGCTGGCGACAACCGTGCTGGGCACGTCCAACGCCATGCCGCGACGGCAAGCGTTGGACCAGTTCTTAGCAAACGCTCGCTAACGCTGTCAGCCTTCAAAGAATTGGACGACGCTGTGAGTTCATCACAGCGTCGTCCTCGGTAGAAGCCCTAGGCAGCTGTCGCCACGGCATCCCGCTTTTTACGCAGCTCTGCGATAAGTGTCTCGAACGACGTAGCAAACGACTTGACGCCTTCGACCACCAGCCGGTCCATAATCGCATCCAGATCGATCCCGACCGCAGCTACCTCTTGCAGCACCCGCTGCGCCTCATCCACGTTCTCTTCAATGGTATTTCCGCGCACCACGCCGTGATCGGCAAAGGCCAGCAACGCGTTCTCGGGCACGGTGTTAACCGTGTGCGGTCCGACGAGCTCCGCAATATACAGCGTGTCGGGATAGGCCGGGTTTTTGGTGCCCGTGCTGGCCCACAACAGCCGCTGGAAGTTAGCTCCCTTGGCTTCAAGCGCTGTCCAGCGCTCGTTCGGCCCAGCCTGACCAAAAATTCGCTTGAATGTCTGGTAGGCTACCTTGGCGTTGGCGATCGCCGTCTTACCCAGCAGCCCGCGCAACCGCTCCTGCTCACCTGCAGCTTGGGTACGGCCCAGCATAGCCTCAAGCTCTTTGTCCACCGCCGTGTCGATGCGGCTTACAAAAACGCTCGCTACCGAGTGAATATGATCGATGGGCTGGCCCTCGGCCACGCGGCGCTCCAGTCCGCGGAGGTAGGCCTCGGCCACGCGCTCGTACATCGACAGGGCGAAGATCAGCGTGACGTTGATGCTCACGCCCTTGTAGATCATCTGCTCGATGGCGGGGATGCCCTCCTCCGTAGCCGGTATCTTGACCATCAAATTCGGGCGATCCACGGTGCGCCACAGCTGCCGGGCCTCGACCACGGTCTCTTCGTTGTTGTGAGCGAGTAACGGACCCACCTCGATGCTGACCCGGCCATCAACACCTCCTGTTCGGTCATAGATCGGCCGCATAACGTCGCAGGCGAGACGAATATCGTCGGTGGCCAGCCGCTCGAAGATCTGCGGAGCACGCAGACCCTCGCCGCTCAACGTGCGGATGTCCTCATCATAGTCGGCGCTGCCGCCCAAGGCTTTCTCGAAGATGGTCGGGTTGGAGGTCACACCGACCACCGCATAATCGTCCACCAATTTTTGCAGCCCACCCGACGTCACCAGCGGCCGGCTGATGCTGTCGTACCAGATGCTCTGGCCCTGCGTTTGGATGTCAAACAATGGATTTTTGGGCATGTTATGCGCTCCTTGTACTGGTAGGCGAGACGGCAGGCTGTGGCGCTCGTCAGCCGCTCCACTGCTGTCATAACAGTCTCCAGCATACAGCTAACCTACACTGCACCTTCCGCACCGCCGTTGATCCGCCAAAGGTTCGCATCTCCTGGCCTTGTCTGTCAAGCCCAGCGAGGCGTGGTCACTAAGTATAACCGTTTGCGGCTGGTGTATAAAGGCCTACCAGCCGCTGATCAGCAAAACAGACAAGGAAAGTTGTGGACTCTCCTTGTCTGTTTGTTGTGGTTTCCAGCTGCGATGCTAGCGCACGCCGAGCAGCAGCTCAATCGTGAGCTGGTCGAGCCGCTCATAGGGCAGTCCGCGCGTGCCGAGTGCCTGACGATCAAACGTATGGCCCTTAAGCGCATTGGCCTTGTCGGGACTGTAGCCACCACTCCAGGCCGGCACGCTGCCGTCGTCGGCGTTGATCTCCTGCAACAACGCTTGAATCTCGCCGTCCGCATTCCACTGGCGCGCCTTCTCCTTCAAGATCAAGTAGGTGCGCATGCATCCCCGCGCGAAATCTTTCACGCCGTCGTAATCCTCGGTTCGGAACGCGTGTGCGTCGAAGTGCCGGTTGCCGTCGTACCCGACATCCTCCAAGAACTTGACCAAAAAGAACGCATTCTTCGGATTGACCATGCCGAAGCGGAAATCCTGATCGTAGCGACCCGGCGCCTGATCGTTGAGGTCGATATGAAAGAGCTTGCCCGCTTCCCAAGCCTGAGCCACCCCATGCAGGAAGTTCAAGCCCGCCATCGTCTCGTGGGCTACCTCTGGATTCACCCCCACCATCTCGGCATGGTCCAGCGTTTCAATAAAGGCCAGCGCATGCCCGACCGTCGCAAGATAGATGTCGCCGCGTGGCTCGTTCGGCTTTGGTTCCAGGGCGAAGCGGAGATTGTAGCCCTGGTCCTTGGCATACGCGCACAGAAAGTTTAGGGCCTCACGAAAGCGCTTGGTGCTTTCGGCCGGATTCTTGGTGGCGTCGCTTTCCACACCCTCGCGCCCACCCCAGAAGACATATACCTGCGCGCCGCACTCCACGCCCAGATCGATCGCGCGCATCGTCTTTTGTACGGCATAGGCCCGCACCTTGGGGTCATTGGAGGTAAAGGCGCCGTCTTTAAAGGCCGGATCGGTAAACAAGTTGGTCGTGGCCATCGGCACCACCAGCCCGGTCTCCTGCAGCGCGGCCTTGAAGTCGCGCACGATCTGATCACGCTCGGCCGGAGTAGCGTCGATGGGCACGAGGTCGTTGTCGTGGAAGTTAACGCCGTACGCGCCTACCTCCGCCAGCAGGTGAACGGTTTCAACCGGCGAGATCGGCTGGCGAACGGGCTCACCAAACGGATCGCGTCCGATGTTGCCCACGGTCCATAACCCGAATGTGAATTTGTGCTCTGGCTGCGGCGTGTAATCCATGGTGTCCTCCTTGTTTGCAAGCTGCTGATGAACCAAACTGGATTGATAGGGCCTGACGGCTCGCTATTCGATGGTTATGCCGGTTGCAACAACCTCGCGCTGGCGATACTCGGCAACCGGCCCGCTCAGATCCACGCTCTGCTCGCACCGCATATCGGCTGCCGACGCGCCTACGGCAAAGCGAAACGCGCCGGGCTCGACCACAAAGCGCATCTGGGGATCATAAAACGCCAGTCGTGACGGGTGGACCGTGAACCTTACGGTTTTCGCTTGGCCGGGAGCCAGCGGCACCCGTGCAAAGCCGATCAGCATCTGGTCCGGCCGCGCGACCGTGGCCACCTGATCCTGGGCATACAGCTGCACCACCTCAGCGCCTGCCCGCTCGCTCGTATTGCGGACCACGACCGATACCGTAATCGGCTCGCGCGTGGTTGTGCCCGTGACCTCGAGCTGCTCATAGGCAAAGCTGGCGTAGCTCAAGCCGTGACCAAAAGAAAAGAGTGGCGTCGTCGGGCTATCGATGTAATCGCCGAAGAACATTGCCCGACCACCGCCGGCGCGGTACCCGGTATACACGGGAACTTGACCGACCGAGCGGGGCAGACTGACCGGCAGCCGCCCACTCGGCGCTACCCGTCCGGTCAACACATCGGCCAGGCCATTGCCACCCTCCTCACCCGGAGGAAAGAGCTGAACCAACGCGTTTGCGTGCCCGGCCTCTCGCTCCAACGAATGGACCCGCCCGCTCAGCACCACAACTACCAGCGGCGTGCCGGTTCCGGCCACAGCCGCCACCAGCTCGGACTGTACACCCGTTAGGTCGAGCTGAGCAGCGTCGTTGGCCTCGCCCACCGTCACCGGCCGGTGCAGGCCGCTCTTGCCCGCCACGACCACAATTGCTACGTCGGCTGCCTTGGCAGCGGCGACGGCCGCCTCAAAGCCGGAGCGATCCTCGCCGAGCACCTCGCAGCCTTTGGCGTACAACAGCTCTACATCAGCTCCAAGCGCAGCCTGCAGCCCCCCTAAGGGGGTGACATGCGGCGTGTAATAGGGTCCGGGCGCATAGGCGCCGCCAGCGCTCGGCGTCAAATCCTCGTCGCCAATCAGGTTGTCGGGATTGGAGGATTGCGCCTTTGCCAGATAGATAATTTCGAGGTGCGCCGGATAATGGTAGTCGCCCTGGAGCAGCCGCTCGTCGTCGGCGCCGGGCCCAATTACGGCGATGCGCTTGTGCTCCGGCGCCAGGGGCAAGATGCCGTCGTTGGCGAGCAGGATCACTGACTCCGCGGCAGCCTGGCGTGCGAGGGCACGTTGCTCCGCGGTTTGGAACTTTGCGGCCGCCGTCTGGGCGTCGACATACGGGTTTTCAAACAGGCCAAGCTGGAACTTCATCCGCAGAACGCGCCGCACCGCCGTATCGACCACCTCCTCCGGCAGCCGTCCCGTCTCGACCTCGGCCTTGAGCGGCTCGCCATAAAACTCGGTCTCGGGCAGCTCCATATCAAGCCCGGCTGACAAGGCTAGCCCGGCCGCAGCTCCACGATCCGCCGCAACACGATGGAACCGCACCAGCTGCGGGATCGACCAGTAGTCCGCAACCACGGCGCCCCCAAAGCCGAGCTCGCCGCGCAACAGATCGGTAAGGATGGCGTGGCTGCCGGCGCACGGAATGCCGTCGATCGAGGCATACGAATTCATGATCGCCGCCAGGCCGGCATCCCGAATCGCCGCCGCAAAGGGCTCGGCGTACACCTCGCGCAGCTCACGCGGGCCCATCTGAACCGGATTCCAGTTGCGACCGCCTTCGGACATCGCATAGCCCAGGAAATGCTTGCCCGTGGCCACCACACCCTGCCGCAGATCGTCGGTCTGCAGGCCGCGCACATAGGCCGTGCCAAGCGTTCCTGACAGCACAGGGTCCTCGCCGTAGCTCTCTTCCACCCGGCCCCAGCGCGGGTCGCGGGCAACATCCAGCACCGGAGCAAGACCGAGTCGGGCGCCAACCGCCAGCATCTGCTCGCGGATCACACCCGCGACCTGCTCGACCAAATGGGGATTCCAGGTTGCCGCCAGCCCGATCCCCTGGGGAAACACGGTTGCATCGCGATGCAAAAAGCCGCCGACCGACTCTTCGTGCACAAAGATCGGAATGCCTAGCCGCGTCCGCTCAACCGCAACCCGCTGGATCGCGTTCATCAGCTCTGCGCTCTCGCGTGGCTGCAGTCCGGTGGAAGCGCCAATCCGCGTAACCTGGCCGATGCCGTGCGGCATCTTGGCGGCTGTGAAATCGGCGTCAAACGCGTCGTCATGCACCAGCGCCGTGCTCCATAGGCAGCCAAGCTGGGCGATCTTTTCGTCAAGCGTCATTCGGCCGAGCAAGTCTTCGACCCGTTCGGTGAGCCCTCGTGCCGGATCTTTATACGGTGGTTGGGATTCGGCCATATCACAGCTCCTTCGGCGTGTAGATGCGAAAGGTACCACTGACATGCAGCAGACCCAGCATATACAACAGTCCATCATAGTAGCGCCATTTGCCGGTTGGCGGTTGCAGCGCCCACAGCGCATCGACAAACAGCCCAGCCCGCTCCTGGTCGGTTGCGGCTAGGCTAGCGACAGCATTCATGGCGATCAGGCCAGGCGAACGATCCTTGGACAGTGGTTTGCCATCCAGGGTGTACTGGTTAACATAGCCAGGCTGACCGGCAAAAAACGTCTGCAGCCGGTCACATAGGGCACGCTCGCGCTCGTCGACACCAAACCAGGCGTAGTCCACCGCAACATTGCTGATGGTGCGGAACGCGTCAAAGCGGAACGCGTCGTGCCCGTTCTCGGCCCTGGGGGTGCCGTCGAAGTTCGCATAATCGGGCGCGAGTCCGGTCGTCGGATGACTGGTCTTTTGGAAAAAATCACGGCTGGTGCGGGCTGCGGCCAGCCAGAGCTCTCGATCAGACTGCTGCTGGTCTTGGTACCCCGCCGCCCAGCGACCCCACAGCTCGTAATAGGCCGGGAGATGGTATGACGGGTCGGTGAAGGTTGCGGCCTGCCCGTACGGCACAAACACCACCTGCTTTTGCTCGTGGTTGAACATATTCGTCACCAAACTGCTGCGATTCAGCATGTCGGTTTTGTGGAGCATGGTGTTCAGAATCGCGTCTGCCTCCGCCCGGTAGCGGTAGATGCCTGTGCCCTCGCCCCAGCGACCCGCAGCAAACAAGAGCGCAGTGGCGAACCACTCTTCACCGTCCGAAGCTGGATTCGGGTCGATCTGGGAGCCGTCGTCGCGGTTATGCCACGAAAAGTAACCTTGCCGGTCACCCTCCTGGTGCTGCATGTGCGTCTTTGCCCAGTTCCAGAGCGCATTGAATGGGGCCTGCTGATCCAGTTGGACCGCGATCATCATGCCGTAGGACATGCCCTCGCTCCGGATGTCACCGTTGCCAATATCCTTGACGTACGCCAGCGGTCCGTGCTCGTTCTCACCGGCTGGGTAGTAAACGCGCTGGTTATCATCGGTCGAGACAAACAGACTGTGCCAGGCCGCAGCGATCTTGGCGGCAATTTCCTGCGCCCCTTTGCCACGCTCAGCGAACAGGTTGCGATACACGCCGCTCCCGAAAGCCGGGCTTGTGGAGGGCGCGCCGGTGCTAGGATGCGTGGACGGCCCATTCGAGCCTGGGCTTGCCATGGCTGCACCTGAGCTTGTGGCTCCGGGAGCACCACCACACGCGCTCAGCAATACGGAGAGCGCCCCCCAGATGGCGTTGCGTTTGAGGAATTGTCGACGGGTGTGTTTCATTGTGATGCCGCAGATGGCTTCATCTCGCCCCACGCAATACCTCATTCACCCCGTTGACGAGCAAAAGGTACCTGGCGGCGACATCGACGACGTACTCATTTTCGCCCCACAAAAAGGGCCAGTCCTCTTTGTTTTCCGGAAAATCGGGCTTCAGAATAAGCACGCCGGGCACAATACCGCCGGCGATGAACGAAAAATCGGCCCGATTGTTGCCATAGGCCACTTCCTTGGAGACCGCGCCGACGCCCGAAACGAACGAGATATCCGAGCCGGGATGACAGCCAAAGATATAGTTCAGTCCACGAAAGATCGACTCCTCGTCGATGAGCTCCGGAAAGGCGCGATGCAGCAGGTAATTCGCGGTGGCAGACCGAATGATGTGGCCGTTTCCGGCCCAGCCGCCCTCGGTGATGGGCACGCCGAACGGATTTGTCTCCCCAAGCGCGGCAAGCTGCTCGCCGTACATGGCCACGCGCTCGGCGAATCTAGTCCTGTAGGCTTCGTCCATTAAGGGCAAGGCCCACACCGCGATTTCGGCCAACGCCGCGAAGTGCTGCTCTACGGCCGGCCACAGCTCCGCGATCCGCTGCCGATAGCGCGCGTCTTGCGTACAGCTCAACAGCTCCACCGCCGCTTTGAGCTCCTCTGCTTCAAGCCGGCCGCCGGTTGTGTTTCCGTGGGCAAAAATATCCGGCGCGTGTCCTTGTTCTTCGTCCCAGACACGCAGGGCTGTGGCTAAACACTCATCAGCCAGCTCGTCGTTATAGCCACGCAGCGCCCGACTGGCAGCCGCCAACCCGGCAATCGATCCATAGTTCAAGGGCGTGGACTTACTGGTAAAGGCCCAGCGATCATCGGCGGTGCCGCTGCCCAAGCCGTCGGTCTCGCCCGCTTTCAACTGCGGGTTGTAAACGAGGTTATCGGTCTTGGTCGACGCGTCGCCGAGATGGGCGTATTGCCCCAGATCGGGCTCGACGATACCGGGAATGGCATGGCCAACCGCGCGATGCTGCACGATCAGCGCCAGCGTGCCATGTTCGATCTGCTGCAGGATGTCCGGTACACCATCCGGCGCGTGGATCGCTACATAGCGCCGCGCCTGGTCAACTGTCGTCTCATCCCGCTCAATCCGAAACAGCTCCCACGTGTGCACCAGATCGAGCAGCGTCGCATATTGCGTTTGCGTGCGAATATCGAAATCACCCGCGTCGAACCAACCCCCAATGTTCAGGCCGGGTATATGCTCGCCCGGTTGATACGGGGTGTCGGTGGTGGGTCCCTGAGCATACAGGTCAAAATGCTCGTGATTGACCGGTGCCTGCCGCGCGTCGTCCAGATGGGGCACGCCGTGCCAAACGCGATACGCTTCCCGAACAAACATATGGTCCATCTGGACCGGAAAGAAAATATCCAGCGTAGGCTGCCACACCTGCTCATACACGTCGGCCGCGATCTGAAATGGCGCGGTTGCAAGGTCGCCGTACTCGATCACATACAGGCCGGCGTCGCGAACGGCTGAAAAATCAAAGGTCGCGTAGGTGTAGCGCAGATAGTTACCCCAGCGGCGCGTCGAGCCGGTGTACTGCTCGACCCGCTGCCCATCAGGCGTGATTCGCAGCAGACGGGCGCTTGGGAGTAGCTCCGCGTGCGGATCGAGCTCGATCACGGCCACCTTCTGTTGGCGGGGATGGTAGCCGACCTGCGAGTGCGCGATCACCGGTGGGCGGAGCCAACCGGGAAGCGTACTTGCCGTCAACAGCCACTCGACAACCCGTCCGGATTTACCCGCTGGCAGCAGGCTACGCACCACATACCACCCATTTTGAGCCGTGTTGCGCCCGTCGAAGAGCAGGAGCTCGCCGGAGCGAGCCTGGATCGTTACCCGGCGGGCGGGATCTTCGAGGGCAAGTACGAGCGTTGAGCCGGAGGCAAAGGGGAGCGGCTCGATCGTCCCGTCCTGAAGCGTGGTCATCGGCCCGCTTGGATAACGCGGGAACAAACCTGTTCGGCCGTCGATCATGTACGCTTTGCCGAAGTAGGCCGCGGGCAGAAACTCCAGATTGAAGCCGGCCTGCCCTTCCAGCTCCGGCGGCAGCGGCTGTGCCAGCTCGACGCTGAGCAACACGCCATCCGTTTGAGCAGCGGCCCGAACCGTGTAGTGCAGATCATAGTCGGGATACGACAGGAACGTCTCGATGCTGTTTGTCGCTACGTCGACCCGTCGCTCGCCGATGGTTGGCGTGCGATCCCACTGCCCCGGCGTTGGGTTGAGCCGCACATCGCCATTCGTCGCTGTTCGCACCTCATGCTGGATCAGCTCGACGCCGCTGATCTTGGCGTCGCTGAACAGACCATCATACCAGTTGCTGAAGGCTAAAACATTCAGCCCACGTGTTTCAAAGTAGCCACGGTCATTCAGCTTCAGTCGAGCATCCATTGGTTACTCCTCCACCAGCGCGACGGACCCACCGCAATCACGTTATGGACGGGCTGGTTTGGGCGCATGCTCCATGTGTGTTATTGCCACCTACCGTCAGTCTTTCCACGCGCCGGCGCCTGGCACGAGTCTCGCACAATCAGCCGAGTGGCTACCTTGACGAAGGGCGTATCCGGTGTTTCACCCCTCAGCCAGCCCAGCATTAGGTTCGTGGCGATGCGGCCCATTTCCCGAATTGATTGGTCCACGGTTGTCAATCGCGGCGTAGCCTCTGCCGCTTCCGGCACGTTGTCGAAACCAACAACCGATACATCTGTGGGAACCTGGAGCCCTAGCTCGCGGGCAACATCCAGCACAGCGATTGCCGAACGATCATTGGCGGCAAAGATTGCTGTTGGTCGCTGCTCCTGACGAAGCAGCTGACGCGCGGCAACCACACCGCGCTCGTAGGTATAATCGCCAGCGACAACCAGCGTAGGGTCGAAAGCAATCTTCGCCGCAGTCAGCCCATCTTTGTACCCTTCAAATCGCCGGATCCCGCTCAGTGTATTGGCTCGCCCACCGATGAAGCCGATGCGCCGGTGACCCAGCCCAATCAGATATTCCATGGCCGCCAACGCGCCGACACGGTTGCGCGCTATCACCGATGGCACGGTTGAGCCGTCGCCCTGCGGGTCGATCACCACCACCTTAACTCCATTGGGAAAGCGCGGCGCGGCAGGCGTCACCACGATACAGCCAGCGGTGAGACCATTACTTAACAGCGCCACATGCTCCAGTTCCCAGGAAGCGCCGGCCGGTCTGCCTCCGGTATAGATCATCAGGTCGTAGCCCGAATCGCGGATCGCTGCGCCGACGCCCTTAATGATCTCCTGGTTGTACACCTCGACAACTTCGGGTACCAGCAGGCCGATCACCTTTGCGGTATGACTCCGCATACTCTTGGCGGCCAGGCTCGCCGTGTAGTTCAACTCTTGCATCACACGCCGCACCTTCTCGTACGTTGCGGGCGCGACGTCGTCCTTGTTGTTGAGCACGCGGGAGGCTGTCGTGACCGAAACACCGGCGGCACGCGCAACATCCTGAATTGTGACCGCCAGTGGCTTCGAGCGCATTTTATAGCCCTTGGCATGTGCAGATCGCGGAAACGTTACCGGAAACGATACCGGCCAGGACACTAGGATAGCGAAAGGGTTGAATTTGTCAAGCGCGTGGCGGGCATCAACGACGAGCGGCAATAGCAGTCAGGAGCACAGCGACCAATTGGCGGGCCACGGTTGGTCGCTGTGCAGCTCATCAGCCCAGGGAGTCATTTCTATTACATGTCGTGTTACGGGGTGGAGCAGAAAGGTCACAATGCCGGCAAGCCAGGCTCGTACACCAGCAAGACTTGATGCTTTTCGGCATAGCACAAGAAGTTGGGGCCAAGAAACAGCAGCACCATTAGTGGAGCGCGCGGGCCGAAAAGATGCGGCGGGATGGTCGCCCGCTGTTGGCAGCGACGGGCGCAGCGCCGTGGAGGTGTGGAGCAAAGATGATCAGGCTGGGGACGTGCGCTACTCGCCCCGACGGATGCACATCGCTGATTTGCGGATAATCAGCTCCCCTGGAAAGCGTGGCAGGCGCGGCGCCTGATTGTTGATCATCCGGAGCAGACCTTCAGTAGCCACCTTGCCCATCTCGAGTGACGGTTGATGCACCGTCGTGAGTGGCGGCAGGGTGTACGCCGAAAGGAATTGGTCGTCGAAGCCAATCACTGAGACATCGTTCGGGATGCGGTAGCCGTGGTTGAACAGCCCAAGCATCACACCGTAAGCCGACTGGTCGTTGGCGGCAAAGATTGCGGTGAACTGCTCGCCCCGCGCCAGTAATTTCTCGACCCCGGCCAGTCCAGACTGCTCGGTAAACTGCGCATCGACAATCAGGCGCTCGTTGACCGGCAGTCCCGCCTCGGTCAGAGCCAAGCAGTAGCCCGCCTCCCGTTCATTTGCATCCGGATGACCGGCCGTTCCCCTGATATGCGCGATCCGCGTGTGCCCGAGGCCGATCAGATAGCGGGTCGCGCGGTACGCGGCGTCACGGTTGTCGATAAAGACGCACTGCGCTTCGAGGCCCTGAACCCGCCGCGCGACAACCACCATCGGCACCTGCTCCGCGACCACACGCAGTTGCTCGTCCGGAATGTGACTGCCTACCACGATCACCCCGTCGCCCTGCCGCTCCAAAACCATCTGGAGCGAGCGCACCTCGTCGCTCTTGTTGTCCGTGCGCCAGTGCGTGGTTGTGAGCATCGGTCGATACCCCGCCCGATCCAGCCCTTGCTCAATTCCGGAAACGATCCAGGCAAAGAACGGGCTACCGATATCTTGGACCACCACACCAACGGTCATCGAGCGACCGCGTGCGAGTCCCCGCGCCATCTCGTTCGGCCGGTACTGCAGCTCTTCGACAGCCGCCAGCACAAGCGCCCGCTTATCGACCGCCACTGGTTTTGTGCTGTTGAGTACTCGGGAAACGGTGCTGGGGGAGACACCGGCCTGCCGCGCAATGTCCTTAATTGTGATGCTCTTGTCCATGCTTGCCCTTCACACTCTGTCGCATGCTGATCAGTTAGGAGCGCAGCCGTAAGCCCGGCTATGCTTTGCCTTGACAGCCAGGCACGCGCAACCTATACTCGCGCCTGCAAGCGGTTTCCCTTTGGCTCCAATTCTTCAAGCTGGAAAGTTGTTTCATTCTGCCACAAATCCGGCCACGGAGCAATAT
>JADDQF010000063.1:11885-14863 GCA_016781505.1 bacterium
AAGGAGCGGTTTTTTATGTCAAACCGGAACGAATTCCTCGCGATCCAAGGTAGTCAGATCGTAAATCAGCAGGGCGACCCGGTCGTGCTGCGCGGCTTCGGTTTAGGTGGCTGGATGAACATGGAAAATTTCATCACCGGCTACCCGGGTAATGAAGAGGCGCAGCGCGATGCGATCCGCGCAGTGCTCGGCCCTGAAAAGTATGAACGCTTCTTTGACCGCTTTCTCGCGTGCTTTTTCACTGCCGACGACGCCAAGTTTATCCAGTCGCTTGGCCTTAACTTGCTGCGGCTGCCGGTCAACTATCGACATTTTGAAGACGACATGGCGCCCTTTGAGATCAAAGAGTCCGGCTTCAAGCATCTCGACCGCGTGATTCAGCTCTGCGCCGATCACGGGATCTACACGATTATCGACTTGCACGCACTGCCCGGCTACCAGAACCAGCATTGGCACTCGGACAACCCGACGCATCAGGCGCTCTTTTGGAAGCACAAGCACTTTCAAGACCGTGCCGTCCATCTTTGGGAGCGCTTTGCGCAGCGGTATCGTGACAATGGCTGGGTTGCCGGATACAACCTGATCAATGAGCCGGCCGACCCGACCGAGCAAATGCTCATGCCCGTGTATCGCCGCCTTTACGACGCGATTCGGGCGATCGATCCCGACCACCTGATCTTTCTGGAAGGCAATCGCTATTCACTCGACTTCCACATGTTCGGGGAGCCGTGGCCGAACGTGGTGTACACGAATCATGACTACGCCCTGCCCGGCTTCATCGATGGCGGCCCATATCCTGGTGTTTCACGTGGCCAATACGTGGACCGCGATAGCCTGGAGCAGACATTTCGCAACCGCAGCACCTACATGCTGGAACACAAAACGCCAATCTGGGTCGGAGAGTTCGGCCCAGTTTACACCGGTGATCCCCAGGCGGATGCCATGCGTTACCAGCTGCTCAAAGATCAACTGGAGATTTACAAGCGCTATAACGCCAGTTGGGCGATCTGGACCTACAAAGATATCGGACTGCAGGGCATAGTCTATGCGGCGCCGGACTCGAAGTGGATGGAGCGCATCCGGCCCATCTTAGAGCGCAAGGCCCGCCTTGGCGTGGATGCTTGGGGTGGGCGCGATACCGAAGTACAGCATATTGTGGCTCCGATCGAACAGACCTTTCAACACGAGTTTCCTGACTACCACCCCTTCCCGTTTGGACCGAAGCGCCACATCGCCCAGCTCGTCCGCCACATGTTGTTGGCCGAGCCGCTCGTTGACGTATTCGCCGCGTGCTTCAAAGACGTAACGGAGCAAGAAATTGACGAGCTGATGCACTCGTTTGAGTTTAAGAACTGTGTCCAGCGCACAGAGCTGGCCCAACTCCTGGCAAGCTACGCCGCCTAGCTGCTGTACTCAACTTAACACGAGCCCGCACGTCAGGTAGCTGATGTGTGGGCTCGTGTTGTGGTGCGTGCCGGCCTCTTGGAACGCTGCAGGGCAGGTAGCGTGGCGCAAAGCGCAGCTAAACCCGAAAGCCGGGGAAACCGCTTTCAACATCAAATGTGCTCTGTGGCAAGCCTCAAACGAAGATGTTTCCTGGGTCAAGCTGAACAAGCTTTCCACTTCTGGTTGACAACCCCCAAAAGCTTTGCTACCATCCTGCAAACGTTTTCCAGGCAAAAGTGTTCGCATGGCGTGCAATACGATGACAGACGACGTTACCAGAACGCAGCGTTCCGGTAGCGTCCGCTCTCACTCCAAGGCACGCGGTTGCGCTATGCACATCATGCTTGGCCTGTGTTGACCTGCAAGACGTCAGCTCAGCTTCCAGCTGGTGCAGACATTTCTGGTTTCACGCACTGTTGACGTTCCATATGTGTGAGTACGCTCAGCTCATCATGGTACAAGGAGGAGACGCGCAGCTACGATCTGTTCACGTGGATCACCCAGCATACGTCACGGGATCCATGGATCCGCTTGGCGGAATGATGTTCCCTTCGTTCGTCCGCTCGGAACATCCGGTCTACTCATTTAGCAGGAGTACATAGATGAAGCTTTTGCAGCGATGCATGTCGGTCTTTGCGTTGATCCTCATTTTCAGCTTGGCTGCTTGCGGGGGCGCAACCACACCGCAAACAGGCATAACACCAGGCGAGCAAGCTCCGTCGGGAGCCGCGAGCGATTCGGGAGCCACGGGTACGGGTACCGAGGCCGGCGCTTCGGCAGCCGCAGGTACGGACACAGAGGCTAGTGCTTCAGCAGCTGCGGGTACAGAGGCAGGCGCTTCTGCGGCAGGCGCTGCAACGGACGCGGCGCCCTCGCCAACACCGGAACCCACCAACGGACAAACCAGCAACTACGATGCAGCCGCGACGCAATTTACGTGGTGGATTATGCCGAACGGGCCTCAGCCCGTAGTCAATGCCGTACGGCAGGCCGAGGCGTTCACTCAAGCCAACTCCGATATCGGTATTCGCGTCGAGCTGATCGACTGGTCAGTCGCGTATAACCAGATCCAGACCGCGTTGCAGGGCGGCGCAGATGCGTGTGTCACCCAGCTTGGCACCACCTGGGTCAGCGGCTTCCAGCCCCTCGGTGGCCTGCGCCCCTTCACCCCCGAGGAACTTACCGCGATGGGTGGCGCGGAAGCGTTTGTCGAGGCCTCGTGGACGACCACACACCAGGAAGGTAGTGAAGAGATCGTTGCCGTTCCGTGGTTCGTCGACTCGCGCGCGCTGGCCTACCGCAAGGATATTCTGCAGCAGATTGGCCTGACGAAAGAAGAGGCCTTCAAGGATCTCAATGCCTTCCAGTCGACCTTGCAGAAGGTCAAGGAAGCCAATCCCGACGTCGCGCCCTTTGCCCACACCGGCCGCGGTGACTGGAACGTGATTCAGAACGCATCGATGTTCGTCTGGAACTACGGTGGTGACATTCTGACCGCCGACAATACGCAAGCTGCGTTCAACTCTGAGCAG
>JADDQF010000147.1:0-28825 GCA_016781505.1 bacterium
TGTACAACAACACCTCGTCTACCTCGACCACCAACGCCGCTGTCGGGCTATCTTCCAGCAGCCAAGCGGTGTACTGCTGCCCGGCGATTGAGACGGGCACTTCGCGGCTGGGACTGCGTGGCAGACTAAGGGTCCCGTTGTCCAGCTCAGTGTGGCGCAAAACATGCCGCAGCAAACCCCGCGGCCCTTGCCTGATCGTCACGTGTGTGTCTTGCGTGGGCAGCTTGTAGGTTGTGACCTTGATCAGATTAAGCGACTCGAGCATATGAATGGGCGTGTACAAGGCCCGCTCCAGTCGCGGATCGCTGCCCATGCGCGCCGCCGGGTCGAAGCTAGCCGGATTTTCATCCTGCTCCACAACTATCTCCGAGTCCATGGGCCACACCAAAGCACGAGTAATTGCGCCTCGCTCAAGCTCGCCTCCGGTGATGGTTGAGCTACCAGCTGTGGAGTTAATCTGAATGATATCGGGCGGCAGCGGCGGCAGTGATAGCTCAGCGGCGGCTGCATCTCCATACCGCCACTCGCTCAACGTCATGCTGGTCAGCAGCGTTTCGCGGCTATCCGCGTCAACATATACTGTTGCGGCACGTTGGGGCAAGTGCGTTTTGGGATCGAACCAGATTCGACGCACTGTTACACCTGGGGGCAGGTCACCTGCCCAGGGGACGAGTGGCCCGGCCATTGCAGGAGTGTGTGAGCCATCCTCAGTGGGAACGTACTGCTCCAGCAGAAGCGCGTTTTCAGATTCACGTGCCGTGATCGGCATTGTGGAAGCGAGATAGGTGCGGACAAGTTGCATGGCGGGTGTGAGGGGAGGCTCGATCCACCACGCGTCGGGAGGATTTCTGTTAATCCGGGCCACCCCTTCGTGCAGATAATACTCGCTGAGATGTACACCATTGTTGACGCGCGCGCTATATACATCGCCGCTCGGCAGCGTGTACAGGTCTTTGTACTGCGCGACCGTCGTGTCTGAGTACACCAACCACTGCTCCTGGGTTAAATGTTCGGGCTCCAACATGTCGACCGGCACATGGTACGGATCGTGGAGGCTAGGCCGGTGTGGGTTAACTCGTGCGCGCCATTCAACGAGGGTATGAAACAGTTGGTTCCTCCGCGGTGGCTGCTGTGCTCTGATAGTACCCTCAAACGCAGCTTTAATATCCGGGGCGAGTGGCCGCGGCTCCAGAAACATTCGATTGTACGCCAGCCACGTGGTTTCATCCAGTGGCTTCAGGGTTGCAATCGTAGCAAGCAGCTCGTCGCGGCTCCACCCCCGCGCTGCGAAGCGCAACAGCGGCATACATAGGCCAACACTTTCACGCGCCAAGCAGGCCGTTCCCGACAGGTCCGCAGCATGGTCATCAAACACAACCTGCCACTTGTCGCGCCGCACGCCCTCCTTGCGCAGCTCCGAGCGCTGCGGCAACGTCGTGAAGCTGAGCCGGCGGCCGGGCCCCACAAAAACCGCACGAATGTTGCCGGATGAGTTAATCAGGTCGGAAACCCGCCCCACTGTCAGCAGGGCGGCCTGGGTGGAGCCAGGCGGCGGCTCGCTGGGCAGGTAGTCCTGCCCCCACCCGAACGACCAGCCGAAGAGTGTCCGTAAGCTCAGAACATGGTCGGCGTCTAAGCCGGGACAGGCCGGATCGAGCAGTTCGCGGGCTTGCATTGAGCGGTCCCACTCCGGTTGTTGCATCGGCACGCCCGTTTGGGGATTGTGCTCCCCGAGCAGCCGCCACAGCTCCCGGCTTGCGTTCGCGCCGCCGGCGTCAACCAGCTCCTGCACCACGTGCAGCGTTCCGGTATGCGGCTCGATCCACAGAATGATTTGCCGCTCGTTGCTCGCCTGCCGGTCGGTAAAGCCCAGCGCTAGCAGCGTCGTATCGTCCTCAGTTCGCCGACCATACGAGCGCAGATCGTCGGCTGCCAGTGCCTGATGCAGCAGCTGATAGCCTTGACCATACGCGCCCAGCGTGAGTCGAGCGTTGCGCACCGTTTCTTGCTCCGCAGGCGGCAACGTGAAAGCCCGGATCAGCTGATCAAGCATGGTCGGCTCAGCCCATTGGCACGAGCTAAACCGCGGTTGCGCAGCATACTCAAAGCGTGATCGTCCATCGCCCAGCTGCCACTCAACCAGCGTATTGCCCTGCCGCACCTCGACGCGATGCTGTGCGCTTCGGGCGGCGAGCCAAACATCGGTAACAAGCGGCTCGTCCGCCGCATTCGTGACGCTACGGGCCCAAACACGCCGATGTACGGCGCCACTTGGCGGAGCAGCCGACCATGCGTCGAGGGCTTGTTGCACGATCGCGCGTGGTGCGGCTTGGGCCGCCGTGGTCGCCGTCGCGCGACTCTGCCAGGGCGCGATCAAATACAGCAGCAGCAAGCCCACGCCGCCGATCAAGGCGGCGAGCCAAACAGCGCGCTGCTGCCACCACGCCGGTGCGTCGCCCTGTTCCAGAATTTCGGCCGCAACTGCATCCAGGCAGTGCAAGGGCACATGGTGCTGCCCGACCGCCGCCCGTAACGTCGCCCGAGCCGTTTCAATCGCCGTCAGCCAAGCAGTGGACTCGGCCGACCGCAACACTGATTGTTCAGCCACAGATGGACGTTCAGCGCCGGGGACTTGCAGCTGCCGGCCAAGCCATGTTTCAAAGGCAGGTCGGGCGGCTTGCAGGCTTGGGTGGCCGGTCAGGGTTGCTAAGGCTGCGGCAAGCCGCCGCACCAGGGCAGCGACCTCCATGCCGGCTGCCTGTGCCAGCCGCAGGCCGTCCACGTCATGCAGCAGCCATAGCCCGAGCAGGACACGATCAACCGGCCGGACGCGCACAAGCGCCGGGGGCAGCACATGGTGGCGCAAGCGGGCCGGCAGCAATGAGCGCAGTTGTAGGCGCTGCCACCGGTCTGAGCGCACAAGATCCATGAACAGCCGCGCTTCAAGCATGGCCGGATCGCCGACGAGGTTGCGCGCCAGCACCGCAACCGTGCGTTGTTCGGCAGCGGTGCGCTCATCGGCAAGCAGGAGTGCCAGCCCAAAAACCGGATCAGCCCAGCGCGTCAGTGCGGCCTGCCATGGCTGCGTCGTCACACTTCGCATGTTGCGTATGCTCCTGGAGCGAGGATGCCGCAGAGCGTCGGCGGGAAATGCTTACCCAGCGGCGCTCTATACTGTATACCCCGGAACCCGCTGTTTGGTTCGCATCCTTTACTGGCTAAGATCAACCCATTCAAGCGCCGCAAGCTGCGTCAGGAATGGTCCGGCTAGGTCGATCCCCGGCTCGCTCGTGATATACAACAACACATCATCCACCTCGACCACCAGCACAGTTTGGAATTGATGAGTAATCAGCCAGCCAGCTCGTTGCTGACCAGCAATCGTCACGGCCACCGGTCGACTCGCATCCCAGGTAAGCGTTTCCCCCAACATAGCTCGGGACTGGTAGCGCAGCACATGCTGCAGCAGATCGCGTGGCCCTTGCCGAATGGTAATGGATGCGTTTAGCGCGGGCAGGCGATAGCGCGTAACATGAAGCAATGTGTTGTCAAAGGCGTACAACGGCTGATACAGCTGGGGCAACAGCATCTGGCTGTCGACAGGTTGGCCAAGTGCAGCCGGGTTGTGGGCCCAAGGGTTGCGGTCCGCTTCCACGATCGCATCCTCGGTTTCAGGCAAGCGGAGCGCACGGGTTGGTAGTCGTAGATCGAGCTGCGCCGCACTGATTTTGAGCGGCTCGGACGTGAAGTTGTTGGTGATCTTCAGGGTATCGCGGGGCAGCTCGGGCAGCTCATACCCAGGCGGCTTGGTCGCCAGCCCAACGCTGGGCAGCACCCGTGTTGACGAGAGAAGCGTCTCCTTGCCAGACGCATCGATCAGACTAACCACGCTGCTGAGCAACCGGTAGCGGGCCTGATCCAGATATACACGCTGGATCAGGCTGCCCAGTTTTACATCGTTATGCCATGGCTCTGTCGGCCCTGAGTTGGGCGCTGCCAGCGGGTCCCTCCACTGCGACACGCGCTGCTCAAGCATCCAGGTCGTCGTTTGTTCGGTTAAGGAAATTGGTTCCGTGGCAGTAAATAAGCTCGTTAGCAGCTGGTCGGCCAGCGGTTGGGGTGCGATTCCGATAGAGCCACGGCGCTGCACGTTCTCAACAAAAAGCTTACCCGTGCTCGCCCGGTAGCTTTGCTGCACAACAGCGTCACTCATCTCCGCCGCAAGCAGCTTGCCGTTGGATGCTGTCTGCAGCTGTTTATACCGCACCGGACGCCCCGCCTCATACTCCAACCACTGGGATTGGATAACATGGGCGGGCGCCAGCACATCCAGCGGCAGATGGTAAGGATCAGCCCACCGCAGGCGTACGGGGTTGACCCGGTTTTCCCGCTCAACCACGCTTTGAAACATGCCATCGAGCGGCACTGCCTGGGCGCGAACTGCACGCATAAGGACAGCGTGCACGTCAGGAGCCAATGGCTTCGGTTCAATCAACAGGTCACCTAGCCTGCCCCAGGTTTGTACGCTTGCCGGCGCCAGCGTATCGAGCAGTGCCATCAGCTCGGCTTGTGGCCACCCCCGGGCCACTATGTCGATCTGGGGTGAGTAACACTGAGCCGAGCGGTGCGGATTGAGACAGATAGTCGCGCTAAATGTCCTGCGGTTTTCTTCACGCAGCCAGCGCCAGCGGCCACGCACCACGCCGCTGCTGGCGGAAGAGACTGGACGCGAACTCGTGGTGATGCTGAGCCAACGGTCCGCGCCGGCCAGCACCACGCGTGTATTTTGCACACTTTGCCCACCGCGCAGCTCATCATGCGGGTGCACCAGGGCAACACCTGTCACCCCCGTGGGCGGCTTCGTTGGCAACCAAACCGTGCTGCTCCACCAAGGATTAGCCACGACATCACGCAGGCTAACTAAGTACTCTGGCAGCAGCGCCGGACAAACCGGATCAAGCAGTTGGGCTTGATCTAAACGCGGGCCTGACCAGGGCAGTGGCGCCAGCGAAATGGGCTGTTCCAGCGGCTCGTCCGATAGCACGCGCCACAGGTCACGGGCAGCCTGTTGCCCGCCAACGGATTGCACTTCGCGAACACCTTGTAGCTCGTTGGCCGTGGTATCCAGTGTGAGCAACAGGCTGCGGTTCTCGCCGGCGCTACGATCGGTGAAGCGCAGTACCAGCAGGGCTTTGCCCCCTTCAACCCGCGTACCGAGCGAACGAAGATCGGATGCGGCCAGGGCGCGGCTCAGCACCACATAGCCAAACCCATAGGCGCCGGATGTCAGACGCGCATGGAGCAGCGCCTGCTGTTGGCTTGGCGTGGTAACAAACGTGCGCAGATCACCTGCAAGCATGCCGCCCGGCTGATCCACGCCCCACGGGCACGCCGTCCAGAACGGATCCGCGGCGTAGCTTACGGACTGATCGCCATCGCCAATTTGCCATTCGACGAGCTTGTTCCCGCGCCACACCTCGAAACGATGCCGGTCGCTCGACCCGTCAAGCCATAGTTTGGTGATCAGGGCTTCAGGACCAAAGGCAGCGTCGGGATGGATCGCCCAAACCTCACGCTGGCGGGCACCGCTTGCGGGGTGTGCCAACCAACCATCCAAGGCGCGTTGCACAATCTCGCGGGGCGCTACCGACTGCGATGCAGGCGTGCGGAAGTGCGCCGCAGACGGCGCCATCAGCAGCAACAGCCCAAGCAGCCCCACGCATCCGGCCAGCAGCGCCAGTCCACCGCCTCGCTGCCACCTGCTTCGCGCAGCCGGTTCACGAGCTGCCCGGATATGCTCGTCGATGGCCAACATACAGGCGACCGGCAGCCGTTGCCGACCTACCGCCCGCCGCAGCACCTCAGCCGCCCGTTCGAGCACCGCTTCCCAGCACCGCTCGTCGGCATCACGTACGAGCGGTTTGGCAGCTGCTCCATCGGTTAAGCCGAGGCGGCGCGTGAGCCACATACTGAAGCAAGCGCGCGCCGCTGAATCCTGCAGCTCGCCATCGCCAGCCGCTAGCTTTTGGAGGGCATCTGCGAGACGGGCCACCAACGTCTCCGCAGGCAGGTTTGCAACGTTGAGCAGACGCTGGCCGCTCATGCCCTGGAGCAACCATAGGCCAAGCAGCGCTCGTGCATCGCCCGCAATGCGCGGGAGTGGACGAGATAAGCGATTCCGGGCCCATGGTCGTAAGCGACGACGCGGCTGGGCAAGCAGGGCTGCGAGCAGCGCGTCTTCGTCGCAGGTCGACGATTGGGCCAGCGCCAGCGCGAAGGCATTGGACGTTGCTTGCTGTGCCTGCTCCGGCGTGCCGCTCAGCAGCAGCGCAATCCGATACACACCATCACCCCACCGGACGGACACCGAATCCCAAGGATGTGTGGACACACGGCCTCCTCGCCGATGAATCCAATTCCTGCTTCCACCGGAGTGCGGCTGCTGCACATATCGCGTCCTCAGCCGCTCACCGCTGCCGATACCCAGTATACCAACACTGTTGAGTTTATCGCAGCTCCGCTTTGCGGCAACTGCGGGTTTGGTGGAGACAGAGACAGTGCAACCCTTGAGGGACGGTGCGAGGAATTACCGCCGTCGCCGATCCCATGATCATGCAAGCGGCGCTGCGGGGAATGTTCGGCCAACCAAGTGAATTGGTACGCTTAGGAGAGCAGCATCCGGCGATAGCGGGCTTCCACCAGGCAAAAGATCGCATAGGCGATCAGGCCAATTGCCACGGCGCCAAGCAGCCAGGGACCGTAGGGCTGACTGGCGAGCGTTTGGAGCGCACCCGCCAAGCCACGTGCCTCGCTGGCATTGGAATGGAGAGCGGCGGCGATCAACAGCGCCCCGATGATGCAAAAAACAATCCCACGCGCGGCAAAGCCCATGCGGCCGCTTCGCGTTGCCCACTCGGCCTCGGTGTGGCTCATCTCAGCAAGCTTGAGGTGTTCACGGAACTTGGCGGAGTAGGCTTGGTAAAGCTGGTATAGCCCAAGGCCGATCACGCCTAGCCCAACCAGCCCGACCAGCCATCGGCCGAACGGCTGCGCCATCAGCCGCGCGGTCCAGTCTTGCTCCGAGCCCTGACTCTGTCCACCCGCGCCCCGCATGAGCTGCACCGCCGACAGGGCTAGCCCCAGATACACCACTCCAACGATCGCATACCCCAGCCGCGTCACGCGGCCTTTTGCGTCAGACCCTTTGTTGTCCGTGTCGAGGAACGCCTGCACGAACCGCCAGAGCGCATAGCCAACCAGGCCAATGGCCACAATGCCCAGCAAAACTTTGCCGAAAGGCGCATCCTGAATCCGCTGCAGCGCCCCCCGCGTGTCGGTGGTTTCACCACCGGCGCCAATCGCCGCCTGCACCGCTAGCACGCCCACGATGGCATACACTACGCCTTGTGCGGCAAAGCCAAGCCTGCCCAGCGGCTCAATCCAGGGACTAGCCTGGCGGGTAGCCGTTTTGGCTTGCTGCTTGGCATTCTCGGCTGACAAGTTCCGCTGCGTCATACTTTATGCATCCTGCTAGTTGTCGGCATTCGTCACTTTCACCGACGTATGTAGGCAAGATCGGTTCCATTAAGTGACGGCTTTGCATATAGAAAAAGAGCGATCCCATGGTACGGGGTCGCCCTGCCTGCAAGCTGCCGCCGTTATTTGCGGGCGGCTTGCGGCCCGATCACGTCGACGCCGCCCATATACGGCCGGAGCACCTCCGGCACCTCGATCATGCCGTCTGCGCGCTGATAGTTCTCCATGATAGCGATCATGACGCGCGGCAGCGCCAGCCCCGAGCCGTTCAACGTATGCACAAACTCGGGCTTGGCATTTACTTCAGGCCGATAGCGGATATTGGCGCGGCGGGCCTGGTAGTCGCCAAAGTTGGCACAAGAGCTGACCTCCAGCCACTCGTCAACACCCGGCGCGTACATCTCCAGGTCGTACTTCATGGTGGCCACGCCCAGGTCGGCCGTGCAGAGCTGCAGCAAGCGATACCGAATGTCCAGCGCTTTGCAGATGTCCTCGGCGTTGTCGATCAGCGTTGTGAGCTCGTCATAGCTGGTCTGCGGCTCGACAAACTTGACCATCTCCACCTTGTCGAACTGATACACCCGCTTGATACCGCGCACATCCCGGCCCGCGCTCATCTGCTCGTTGCGGAAGCAGGGCGTGTACGCCACATGGTAGATCGGCAGCTGCCCCGGCTCGATGATCTCTTCGCGATACAGGTTGGTTACCGGCACTTCGGCTGTCGGGATTAACGTCAAGTCGGCGCCCTCGATCCTGAACAAATTGTCGCCGAACTTGGGCAGGTTACCCGTCCCGACCAGCACCTCTTCTTTCACCACATGCGGCGGCAAAATTTCGGTATAGCCATGCTGGGTGATATGCAGATCGAGCATCCAGCTGATCAAGGCCCGCTGCAGACGCGCGCCCAAACCTTTCAGCACAAAGAATCGGCTGCCGCTGAGCTTAACGCCCCGCTCAAAGTCGATGATATCCAGCGCCTCGCCCAGCTCCCAATGTGGGCGCGGCGTAAACCCAAAGGTACGCTGCTGCCCCTCCGTGCGGACCACAATATTGTCGTGCTCGCTGGCGCCCACGGGCACGTCGGGATGCGGCAGATTCGGCAGCTCCAGCATCATCCGGTGCAGCTGCGTCTCGACCTCAGCCGCTTGGCGGTCCAGATCGGGGATCTGGTCAGGCTGGCTGCGCAGCTCGGCAATCCGTTGGGCGCGTTCGGCCGGATCCTTGATTTTGCCGATGGCCTTGGAGGCCGCGTTCTTCTCCGCCTTTAGCTGCTCCACCTGGTAGATCAGCTCACGGCGCCGCGCGTCTAGCTCCACCACCCGATCCACTGCCGCCGGATCTTCACCCCGCCGGCGCAGGCCTTCTTTGACCAGATCGGGTTGTTCACGAATCAACTTAATGTCGAGCATGGGTATCTCCTTGTTAGGTATCAGGCATCAGGTGTCAGGCTACAGTTGATTTGTACCACTCCGTATTGAAGCAACCCATGTCTCGTGGCTAAGACATCGATGTTGCCGGTCTCCTGTAGCCTGTAGCCTATAGCCTGACACCTATTCAAAATCGCTCATAACTCCATGAAACCATTCGGCCGGCTTGGTACGGCATCACGCCATGAAAGACTGCGGGCGAGTCGTCAAAGACCAACGGCAAAAACAGCTGATCGCTTTCCCACAACGGCAAGCTCAGGATGTGGTCACGCTCAACCCACTCCAGCGTGCCTTCATGATTGCCCGCGTGGGGCGTGCCGCTCCACTGCTCAATCCGAAAAATAAAGCCGAACCAGTCTTCGCCGCGTTTACCAAAGCCGGGCCAGCTGATGGTGCCCCGCAGTCGCAGCGCTTCCACGAGGAGCCCCGACTCTTCCAGGACTTCGCGCTTCATGCAATCCGTCACCGACTCCCCGGCGTCGAGCTTGCCGCCCAGGCCGTTGTACTTGCCGTAGTGGAGGTCGTCGGGCCGCTTGTTGCGGTGGACCATCAGCACCTGCCGCCCATCGGGAGACAGGATATAGCCAAGCGTCGCCAGAATAGGTGTGTATGGCATATAGGTTTCAGGCTTCAGGTTACAGGCTGCAGGAGCAAGCCGTCAGCAATCAGCTGTCAGCTGTAATTTCCTGTTCTGTGTTTGTTGTTCATCCGGCAGTCACCACGGCCCGTCCAGTCCTTGCGCGCCCGCCGCGTGTTCGGCAAGACGTATCGGCAAGCTCGGCGTGATCCGCGAGGGCAGCGCGCTGAGCGGCCAATAGCGTGCCTCCGCTATTTCCAGATTGAGCCGTGCGGATGGCGGGCTAAGTGCCCGGCAAACAAAGACCGCCACATGGTTGGTCATGCCTTCATGCACGCTGAGATACACGCCCAGCAGCCGTTCAGCTTCCACGACACAGCCCGTTTCCTCGCGCGCCTCCCGCTCTGCAGCCGCCCGCAACGACTCACCGCGCTTGGCAGCGCCGCCGGGCAGCACCCATTCCTGGCTGCCATGCGTACGCACCAGCAGCACCTGGTCCGCGTTGACCACCAGCGCCCGCACCCCAACCGTTATTGGGCGGACGAGCCGCCGATACACGCCGCGCAGCGCCACCACAACCGGAAACAGGAGATGCAGGCTCGTTTCCAACCGTTGTTTCATGTGGTTCGCTCGGGCTGCTCATCCAGACCCAGCACATCCGACACAATATACAATGGCCGCCGCTTGACCTCATCATAGATTCGGCCCAGATACTCGCCCATGATGCCCAGAAAGATGAGCTGGATACCGCCAAGAAACAACACGCTGACGAGCGTTGACGCCTGGCCATAAAACGCGCCTTGGGCATCGGCCAGGCCGAAGCCGTTCGACAACCGCAGCACAATCACGGCGAGCAGGGCGAGCATGCTGATGGCGGCGATCAAAAAGCCGAAATATGTGGCGAGCTGCAGCGGCAAATACGAGAAGCTGGTGATGCCGTCCAGGGCAAAGCGAATCATTTTGCTCAGCGGATACTTGGTCTCGCCGGCATGGCGGGGTGCTCGCCGGTACTCAACGCCGGTCTGCTTAAAGCCCACCCAGACCGACAAGCCGCGCATAAAGCGATGATGCTCGCGCATGCGCTTCAGCGTATCGACAACTTTGCGGTCCATCAGCCGGAAATCGCCGGTATCGACCGGAATGTTGACATTGGTGATGCGCCGAATCAGCCGGTAAAAAAAGGCGGCCGTCGCCTTTTTGAACCACGTCTCGCCCTCGCGCTCGGCCCGCTGCGCAAACACAATGCCGTAGCCCTCACGCCATTTGGCGAGTAGCTCAGGAATAACCTCGGGCGGGTCTTGCAGATCAGAGTCGATCACCGCGACCGCGTCGCCGCGTGCGTAGTCGATGCCGGCCGTGATCGCGACCTGATGGCCGAAGTTGCGGGAAAAGTTGACCACCTTGATCCGCGGATCGCGCTCGTGCAGCTCGACCATCACGTCAAGCGAGCCATCGCGGCTGCCGTCGTTGACCAGCACAAGCTCAAAGGGCTCGCCCAACGGCTCCAGCGCCGCGATCACACGCTCACAAAAGAGCGGCAACGTGGGCGCTTCGTTGTACACAGGCGCGACAACCGAGACCACCGGCCGGGCGACGTTGGTCTCGGCAACTCGGTGTCGTGCCAGCTGCGTGTCGATCATAAAAACTCCGCGAACACACATTAAAAAACCCCTCGTCCGCGAAGGACGAAGGGCTGAGCCATTCGTGGTGCCACCTTCATTCGTCGCCCGGCAGCGCGCCGAACAACCTTGAAGCGCCCGCTAACGGGGGCGAGCCGGACTGGACTTGCAACACACGGGCCGCCGATCGGCAGCCATGGGCGCTGTTACGTCCGCAACTCAGGAGGGGATTCGGCCGGGCCCGGCAGCCGCCCTTGCACTCTCGGCGGCTCGCTGCGTGCTAGCATCCCGCGTACTGATCTCCATCGCCGTTGTTAAGAGAATCATAGCGGTGCGCTGGGCGCTTGTCAAGCAGTTGCACCACAAACGCGGCCCGAGTACACTTGCGCCGGGAGACCATACACGTATGCAGCTACAGATCGATTCACATGTTCAATCCGCCCTCAAAGAGGGTCGGCCAGTGGTGGCGCTCGAATCCACGGTGATCGCGCATGGCCTGCCCCAGCCCCAAAACCGCGAGGTCGCGCACAGCCTTGAGGCGGCCGTGCGGGAAGCGGGAGCGCAGCCGGCTACCCTCGGGGTCGTCGGGGGTGTGCCGGTCGTTGGCCTCCAAGCGGCTGCCATCGCGCGCTTTGCCAGCCAGGCCGACGTGCTGAAGCTGTCGCGGCGCGACCTGGCCTACGCCATCGCCACCGGGCGTGACGGCGCGACAACGGTTGCCGCTACCATGGCCCTAGCCCACGCCGCCGGCATCGAGGTCTTTGCCACCGGTGGCATTGGCGGCGTGCATCGCGGCGCGCGTGAAAGCTGGGATGTTTCCGGTGATCTGACCGAGCTTGGCCGCACGCCAGTGCTGGTCGTGTGCGCGGGCGCGAAGTCCATCCTTGACCTGCCCGCCACACTGGAGGTATTGGAAACGCTGGGCGTGCCCGTGGTAGGCTACGGCACCGACGAGCTGCCGGCGTTCTACTCCACCACCAGCGGCCTACACCTGACCACCCGGGTCGACTCGCCAACGGAAGCAGCCGCGCTGTGGCGGGCGCATCAAGCGTTTGGCGGTGGCAGCGGCATGCTGCTGGTGGTGCCACCGCCGGTCGAAACGGCTATCCCATCCGCCGAGATCGAGACGGCCATTGAGGATGCGCTGGCAGCTGCTGCCCGCACGGGCATTCAAGGCGCGCAGGTGACGCCGTTTCTGCTGGGCACAATCAAAGATCAAACCGGCGGACGCAGTCTCGTCGCCAATATTGCCCTGCTCCACAACAACGCCCGGGTTGCCGCGGCGGTTGCCGCGGCAATTTGCAACGCCCGACAGCTGGCAGCAGTGCAGTAAGCGCAGCTGGCCCATTATTCGCCTTGGTGAGTTTATGCCTGACATTTTGATTCATGGTGGACCAATCCACACGCTCAATCCCCAACAGCCGTTGGCTGAAGCGCTGGTTATCCGCGACAAAAAGGTTGCTGCGGTCGGCAGCGCCGCTGACGTGCGCGAAGAGCTGCACCCAGGCTACGAAGACATTTCGCTGGCTGGGCGCGTCCTTATCCCTGGCCTCACGGATGCCCATATCCACCTGCTATGGAGTGGACTGGGACGCCAAAATGTGGATTTAGACGGAGTCCGGTCGCTCGACGAGGCACTGGAGCGCATTCGGCAGCGAGCGGTGCAATTACCCGAGGGCGCGTGGGTGCGCGGCCACGGCTGGAACCACTCGCTGTGGGGCTATCGCTGGCCAACCGCCGCCGAGCTGGACCGCGTCACCTTTGGGCATCCCGCCATCTTGTCGCGCAAAGATGGCCACTCGGTCTGGCTGAATTCACGGGCCTTAGAGCTGGCGGGCATCGCTGCAGACACGGCTGATCCGGACGGCGGGCTGATTCAGCGCGACGAGCGTGGCCAGCCTACGGGCATTCTGCTCGAAAACGCCAACGATCTGGCGTGGCGGATCGTGCCGCCACCCTCAACACAGGAAAATCAACAGGCGCTCCGGGACATCATCCGCGTTTGCAATGCGCGTGGGCTCACCAGCTTGCATATTCCGGAAGGCCCCGACACGCTGGCAACGCTGCAAATCTTGAAAGCAGCGGGCGAGCTCAATGCGCGCTGCCTGTTCCATCTGCCCTACCGCCAGCTGGACGACTACATTGCCCTCGGCGTGCGGTCGGGCTTTGGCGACGATCTGCTGCGGATCGGCGGCGTCAAGATCTTTGGCGACGGCTCGTTGGGCTCGTGTACCTGCCATATGCTGGCGCCGTTTGCGGGCAGCACCACCAACCATGGCCTGCCGACAATTCCCGAGGATGAGCTGTACGCTGCAGTGGGCAAAGCCAACACGCATGGGATTGCCGTCACCATTCATGCCATCGGGGACCGCGCCAATCGGACGGTGCTCGACGCCATCGAAGCGCAGCGCCGCACCCCACCCGACGAAGGCGTTGTGCTCCCCGCGCTGCCAAACCGGATCGAGCACGCCCAGCACCTCGATCCGGCCGACGTGCCCCGCTTCGCCGCGCTTGACGTGATTGCCTCGATGCAGCCGATCCATGCCACCTCGGACATGGAGATTGCGGAAGAGCTGCTGGGTGGCGAGCGCGTCCGCTGGGCATATGCGTGGCAGCCGCTGCAGCAGGCCGGCGCGGTTTTAGCATTTGGCTCTGACGCACCCGTTGAAACGCCCGATCCGTGGGCGGGGATTCATGCCGCAGTGACGCGCAAGCGGCAGGATGGGCTGCCCCCCGGCGGCTGGCATCACGAGCTGGCGCTCAGCTTACAGGAAGCGCTGTGGGCCTATGTGGTTGGTCCGGCCATCGCTTCCGACGAGGTCAAGCTCAAGGGCTGTTTAGCGCCGGGCATGCTTGCCGACGCGGTTGTGCTGGGAGCGGATCCCTTCACGGCCAGCCCCGACGATCTGTGGCAGATGGAAGTTGAGCAGACCATCGTGGGCGGGCGGACGGTATGGGAGCGTCGTTAAGGTGATCGCTCCGCGCGCTTAGGTTAAGCAAACAGCAGAGGTCTTTGCCGTTTAAAGCCTCTGCTGGAACTTCCACCCTGCTGCCCTCAAGTGGGGCCGGCTCACAACCAGATCAGGCCCGGCACCATTGGCCGGTCTAGTCCAGCCGAAAAAAGTCGATCACCTTGCCGCGCTCTTCCTCGTCTACCATAAACTCCAAAAAGGTAATGCGCGTCCAAGGAAAGGCAACGGTTTGCACCCCCGGCGACAGGTAGTGGACATCCTTACCGTCCCGCTTGCGGAGATTGCTCACCTGAATAAAGGTATCGGACGGCTGCGGCTCGTGCTCCATCTCGCCCAGCACGGGATCTTCGCCGACGATATGAATGATAACTGTGCGTGCCATATGCTCCTCAATCTGCCTTGTTACACGTTGCAGGGCCGGTTAGACGTGTCCCTGCTCGCTCCTGTCCTAACCAGTGGTCACTAAATTTGTTCAATCCGCAAGACCAGCGAACCCAGGCGCAGCTCGTCGGATGCCTTGAGCCGCTGCGGCGTATGCGGTTGGATACGCTGATCATTGATAAATGTTCCGTTCGCGCTTTCCAAATCTTCAATATACGCGGCATTGCCATTAACCGAAATGCGGGCATGGCGCCGGCTCACACCGTTATCGTAGCCACCGTCATTGTTCAGATCCAGGTCCGGAAAGAAACCACGCGCACTATCCTGACGGCCAATCAGCACCGGGACCGCTAACGGCAAGCTGATGTGCCGGCCGTTTTTGAGCACCGTTGCCCGAATACGGCGCTCGCTCAGCGGCGGCGCAGAGGCTGTATCCGGAGCGCTATCAGCACATGTACGAGCCGCGGAGCGCGCGCCAAGCATGGCCGTCGTGTCGCGCTTGCGATCCTGCGGCAGCAGACTACTGCCACAGCTGAGGCAGAAAATAGCGCCTTGCATGTTTTGATGACGACAACTATGACACAGCATATTGTTCCTCAGCTATGTATGCTGGAGGGTGGTGGACATCACTCAGACCAGCTTAGCTATCAACCCGCGTGTACCATATTTGATGCGCTTCCGGCCATCCGCGCTGGTTGAGCTACCTTGGAGCAGACGCGTTGCTTCGGCGTGAACGGTCTCAGCCAGGGCAACTTCACCCGCATTGAACAGATGGGTGCCCGCCGTCTGAAGGCGCTTGGTGGCATCGTCTAGCTTGCCTGCCGTCACCGCTTGCCAGGCCTGTTGCTGCAGCCGGAAGGCAAAGACCCGCTCCAAAGCTCGCCGCGCCGCATGATCGACGGCAGAGCTCGCGTGGGCCACGGCCGGCAGTTGCAGGCGGGTCGTCGCCAAACTGTGGTTACCAGGGTTGTTGATCAGGTCGTAGCGCAGGTCAATACGGGCGATTGGATGCGTTCCGGCTGTGACCGGCGGCACGACCAACTCGAGCATAAACGTTTGATCGTCGCCCGCTGCCCACTCTCCAACTGGTGCCCGCCACCCACCGTTCCCGACTTCCTGCACGTGCAGCGGCGCGATAAACGGCTGCACGCGATACATTGAGCGGATTTGTGCTTCTGGATGCGTCGTCACCGTTAACTCCACGTTCTGGGCAATCGTGGATTGGAGCCGTGCAAGCTCAGCTTCAAAGACCGAAACGATCTCTCTGGGACTCGCAATATATTGCGTCCGGCTGTTCGGATCGGCGGTCATGGTTTCCAGCAGATCCTCGTTCCAATCGGTCCCGACGCCCAACGCCGTCAAGCCGATCCCCCGACGCTGCGCCCGCCGCGCCAGCTCAATACACGCGTGCTCGTCACCATACGTTCGACCATCGGTAAGCAGAATCAGACGGCTAATGCCACTGATCTTCGGCCGCTCAATCTCCTGCAGCCCGACGGCCAAGCCTTGCGCCATCTCGGTGCCGCCACTGGCCTCCAAGCTGCTGATCGTCTGCCGCATGGTGTCATGCTCACAAATGGCCTGGGCCGGAATGATCACTTCCGCACGGTCGTTGAAGACCACCAACCCGAAGCTGCTGCGGTCATCCATTTGGCTAACGACCTGCCGCGCGGCCTCCTTGAGGTAAAACAAGCGCTCGCCGCGCATTGACGACGAACGATCAAGCACCAGGCACACGTTTAGCGGGATTGCCCGCTGTGCAGCAACATGGGTCTGCGCTCTCACAAAAAGATAGACCAATTGCGGTTCGTTGCAGACCTGCAGCTCTGGCCGCGCTGGTTTCACAGTCAGGGTAATGGACGCATTCATAAGCGAGCCTCGCCAGTCGTGGGCAGGGTGACCACCACCGCGGCGATGTTGTCGTGGCCACCCACCAGATTCGCCTGGGCAATTAAGTGACGGGCCGCCATATGGGGCGTTGGCGCCTCCGTGACAATGTCCGCAATGTTGGCTTCGGACACAAGCCCCCACAGGCCATCCGAGCACAGCACCAGATGGGTCTGATCACGCAGCGGCGTCGTGGTAACCTCGACTGCCACGCTCGCTTGCTGGCCGATGCTGCGGTACAACTGGTTGCGGAGCGGGTGGTCGTGCGCTTCTTCGGGCGTCAGGGCGCCAATCGCGATCAGCCGACCCACGGCGGTATGGTCGGTCGTAAGCTGCTTGACGCCGCCACCAATCAACAGCGCGCGCGAGTCGCCGACATGCGCGACGATTAATTCTGACCCGTACACCAACGCGGCAGTACAGGTGGTACCCATATCACTACCAGCCTGCTGACCAGCCTCGTGTACCGCGGCGTTCGCGGCCTGCACCGCCGCTTGCAGAATCGGCTGTGGCGTTGGACGGTCGGCGCCCAACACCGGCGCAATGAGCTCCGTCAGCACCGTTTGCACCACCGTGCTCAAAGCCAGCTTGGAAGCATAGCCGCCATCATGGTGGCCGCCCATGCCGTCTGCAACCACAAACAGACCGAGTGCCAGGTTGCGCTGATCGGACGGACAGAACAGAACCTGGGCGAAACAATGGTCTTGATTTTCGTGGCGCTCCCGGCCAATATCGCGCAGCGCCGCAGCCGCCAGCACACGCTCGCCGCGCAGAACCGCCGACTGTGGGCCAAGGGGGCTCAACGGACGGGTGGTGTCGTCCAGGGCCGCCGTTTGCGCCAGGCTAGCCGTGGCTGCAACGGGCACGCCTTGCTCCGTACCGCTCTGAACGCCGATGGGTGGCTCAGCTTTGACAACGGCGGGGGCTAGGGCAAGCGCGCCTGCCATGAGTTTATCTGCGGACTCCCCGTGGAACCGCGCGAGCACATCTCGCCAAGCCGCCATCATCGACTCCTTTGCTCGGTCACAAGGGCAGTGTTACATCCACCTGCTGGAAAACAGCTACGGATCATTGGGGTTATGCCTTCAACGCGTAGACGTGATGATCCAGCGAGCCGATGTACACGATGCCGTTCTCCACCGCCGGCGATGAAACAACCGGACCCTCGGTCTGGTGCTTCCAAATCAAACTGCCGCTTGCGGCATCCAGGCAGTAGACCGCGCCATCCGCCCCGCCGAAATACACTTTACCTTCGGCCACACGCGCCGACGACGTGATTTGCGTCCCGCTTTCCCACTTCCATTGCAGTTTGCCGGTCTTGGTTTCCAGCGCATAAAAGCTGCCATCCACGCTGCCAACAAAGACGCGCGTGCCAACCACCGCCGGAGACGCATTCACATAATGCCCGGTCTTGAAGCGCCACACCGGCCAGCCGCCTTCGCCGTCCAAGCCATACACGCTGCCGTCCATCGAGCCGGCGATAACCAGGCCATCAGTAACGGCGGGCGATGAAATAATGCCCTGCTGCGCGCGGTGCTTCCAGCGCAAACCGCCATTGAAAGCATCCAAGCTGTACACATGGGCGTCGGACGAGCCAATCGCGACCGTGCCCTGGCCCAGACCACACGATGAGCGCACCGGATTCCACGTCCGGTATTTCCAAAGCTGACGTCCGTTAATCCCATCGATGGCATACAGATGCTGGTCATCCGATCCAACATACACGATGCGATCTTCAATCCGGGGCGATGAGCGGACCGCGCCGCCGGTCCGAAACGTCCACTTCGCCGTACCTTTGCGCGCATCCAGCGCATACAACTGGCCGTCCTCCGATCCAACCAGCACCAGATCGCCCCAGGTTGTCGGCGATGACGAGATACCACCAAGCGTTGCGCGCTTCCAGCGGAACTCGCCCGAGCCAGCGTCAAGCGCGTACAGATTGGTATCGTAGGAGCCGACATACAGCATATTGTCACGTACATGCGGCGATGAGCGCACCTCATCTTCACAGGCAAAGCGCCAAACGAGCTCGGTCATGCCCTGCTTACCCGTGCGGGGCAACACCACGGGCGCCGATACATGGACCGGACCACTGCCACTTAGCCCGGTGAGACACGGCACCGTTTGGAGCAGGGCTTTGAATTCGGCGGCGCTTTGTGGCCGCAGCGCCGGATCGTACTCCAGCGCCTGCATCACTACCGCCTCCATCTCCGCGGAAACCTGGGGATTGATCTGGCGAATTGGGCGCTCGTGAAAGGTAAACGGCGTTTCCGTGCGCGGATCGACATTGGTCAACAGGTGATGCATGGTTGCGCCAAGGGCATACACATCCCCGCGCGGATCGGCGATACCACGGTACTGTTCCGGCGGCGCGTAGCCTTCAGTGCCGATCATCGTGCCTTTGCGCTGATTCTGTTCAAAGATGCGCGCAATACCGAAATCGATCAGGACAATGCGGTCTTCTGGTGCAACAATCACATTGGACGGCTTCATGTCGCGGAAGATGATCGGCTCAGGGGTATGGCCATGGAGATACTGCAGCACGTCACAAATTTGGAAAGCCCAGTTACCCACCCGCTGCTCAGCGATCGGCGCTTTGGCTTGGTCCAGCGTGGCTTCCAAATCGCGCCCGGCAATCAGCTCCAGAATCACATAGATTCGGCCATTTTCTTCAAAAAAATCGTACACCTTGGGAATAGCCGAGTGACTGAGCGTCGCCAGCAGCCCAGCCTCACGCTCGAAGTTTTTGAGCGTCAGCAAGCGCGTTTGTGAGTCGGGCGCGCTTTGGAACATTTCCTTAACGGCGCAGGCTCGCACGACGTCCTTAAAGCGCAGATCACGGCCGCGGTAGACGATACTCATACCGCCCACACCCAGCACCGTTTCGATTGCGTAGCGGCCTTGCAATACCGTACCACTTGGCAACATTTGCAGCTGAGCTGTGGGTTTGTGGATACTGCCGGTGCCTGCGCCCGCAGCTGGACGGGGAATTGAGGCCATATGCGCCGCAGGCGGCGATGGAGCGTCTGCGGCGGTGGCGGGCGTGACGCTGGACGGAGGAAGCGTTATGCCCCTCGTCGTCCCACCTTTTTTGAGCAACGACATACCGCCCTCCCTGGGGGATTGCACAACAACATTGGGACGGCGGGCCGCAAGGAAAACAAGAGCAAAAAAAAACAAGCCGCCCGCGCATCGTTCCGCCTGATGCAACAAGATCAGGTGGCGGCATTATAAAAGTGAGATAAACAGGGGGGCACGCACCACAGTCCTGTCTGGGGATAAGACAGATCGCGCCAGCAGCATAGCAGTGTTGTTCGCCTCAAAGCTGTGCGATCAGCAGGCGTGCTACTGGCGCGAGACGGCTGCTAAAAGACCAGGGTGCGGCGCCGCATATCGATGCTTAGGAGCAGCCCCATCGCAGCCAGCACCGTGACGGTAAACGAGCCACCGTACGAGATAAACGGCAGCGGAATGCCCGTTACCGGCATCAGCCCGATATTCATGCCCACATTTTCCAACGTATGGATCAGCAGCATGCCAAAGATCCCAACCGCAATCAAACGGCCAAACAGGTCGCGGGCGCGCATAGCGACAGTGACAGCTTGCCACAGCACCAGCGCCAAGAACGTGAGCATCCCGGTGGCACCGACAAAGCCTAGCTCCTCCGCCGTGACCGCGAAGATAAAATCCGTGTACTGGACGGGCAAGAATTTGCGCTGGCTTTGCGTACCATTCAGCAGCCCTTGGCCAAACATCCGGCCATTGCCCACCGCTACCTTGGATGCCCGTACGTTATAGAAAACGGCTTGGACAGCCTCACGCTCCTGCTCGTCCGCCACTTGCTCGACCTGGCTCTCGTCCATCATGAATGCGGTCAGACGGCCCCGTTGATAGGGCTGTAACACGTCGTTCCAGCCAACGTAGAGCAGCGGTAGGGCAATCAACGCGAGGACTGCCAGCTGCTTCCACGTAAGGCTGCTACTCCAGGCCATCACGAGCCAAACCACGCCGATCACCATTGCGGTACCCAGATCAGGCTGAGCCAACACTAGGCCGAGGGGTATCGCGGCCATGACTAACGAGCCACAGAGCGTCAGCCAGGAGGAGCCTTGTTCGTCACGACTAGCCCACCATGCGGCCAAATTAATGATCATCAAAAGCTTAGCCGGCTCGGAGGGTTGCCCGCTCGCGCCAACGAGCCAGCTCTGCGCGCCCATGCTGACCTTGCCGGCGACCAATGTATAGCCCAACAGCGCCAACATCAACAGATAGCTCCACCCGGCGAGAAGTTGGAAGTTATGGTAATCAAAGAGCGTCAGAAACAGCATCACCGCGCCGCCAATGGCTAGCCAGATAATATGGCGCGCAAATTGACTACTCAGGCTCCAGACTTGACCTGTGTAATTATTGCCAATCGTCGTGCTGTAGACCATGGCAATGCCAAAGCCTGTAAGCACCAGCACGGTTACTAGGAGGTAAAAGTTAAAATCTTGCCAGCGGCGCGTTTGCATGTCTATAAACCATCTATATGTGCTTTAATAACTGACGGACCAGTTTGTATGACCCGTCCGATTATACCGGATTTGAGCAGCAATCAGCAGTCAGCTTTCAGCAGTCAGCTTATAGTACTGACGAGTGAGACCAACCCTGTTCATAGCCTGGATGGGCGCGGCGGTCGGGGGAAGCCCAATGCTATAATGAGGCGGATGCGAGCGCACTCACAACGCTGTGATGGAGGATAGCGATGGATTTCCGGCTCACTGAAGATCAAGAGTTTATTCGTAAAACAGCCCGCGATTTTGCCGAAAAAGCGATCAAGCCGAGCGTAGCCGAGCGTGATCATAACCGAATTTGGCCAGGCGAGCTGGTCAAACAGATGGGCGAACTGGGCTTCATGGGTGTGGCCATCAGCGAAGCCTACAGCGGCTCCGAGCTTGACTACATCTCGTATGCCATCGTGATCGAAGAGTTGTCGCGGGTTGACGCGTCACTCGGCGTGATCGCCTCGGTCAATAATTCGTTGGTCTGCTATGGCCTCCAAAAGTTCGGCACCCAGGAGCAGAAGCAGGAGATACTGGCGCCACTGGCGGCCGGCCAAAAACTGGGCGCGTTCTCCTTGAGCGAGCCCGGCGCGGGCTCGGATGCGGCAGCCCAAAAGACCACGGCCACGCGCGACGGCGACTATTATGTAATCAACGGCGTCAAAAACTGGGTCACCAATGGTCCGCACGCCGACACGATCTTGCTGATGGCGATGACCGACCCCAGTAAAGGTTACAAGGGCATTACCTGTTTCATTATCGACACGCACCAACCAGGGGTGAGCGTGGTCAAGAATGAGGACAAACTGGGCATCCGGTCGGCACACTCGGCGCAGATGGCCTATGACAACTATCGTGTCCACCACAATCGCGTGCTCGGCGGCGAGGGCATGGGCTTCAAAATCGCCATGACGATCCTGAATGCCGGGCGTATTGGCATCGCGGCACAGGCGGTGGGTATTGCCCAGGGTGCGTTCGAGGCGGCCCGCGACTATGCGCAAGTTCGGGAGCAATTTGGCCAGCCGATCGCGCAATTCCAGGCAGTTGGCTTTACGCTGGCCGACATGGCTACTCGCATCAAGGCGGCGCGGCTCCTGACCTGGGAAGCGGCGGCCCGCAAAGACCGCGGCGAGGATTATGTTCAAGCCGCGTCGATGGCCAAGCTTTTTGCTTCCGAGACGGCGATGTGGGTGGCAACCAAAGCTGTGCAAATTTTTGGCTCCAACGGCTACTCCAAAGAATATCCGGTTGAGCGCTTCTTTCGGGACGCGAAAATTACCGAAATTTACGAGGGCACCAGCGAAATCCAGCGGCTGGTGATCAGCCGTGAGCTGCTGAAAGAAACCGCGTAGGTCCACGGTCACTATCGACGCCGACTAATGAACCAGACGCCGTCAGCATGACGCAGCGGAGCACAACTTAGAGGGGGCGTTCGCTGCGTCATGCCGGGGCGGCCATAGGCACTGCAACAGGGACTGGGTCTACGTTCCCAACCGCTGGCCCGGCAGGTTGCGCTGACCCCGCAGCCATTCCCCAGCCGCCATCATCCGCTTACCGGCCGGCTGCAGTTCGCCAACCTCCAACGCTCCGCTGCCGGTGGCCACGCACAACGCTGGACCTGCTAATACGGTTCCGGGCTCCTCGGGCCCTCGCCAATCGGCAGCAAACCGGACGCTGCCGATTTTGAGCAGCAGCCCTTGCCATGTGGTGAACGCCCCGGGCCAGGGATCGTACGCGCGAATGAGCCGCTCGATCACCAAGGCGGGCAGCGTCCAATCGATCCGGCCGTCCTCTTTTGTGAGCAGCTGGCAGTAGGTGGCTTGGCTGTCGTTCTGCGGCTGCGGCTGCAGCGCACCCTGGGCGTAGAGCGGCAGCGCGCCCACCAGCAGCTGGGCCCCGATCGCAAACAGCTCGTCGGTCAATGGACCAGCGCGGGCATCCCGCGGCATGGGCAGCGTGGCCTGCGCCACAAGGGGGCCGGCATCCATAGCCCGCACCAACCGAATGATCGAAACGCCGGTTAGCTCATCGCCGGCACGGATCGCCGCTGCGACCGGAGTTGGGCCACGATACAGCGGCAGCAACGATGGATGCACGTTAAGGTAGCCCAACGGCGGGATCTCCAACACGTTTTTGCGTAAAATCTCGCCATACGCGGCCACCACACCCACATCCGGGCGCAGCTCCCGCAGCTGCGCGACAACCTGCTCATCCTTCAAGGTCGGTGGTTGCAGCACCGGCAAGCCTAATTCCAGCGCCGCAAGCTTGACCGGCGGAGCCTGGGGTGCTTTGGATCGACCCGCAGCGCGGTCCGGCTGCGTGATCACGCCGACAAGCTCATGGCCTGCGGCGACCAACGCTCGCAGGGGAATGGCCGCAAACGACGGCGTGCCCATAAAAATGATGCGCATACGCTGATTCCTTCCCGCAAAGCCCCTGTGAGCCTGCCACAACCTTTCGAACGCGCCGTCCTACCTTCGCCTCGTGCTCCCCATTCCGCTTAGAAGTCGTACGCCATCCCCCATGTCGTCTCCTGGCCAACGGCTAGCGTCCGCTCGAAAAAAGGCTCCCACGAGAATGTGTACTGGTTGCCCCAAATTGGAAACAAACCTGGCACATAGCTGCATGTTGCCGCAACCAAGCCGAGGGCGGGATGACGTTGGAGCACGACCAGCGCTGTCTGGGCCGCATGGTCGAGCGCCTGATAGTCGCCGTGCGGTGTTGGCGACGCCTTCCGCCGAATAAAGCCATTCTCTCCGACGGCATAGCCCGGATTCTCCGGCATATGCACGGGCACGTTGAAGCGACACAATTCAGGCGTAGCGGGCTGTGGAAAAAATGGATGGGGGAACCAGCAGATCGGAAGCGGCAAACGACCAGTATTTTTCACACGGGTTGTAGAATGGACCGTTCGACTGGAAAGGCTGACCGTCCGCTCCAACGCAAGTGCAAACCCGTGAAAGGTCTGTGTCGTACGCATGCTGATTTGCGCTGGTGTCTGGGCGATCTCCCATCGACAAAACTCTTGTACCTGGTTCTGCTGGAGATCACAGACGCCGACGCCAATAATCAAAGCTAATGGCGTGGCTTCGGTGGGCTCGCGTAAGGGATGCAGGTTAAACGCATCTGGTATGCCCTGGCCATCAAACCAGTTAAAGCTTGCAGGATAGGTGGGACCCGTGAGGAGCGGCCCATGGCGGACATCTGTGATCTGAAAGATGTAGCCGCCGGTACAATACCGCGGCCCAAAGCGTGTCTGATCAGCGACGGGATCTAGAATACTGATCTCGAGTTCGTCATTGGTAAGCGTGTACATCGTGTGCTACATCCTTTGCTGAATCCAGTATTCCGCATCAGTTACACCACCACACGTAGAGCAGCATGGTACCACAGCGCATTGATACCCCGCTCTGTCTACCTGTAGCAGGCTAACCAGGGCATACGCCCGAGTCGCTTGAGGCGGCGCTCATTCCGCAATAGACTGCGTGTTCCAATCTCTAGTATAATCGCTGCGACAGGTGTAAAACACACCTTTAGCAGCTAGGACGATGATGCAGGCATTGGTGTTTGATGGCGCGTTGGAACTACGCGAGATAGAAAGCCCGGCGGTGCCCGCGGACGAGGCCCTGATTCGGCCACGGCTTGTAGGCATTTGTGGCACCGATATTCAACTGATGCACGGCTATAGCGGCTTTACCCAACGGGGGCAAGGCATCTTTGGCCACGAGTTTGTGGGCACGGTGGTAGCGTGCGCAGACGAGCAGTGGATTGGGCAGCGGGTTGTGGGTGAGATTAATGCTGCGTGCCGGTGCTGCCCAACCTGTCTGCGTGGCGACCATCCGCACTGTCCGCACCGCACAACGCTGGGGATCAATCAACGCCCGGGAGCACTAGCCGAGGGCTTTACTTTGCCGATCGCCAACTTGCACGCGGTGCCGGACACGATCCCGGACGAAGCGGCGGTTTTTACCGAGCCGCTGGCCGCCGCGCTGGAGTTGGTCGACCAGATCCATGTGCGGCCCACCGACCGCGTCGTGGTCGTTGGTGATGGCAAGCTGGGACTGCTGGTGGCGCAGGTCTTGCGTTTGACGGGCTGCACGCTGCAGCTAGTTGGGCGGCATCCCGAGCGCTGGCCGCTGCTTGCGCGCCAGCGCATCCCGGCGACAACCCAAGCAAGCGACCTAGCCGAGCGTGCGTGGGATATTGCGGTTGATTGTACCGGCAGCCCGGCCGGCTTTGCCACGGCGCAAGCTTTGGTGCGGCCACGCGGTCGACTGGTATTGAAAAGCACATTTCATGGGCTGGTCCCGCTTGATTTCGCTCCGCTGGTGGTGGATGAGATCCAGGTTATCGGCTCCCGCTGCGGCCCTTTCGACGCGGCGCTGCGCTTGTTGGAGCGGGGCTTGGTCGAGACCGAGCCGCTGATCTCGGCATCCTTTCCACTTACGGAGGCGGAAGCTGCGTTTGCGGCGGTGCCGGGCGCGCTGAAAATATTGGTGCGGGTGTAGCCGAGAGCCAAGTGGCGGAGCACCGGCAATGCAACGTAGGCGCACGGCACCTCCTTGCTTGCCGTATCAGCCGACAGCTATACCTTTGATTGTTCGTCCTGTTTACCGGTAAGGGGCTGGTATGCGCCGTGTCCTGCCGAACGTACTGCTGCTGCTTTTGCTCTTTTTTCTGCTGCCCGTGTACCTGGCCAACCAGTCACGGGAGGTGCTCGGTCTTGGCATTCTGCTGTTAGCCGCGGCTTTTTTTCTGGCCTACACCAATCAGCCGCGGGGCCTGGAAACGCTGGGCGGGCTTACATTCTTCTTGTCGTTTGTCGGCGTTGCCTTTTGGGGGCAGCTTGTGGCCGGCAGTAATGGCGGCTATTGCTTTGTCAGCCTGTGGATTTTGCTGCTCCTTGGCCTGGTTGCTATCTTGTACCGCCAGGCTATTTTTGTCGAGCGCGGCCAAATCCTGGTCCTGAATCAACTCCCGGAAAACCGGGCGCTTATCTGGACCGAGGGGCTGCACCGGCCGTTACGACCATTTGTGGAACGCCGCATGGCTGCGCTGCCGTCATATGAGTTGGACCTGGAAGCCACCTTCCAGCAGTTGAACACAAAATCATTGTTTAACATCGACCAGGTCAAGGCGCTGGTACGCTACAAAGTCGAGCAGCCACGGGATGTGGTGTTTTGCTTTCCCAACCGAGAGCAAGCGTACGAAACGTTAGCCCAGGAGCGCGGCGAGCCCGACGATAAAAATATGGACGAGCAGGTGGCCTTTTGGACCGAGCTGATCCGCCGCCAGATGCTGCTGGAGCTTGAGCAAACCGTACGTACGGTTATCGCCAATGTGGGCGGACCAGCCGATGTCGCCCAAGAGCGCGAGACCCACGCGCGGCTGATTCGGCAGCGGCTGCAAGCGTCGGTGGCGCGGTGGGGCATGCAAATCCTGGATCTGCGCCTGCTGGAAGTCATGATCGATCCCGAGCGGGTCCGCATGCTCAATCGTGAAAAGATTATCGAGCGCGAGCGCATGGATGCTCAGCGCAAAGCCGAGCTCAAAGCCCAGGAGGTACGGCTTGTAGGTCAGGCCCAAGCCGAAGCAACGGCGCATATGGTCGCCGAGATGGTGCGTACCTTGCAGCAGGCCGGCACGACGTTAACCATGGAAGAGATCGAGCGCATCGTGATTACGGCCATGCAGCGAATGTCGGATCAGCAGCAGCTGAGCGGCTTTTTCCGGGATGTGGCCCAAACTGCCGGTCAGCCGGTAACGGGGCCAACAACGGCGTTAAACCCGAACCAACCACGACACTGAACGGGCAACAGAACAAAGAATGTTGGCGTCTTAACCAGCACCGGCCATAGCCCGCAACCGCAGCATCCGGTGTGTACTTTCTTCGCCATAAGGAGCGTACTGTTTGGGCAGTCAGCCATCGATTGTGGTTATTGGGGGCGCGTCGCTGGATATCAAAGGCCGGCTGCGACGTGACTTTATCCCCGGCACCTCCAACGCAGCCGCGATCCAGATCAGCGTCGGCGGTGTGGGGCGGAACATTGCCGAGAATCTAGCCCGGCTCGGCACCTCGGTCGCCTTGATCGCCGCGGTCTGCGCGGACGATTTTGGGCGGGCGATCTTGCAGCAGACCGAGGCGGCCGGGGTTGACCTCCAATATATGGTCACCAGCTGCGAGCACCGCTCGTCGAGCTACATCGCACTGTTGAGTCCCGACGGCAGCTTGTTGGCCGGGTTGGACGATAGCGCGGCTGGACGCACGATCACAGCCGAGCATATTCGGGGGCACGCCGAGCTACTGCAAGGCGCCGAGATGGTCGTCATCGACGCGAACGTGGCGCGCAGCACGGCCGACGTGATCCTTGAGCTGTGCGAGGCAGCCCAGGTGCCGGTGGTGCTCGATCCGGTGGCCTTTGGCCTGGCCGATCGCTTCCGACAGCATGTTGGCCGCTTCTTCATGGTTACGCCCAGCGAGCTGGAAGCGGAAGCGTTGTCGGGCCTGCCGGCTCGCGACGTGCCAAGCGCCATTACCGCGGCGCAGAAGCTGGTGGATCTGGGTGTTGGCGTGGCGCTGATCACGCTTAGCGATGGCAGTGCGGTTTATGCATCCGCGGACGAGATCGGGCATATTCCGCTCCAGCCCATCGAAATCGTCGACCCGACCGGCGCAGGCGAAGCATTGGCGGCAACGGTGATGTATGGCCTCACCAACAACATTCCCCTCGCCGAGTCGGTGCAGCTGGGCCAGATCGCCGCAACCGTCACCATGACGTCGCCGGAAACGGTTGCGCCGGAGCTTACCCTGGAATACCTCTATGCCCAGCTCGAAATGTAAACAGTCGGCAGCCCTGTACGCCGCTTCCGGACGGGGATGCCGTAGCGCGGCTGACGGCCTTTACTGTGCAGTCGAAAAACTATGAACTTGTACTATCGCGGCTGGTATTATCTGCTACGCGCGGTCGCTCCCACAGTGGCCTATATGCAGGTACGTGGTCTCCACCATGTGCCCAAAACAGGCGGCTGCCTGCTGGTGAGCAACCATATCAGCTTGGCCGATCCGCCCTGCTTGATGGGCTATGTGCCACGCCACCTCCATTTTATGACCAAGGCCGAGGCGTTTGAGCAATGGCCACTGAGTGTGCTGATGCCGCCAGGCCAGCCGATCAAAGTGCATCGTGGCCGCGCGGATCGGCAAGCCCTGCGGCAAGCCGAGGCTTTTCTGAAGCAGGGCGAGGTTGTGGCGATCTTTGCCGAAGGTACGCGGGCCAAAGGCGGCGAGGCGCAGGAGGCGCGCGCCGGCGTTGTTTACCTGGCCCAGCGCACAGGCGTACCGATCTTGCCCGTGGCGATCAGCGGCACCGAGCGCCTGTTCAGCAAACACTTCCCGTGGTACCACCGGGGCAAGGTGCAGCTGACCTTTGGGCCACCGTTCACGCTGGCCGAGCTGGGCGAAGTCACCCGTAACAACCGCGACATGATCGCCCAGCGCGTAATGGCCCGGGTAGCGGAACTGCTGCCACCCGCTTATCGCGGGGTACACGAGGCTCCCCGCGAGCAGCAGCTGGGGACAGCGGAGGTGGGTGCGAGCACTGGGACGGCGAGCGACCATGGCGCGGGTTAATCTCAAACCCGAGGGTGACGAGCGCTTCATCTATGTTGCGCACCGGCATTGGACCGCGCTGTTTGTGCGCGCGCTGCTGCCGGTCGTGGTCGGGCTGCTTGCGCTCGCAGCACTCATGGCCCGAGCGCTGCTGCGCGAACCGGATTTTTTGGGCCGGCAGCCGCCGCTCTTTGATCCGCTCAATATTTTCCTGATGGTCTCCGTCCTGGTGACCGCGGCAATCGTGGTCTATATCTGGTTTGACTGGCGCAACGACCA
>JADDQF010000147.1:28847-29134 GCA_016781505.1 bacterium
GTTGTTCACGAAGACACCACCCTGTGGCTGGCGTACATGTACGAAATCATTCCGCTTGACCGCGTCCAGAACGTGAATATCCGGACTGAAAATATCTTCCAGTATGTGCTCAAGTATGGCCGCGTCGAGATTCAAGCGGCCGGTCCCACCGATCCGATTGTGTTCGTCCGGGCAAACCGTCCTACCGAGATTCAGCGCCAGCTGCTCGGCGAGGTTCAACGCGAGAAACGTTCCCAAGAGCAGAAGCGCCTGATGGCGACCGTGGAGCGCCGGCTCAACCCCGACGC
>JADDQF010000147.1:29256-43292 GCA_016781505.1 bacterium
GGCGACCGTGGAGCGCCGGCTCAACCCCGACGCGCCGCCGGTTGCCCCGTTGCGGGTACAAGCCGAAGATGAGATTCGGCCGGTGAATAGCGCGCTGCAAGCACTTCTGCCGCTCGGTCCGAGCTTGCAGAGCGGCGTGATTATTTGGCACCGCCATTGGGTGGTGCTGCTGCAATATCTGATCGCTCCGGTCGTCGCGCTGATCGCCTGGCTTGCATTGTTGATCTTGATCCCGCGCTTTGATGTGCTCAGCCCGACTGCGACGCTGCTTACGTTGGCAGGCCTATTTGTGGCGGTGCTCTTCTTTTTTTACTGGCAGTATGAAAACTGGCGCAACGATATCTATATTTTGGAGCCAAGCCGGATTATTGACGTTCAGCGGCTGCCGTTTGGACTGTATGAGGATCGGCGTGAGGCCACGCTGGGCGTGATTCAGAACGTAAACGCCAGCAGTCCCAACATCGTCGCGCGCATCTTGGGCTACGGCAATGTGCTGATCGAAACCGCGGGTGCTTCCGGCAACTTTATGTTCGACCATGTGCCCAATCCCGACCAGGTCCAGCGCATTGTGTTCGAGTATCGCGAGCGGTTTCAATGGCAGCAGCGTGAGCGCGAGTGGAGCAACACCCTCAACATTGTTGAAATGTATTACCGGACCAACAACGGCGGGAACGGGTCCCAGCCCTAGCACGTCTGATCCTTGGCGGTGGATCGGCAACGCCAGATGACACTGATCATCCTTGGGCAATCTGGGCTAGTGTATCAATCACGCTTCAGCTACGCTTCAGTCGGCGCCACTACTGCCGCTCCACTATTTATGGTACGCTTGGATCGCCCCTTGGCGCTTCATGACGTGCTAAACGTTGTTGCGAGGCAGGCCGCCGACGTATCCGACCAGCGTGCCCAAAGCTAGTCGCCGCGGGGTTACAAACGGGCTAAGCTCGGCCTCACGGACTTGCATTAATGGACTGAACGCCAGCCAACCCGCCTTCACACGTCGTGTTTACACCACTGTTATGCGCTTTGAAAGGGCAAGATGACATACATTCGCAGATGGCCTATATTCGCGCTGGCAGCACTGCTGCTGGCCTGGTTACCCAGCCAGAGCCGCGCGCAAACCAACGCCATAACCTGGCAAATCACGCCTGGCTTTGATGGCTCGTTCCGAGCCGGCGCCTGGTTTCCGCTTGAAATCACGGTCGCGAATGCCGGTCCCGACATCGCCGGCGCTACCCTGGCGGTGCGCTTCCGCACCAACAACGCCGCCACGTACAGCCAAAGCGTGGATCTGCCACACAACGCGAACAAGCGGATCGTGATGCCGGTTTTGGGCGAGAGCGAGCAGGACGGGAGCGTCGGGCTCGAAGTCACGCTGCGGAATGGAGCAACCGTGCTGCGCAGCCAGCGGATCGAGATGAATGCGCTGGGCAATATGCGGCTGGTCGTTGGGGTCGTCAGCGACGAAGGCAATGTGCTGCCCGAGCTCGCCAATCTTCATCCCAACCTCGACAATGGCTTTGGCACGACCTTGCTCCGCCTTGCGAGCGCTACGCTGCCGGACCGCAGCGAGCTGCTGCAGTCCTTTGACGCGCTGTTTGTGCATGCGACCGATCCCGAAAGATGGTCGGAAGCGCAACGAGCCGCGCTGAGCGGTTGGATCAGCAATGGTGGGCAGTTGGTGGTGGGCGGAGATGAGCGCGTGATCGCGGGACTGAACGAGATTTTGCCGGCAACAGCGGAGGGAAGCGCCACCAGCACCTTGCAAGGACTGCAGGGGGCGGATTGGCAGCCGCGGGGGAATGCTGCCGAGACGACGGTTCCGGTGGTGCAGCTAGCGCCGCAGCCCACGGCCGAGGTCGTGCTGCGCGGCGACGCACAGGAGCCGCTGCTCGTCCGACAACACCATGGCTCTGGCTCGGTCACCATGGCAGCGTTCGGCCTTGAAAGCCTGGCCGGTGTTGGCGATCCGGCAACGTTTTGGTCGCACATTTTGACGCTCAACCACCAATCGCCGGTTTCGGTCCAGCTGCGTGAGCAAGGCTTTTCGGCCCTGCGCCAAGCACTTGAGCTGCCAGCACTGCGCTTGCCGTCGATCCTGGGCTTTTTAGGCTTTTTGCTGCTATACATTGTCACGATCGGCCCTTTGAATTACCTGCTGCTGCGGCGCCTTGACCGGCGCGAATGGGCCTACCTTACCATTCCGCTGCTGGTGTTGCTGTTCAGCGGTGGCGCGTATGCCTGGGGCACCCTCGGCCGCGGTCGTTCGTCGGTGTTGAGCGAGCTTGCGGTTGTGCGGGTCGGCCCCGACCACACAGCGGCTCAGGCGATCTCCTATCTCGCACTCTTCTCACCCTCGCGGCACGCCTATGATGTACGGCTAGCGCCGGATACGCTGGTTGCGGACCTGCAACCCGTTTGGGAACGGCAAGGGAACAGTCCAGATGTGCTGTTTGCCGAAGACTCGACGCGCGTGCCCGAGCTGATGATCGATGTTGGCGCGGTGCGCGCCCTGAGCGTGGAACATGCGGTAGCTGCGCCCCAGCTTGAAGCGACCGTTAATGCGGACGGCACGCAGCTTACGGTTCGTAACCGCAGCGACCAGACACTCGAAGATATTATCATCGCGCGCGGCGATGCCCGTGCACAATTGCTCGACAGCTTAGCGCCCGGCGAAGAACGCAGCATCAACGTGGTCATGGACCGCTTTGTCCAAGATGTGCTCAACAACTCCTCCTCCGCCATTTTCCAACGCAATGAGGTCTTGAGCCAGCTTAACATCGCGCTGCTGCCGGCCCAATTCAACCATGATCAATTCCCGCCGCCCGACGTTGCGCCAGCGCCAGAGGAAGGGGGGCTTCTGCCGACTGCAACACCATTGGCGAGCACGACGAACCAAGCTGGCCCCGCGGCCGACCTCCATATCAACCCATTGGAGCAGCTGTTTATCCTGGGCTGGCAGCCCCAAGCGCTGACTGCCGTAACGCTTGATGGCCAGCCGGCGCAGAGTCGTGGCGAAACGCTCTACATGTGGCCCGTGCGGGAGGAGCGCTAACATGGCAGCCATGCTTGAGACCCGCGACCTGACCAAGCGGTATGCAACGCTGACGGCGCTCGACCACCTCAACCTGTCAATTCCCGAGGGCGCGATCTACGGCTTTATCGGCCCGAATGGCGCTGGCAAAACAACCACGATGCGGATCGTGACCGCGCTGCTGAAGCCAAGCTATGGCGAGGCCTGGGTGGCAGGCCATGAAGTCAGCCGCGAGCCCAAAGTGATTCGCAAGCTGGTCGGCTGGATGCCCGACACTTTCGGCGTGTATGACAACATGAAGGCCTGGGAATACCTGGACTTTTTCGCCGCATCGTACGGGGTGCCGGAAGTCCGCCGCAGACAGCAGATCGGCGAGCTGCTGGATCTGGTCGACCTGGGCAACAAGCGCGACGAGTATGTGATGGGCCTGAGCCGGGGCATGAAGCAGCGGCTGTCGCTGGCGCGCACGATGGCGCACGATCCCCAGCTGCTGATTCTGGACGAGCCGGCGTCCGGCCTGGACCCACGCGCCCGCATCGAGCTGCGCGAGCTGCTCAAAGAGCTGCGCGCGCTCGGCAAAACGATCATGATCTCGTCCCACATTTTGACCGAGCTGGCCGAAATGTGTACGCACATCGGGATTATCGAGGCAGGCAAGCTGCTGGTCACAGGTGAAGTGAATCAAATCCTGGCCTCGCTTCAGCCGCACCGCACGATTGAAATTCATGTGCTGGCCGACGCGGAGCGGGCCGTTGAGCTCCTGCGCCACCTGCCGGGCGTGCGTGATGTCCGCTTGATCGCGGCTGCGCCACTGCCGCCCACTACGGTGCCCGGAACAGCCCACGAGCAGATCGTAAGCGAAACACAGGTTGAGGTTTTGCCCGGCATTGTGCCGCGCCAGGCGGTGTTGGTCGATTATGTTGGCGATGACGGCGGATTAAGCAGAATGCTCCACCAGCTCACGGTGGCCGGTGTTCCGGTCGTTCACTTCGCGGGCCAGGTCAGCGACCTTGAAGACATTTTTATGCAAGTGACGCGTGGAGTAACGCAATGAGCTGGCTGTCCAACTCGCAACCGGTTTTGGTCAAAGAGCTGCGCGGCAGAATGCGCGGCGCACGGGCCTTTGTGATTTTGACGATCTTTCTGCTGGTGCTGGCCGTACCGACAACGCTGCTGTATATCGCCGTCGCCAGCACGGTCCAGTTCGACCAGTTCAATGCGGGCCAGACAATCGGCAAGACCCTGTTTCTAGGCATTGTGACGGTAGCGCTGATTCAGGTACTGATCGTGGTGCCCGGCCAGGCGGCTAGCGCGTTGACATCGGAAAAGGAGCGCGAAACCTACGACCTGCTGATCTCGACACTGCTGCCGCCCTGGAAAATCATCATCGGCAAGCTGCTGGCGGCGCTGGCCTATGCGCTGCTGCTGATTGTGGCTGTGATTCCGTTTATGGCGGTATCGTTTTTCTTCGGCGGCGTGACTGTGCTTGAGGTCATCCTGGCGCTGGTGGGTCTGGTAGTCACGGTTGTGCTCTTTGGCTCAAGCGGGATATTGTGGTCGGTGATCATGCGGCGCAGTTTGGCCGCAACCATCGTGACGCAGGCGGTGAGTGTTGGGCTACTGCTTGGGCTACCGTTCTTGGTCTTTGTGGCGGGCGTGCTTATTTTTCGCGACTTTCCGCCCCCCGCGTGGACCTCAAGCGCGCCGTTCGTGTACCTGTGGATCACGGCGTTATCCCTGCATCCGTTTATCGCGCTGGGCGCGTCCGAGCTGTATCTGCAGCAAGGCGAGACGCGGCTCTTCTTCCCGGCCGGCGAGAATCCGCTGGTGCCATTTGTGCCGTTCGAGGCAGGCAATGGCGTTAACTTTCTGATACCGCATCCATGGCTGCTGTACACGCTCGAGGCCGCTGTTCTTTCGACCATCCTGATCGCGCTCAGCATTCGTCTGCTGCGGCCAATCAACGAAGGGCCCACCCGTCCACGCCGCGGCAAAGGCGCGCCAAAAAAGGTGTAAGATAGCGACGAGCAACTACGCGGAGGGAGCGCTGGCGTGGAACAGATATTTGTATCACATCATCCGTTGGTGCAGCATAAGCTAACCTTGCTGCGCCGCACCGAAACGGAGCCAAAGAAGTTCCGCGAGCTGGTGCGTGAGCTGACACAATTTCTGATCTACGAGGCGACGGCCGACCTCCGCTTGAGCGACAAACAAGTCCAAACTCCGCTGGCGGCATACCAGGGCAAAGAGATCGGCGAGCGGATTGGCTTAGTGCCCATCTTGCGCGCGGGGCTGGGCATGGTTGACCCGGTGCTGGAGATGATCCCAACGGTGCGGGTATGGCACCTCGGGCTGTACCGCGACACCAAGACGCTGGAGCCGGTCTCGTACTACAACAAGCTGCCCAAGGAAGCCGACGTCGACCTATGCCTGATCCTCGATCCGATGCTCGCCACGGCTGGATCGGCGACGGCCGCGGTCGATGTGCTGAAACAGTGGGGCGCGCAGCGCATCAAGTTTTTGGGGCTGATCGCCGCGCCCGAAGGAGTGCGCCGCCTACAACAGGCGCATCCCGACGTGCCGATCCACCTCGCCGCCATCGACGACCACCTTAACGACCATGCGTACATCGTACCCGGCCTCGGCGATGCCGGTGACCGACAATTTGGCACAGCCTAGCCATAGCTACTGTGTCGGATGCAGCATATCGTCGATCGGGTCAATCTTGAACAACCCCAGCAGGTACCCCGCATCGTTGGTGAGACCAGGCAGGTAGCCCAGCGCTGCTACAAACACAAATAACCCGACGTAGACCCAGGCAAGCTTCTGCATAACGTGCCCGCCGAATGTTGTGCGCTGGTCCGGGCTGCTGGTCCGTGCAGATGAGGAAGACAAGTCTTGATGCATACCAATACCCTTTAGTAAGCTGGATCATCCAGCACAGGAGATGAGGCAGGAGCGTGCTAGCAACAACGTGCCGAGCATGACTGTAGCAGGCCCCAACCACCCAGGCTTATGGGACCATCCGGTGATCCTGCCTGCTCCAAGTGGTTTTGCCACTTACGCTTGCTCGTGTGCGTCCACGGGTATCGCTGCTGCATGGTGGTTAATTTCCTGGCGAATCTGCTCGCGCAGCGTATCGACGACAACCAGCTCGCCCACCTCGTTTTGGAAAAACCAGTGCTGCCAGCCATTACACCCCGGCTGACCAGCCAGCAGCGTGGCAATGCGGTGGATCGATCCTGTGACGCCATCGGAAGTACGCAGCGAACCATCCGCCAGCACAATCGCCGTCTGATCACTCCGGCCATTGAAGAACAGTGTCTGGCCGGGCAGCAACAAGCCACATTCCAGCAGCGCGCTGAAGCGCATGCGCGGCGCGCTCCGTTTAGGGGCAAACGCGCCATACACCTCGCCGTCATGTCCTGCTGGCTCCACCGCATCGATCCGTGCCTGCGCCGCCATGATATACGCCGCCTCCTGCTCGATGCCGACGAAGCGCCGGTTCAGCCGCTTGGCGACCGCGCCCGTGGTGCCCGTGCCAAAGAATGGATCAAGCACCACGTCGCCCGGGTTGGAGCTGGCCAACAGCACGCGGTAGAGCAGCGACTCGGGCTTCTGGGTCGCGTGGACCTTCTCACCGTTGGCGCGCAGCCGCTCGTGGCCCTTGCACACCGGCAGCTCCCAATCGCTGCGCATCTGCTTATCGTCGTTCATACGCTTGAGCGCGTGGTAGTTGAAGGTGTATTTCGCTTGGCGGCTCGACTTCTTGCACCACAGCAGCGTCTCGTGCGCATTGGTGAAGCGCACGCCCCGGAACTGCGGCATGGGATTGGTTTTGATCCAGACCACATCGTTCAAGAACCAGTAGCCAAGGTCTTGCAGGATGCTGCCAACTCGGTAGATATTGTGGTACGAGCCGATGACCCAGATCGTGCCCGTGTCTTTGAGCACTCGGCGGCAAGCAGTCAGCCAGTCATGGGTAAAGCGATCGTAGGCAGCAGTATCTTTAAACTGGTCCCACGCGTCGTCGACCGCGTCCACTTTCGAGAGGTTGGGCCGCCGCAGCTCGCCCCGCAGCTGGAGTCGATACGGCGGATCTGCGAAGATCAAATCAACGCTCTGTTCTGGGAGCGAAGGCAGGACATTCCGACAATCGCCATGATAGATATGGTCCAAACGCATGGCAGTCCTTCAAGCCCAACAATAACGGATGAAGATGAACAAAACGTGCATCCTGCGTTGATGTGGGATAATCAGCGACGATGTGTGTCGCGCTTGTTCTCGCGACCTGCGAACGATGTGGTGCAGTCTGGTTTTGGAATCACCCGATAAAGGTGCTCAGGGTCGATGTTAAGGTTGACCGCGTTCGCCTCGACCAAGCAGAGGCGTGCCATAAGTTGCTTGTTTTGCTCGACTGCCTGAGCCAGTTCAGCTCGTAGCCGCTGAATCATAGCACGTTCTGCGCTACGTTTATCCCCGCCCTTAACCTGATCTGCTCGTGCCCGCTGCCGCTCTGCTCCTTCAGCAATTAATTTGTCCAATCCGTAGTTGTACAGCGTCGTGCGGCTAAGCCGGAGCTCAGCCGCCACGCGCTTAACGTCCAGGGGTGATTCGTCCGGTGACTTCTCTTCGGCATTCTCAATATATGCCTTCACGGCGTCGGTTATCTCGTGACACCTATTCCGGCGAGCCATACCATCCCCTTAAATTCAGTCCTCAAGCCGTTCAAAACGACTCTGCCCGTCCGCAAAAGGACGCATGTAGGTGCCATTTGGAGTGTCCTGATCGTCGTCCATAGCCAGAATTTTTGTCACGCCCGCGATCGTATCCTCACAATGCTTGATCCACGATGGGGCGAGCGCCGGATTCGTATGAGCTGATGCCAGCGCTGCCTCGTTCTTACGCCGAATTTCTACGAGGTGAATCCGTGTTTGCTGATCGCCCTTAAGGCGGGCAAAATCGGAGCAGCCACGCGCAGTTGAGATGGTAGGGACACGGGTCCGTGGCGAGATGGTGCAAGCAAATGCGCATCGGCCTGATATGGATGGCCTGTACCTGCACGTCGAGCATCGCATCGCGATCCGATTCCGGCCATTCAGCATACATAGTTGCCAGCGGGCCTACAACTGTACTATCGCGCATACCGTCCTTGACCCACTTAAGTCGCTCTTCCGGCGTTGCCAGTCGGTATGCTTCGTATCCTGCGGATGACGCCGCCCCATCCAGCGCGTCTGGAGATCGACCGGCATCCCACCCTTATCCGCGAGGTCGTTGAGCCAGAAGCGGAATTGATGGGTCGTGATGCGGCAGTATGACCTATCGGTCTCGCGGATGCCAAACCGTTGCCTGTACGCATCTCCTCGTCGACAATTATTCCCAGGAAGCGATTCACTAAAGGTCCGAGGCCAGCATCAATCGCTTTGGCGACAGCATCAGTAATCGCTGAGGTCGTCTCGACATAGGTATCAGCACAGTACGCATTCGCCGCTTACATCGCGTCAAGGATCTCTTCCTGACCTTGTTTGCGTTCCTCGGCGACCACTGGAAAACAATCAACACCACCTCGTTCTACATCATCGATAGTTTTCCCATTGCCAGTTGCAACAACATCCGGACCAAGCGGTCCCGCCTATCATGGCGAGGAGTATCGGGGCTACATTGCTAGTGCGCACTGCAATGGTATCAATTTGATCTTCCCGCCGGCTCGACCATCCTTGGCGACAAAGCGTTCAACGTGTACTGGATCGAGGATGATCTGCGTGAGGTCAATATTACCTTGCGTCCACTCCGCAAAAATGAATTCCAAGCGGGCGATCCCGCTGTGGGAAACCTACCGCCACCAACTGGAACGCAAATATATTGAGACGACTGGGAGTTTGCTCATGCAGCGCTTCCCCAAAGCCATCTATGCGGTAACTGCCGCAGGATTTGAACTCAAAATTGTCCTGTTCCTCCTTGCATACAGCGTTCACTGCCTTGCAGGGTTGCAAATTAGGTTACAATACACTGCTGCAATTTGGGCGTCCACGAGACAGGCTCCTTGAGTTGAGTTTGGTCACTGCAACTCTAGCATGTTCTCGTGGACACCTGCTTAGGTGGCAACTTTGGTTATAGTAGGACACGGCACGGCAAATCACTTCCGGCCCATCACAGAGTTGCAGGTTGTCCCCGTGCAGTGGGAATACTCACGAAGTGCAACACGATAGCGCAAATCTAATTGAGGGAGGTAGGGCATGCCACTCCAATTCCGGCCAGCGGTTGCTGCCGGCCTTATTGGGAGCATCATCAAGGAGATGTCGTTCTACATGCGGAAGGGTGTTGGCTTGGATGTGAAGCAGAACATCTTCCACACCTGTGGCACGGGAGAGTACCTCAAGGCTAGATTGGGGCTTAGGTGATGAAGGCAGTAGTCCAGCCGGTCGATAGCCCGGAGCTTCAGGAGGGCGTCGACAAATTACGTACCCTCGTATACCCCCATTGGCCGAATGCCTACGATGTCGAATGGCACCACTCGGTTTGGTGTTGGATGGCGAGTCACCCACTAGCGAGCGAGATGCACCGCTGGGCCCTGGTCGCCGATGATCGGGTAGTGGGCCACCTGGCGGCGATGCCGCAGTACTACCGGATCAACGGGCAGCGGGTCGTCGCCCACACGCCCGCGGACTACCAGGCGCTCCCCGAGTACGGCTTTCACGCCCTCACATTGATGCGGAAGTTCTTCCGCACCTGCGAGAACTACGTAGCCTGCGACATGGTGCCGGGGGTGATTCAGATCGAGACGCGGTTGGGAGGCACGGTGGTGGGGCAACTAGAGTACGCGGCGAAGCTGTTGGACGTATCGAGGCTCCCGATGCCCCCAGTTCCCGCGTCGGTAAGGAAGCTCCTGCACCTTCCAGAGTGGACTGCGCCCGCTCGCGGGTACCCAAGCCCATCCGAGGGTGGACCGGCGAACATCCGGGCGCAGCTCGTGCCGCCAATGCAGCGTCCGCGGGCGCCTATCCCCGCCCCAGTAAAAAGGCTGCTGAATGTGGGGCTCTGGGTGGTCGACGAAGCGCTCGCCGGCGCTTTTGGAGGCGACTTGAAGGTGCAGGTACTGGAGGAGTTCGATGAGTCCTTCGACAGGCTGTTCGAGGCCGTCGCGGCGGTCGTCCCCTGCGTGCCGGAGAAGGACGCGACGTTCCTGCGCTGGCGTTATGGACCCGGCTCTCCCGCAGCGCCGGTAACGGTCCTTGGCGTGCGGGACGGGGAGCAGCTTCTCGGTTACGCTGTGCTCCGGGTAGCCACATCGGGCCCGGATAAAGGCATAGATTCTGGCATACTCGACCTCATGACGTTGCCAGGACGCCAGGACGTGGCACGAGCCCTTCTCAGGGGGATTGTGCGGTACTTCAGGCAGGTAGGGATGCACATCATCAGGTACCGGTTCCTCGCGTCGCCCACTTCGCCCCAGGTGGGTGACCTGCGGCGTTTGGGCTTCTTCTCCCGCAAGGGCAGGCGCCTCACACTGCTGGCCAAGTTCGCGGATCCTGGTCTGCATAAGGTGGCCGTAGATCCGGCCAACTGGTCATACGTCGCCGGCGACGGGGAAGCAACTTTCTGGACTAGATAGGAGATATCAGGCATGGCTGTTAACAACGAGAACATGAGCGCCCCGATACACGAGTGGCTTCGGAAGAACGTTACGGGGGGCCGCGATGTCCCCGACGACTACCCGCTCATCGAGACCGGCCTGCTTACGTCGCTGCAGGTCCTGGAACTGGTCCTGTTTCTGGAGAACAGGTTCGGGGTCAGTATTGACGACGAGGAGGTGAGCGAGGAGCATTTCTGGTCTATCCGGGCGATTGCCGAACTGGTGGCGGGGAAGACGGCATAAACATGTATCCTGAATTCACCGTGCAAGACCTGCTCCGCAACGCCGTAGAGCGTGACCCCCAACAGGTGGCGATCATCGACGGTGGCATCAGGCACACCTACGAGGAGCTGGCGCGGTGCAGCGATGCGCTGTGCGCCGCATTGCTCGACGAAGGCGTCCAGAAGGGCGACCGGGTCGGCATCTACATGGAGAAGTCCTGGGAGGCGGTGGTGGCGATGCTGGCTGCCTCCCAGGCGGGCGCCGCCTTCGTGAACATCAACCCGCTGCTGAAGCCGAACCAGGTCGACTACATCCTGAGAGATTGCGATGTGCGCGTGATGGTCGGGGATTCCGACAAGCTGGCGTCTCTGGAACCGGACACGGTCAGGGCGGCGTTCTACAAGGGAAGTGCACCGCCCGACGGGGGCGTGGTCGGCTCTCTGCTCAACATGGCGGAGGTACTGCGGCGAGACGGTGGTCGCCGGACGCCGCGACTGGTGCAGGAGATAGACCTGGGGACGATCCTGTACACGTCCGGCTCGACAGGCCTTCCCAAAGGCGTGGCCTTCAGCCAGCGCAACCTTGTGGTGGGCGCCCAGATCGTCTCGACGTATCTCGAGAACACCAAGGAAGACCGGATCCTCGCGGCGCTCCCGTTCAGCTTCGACTACGGTCTCAACCAGTTGATGACCTCGCTCAGGGTCGGGGCCACCCTCATCATCCAGAACTCCAAGCTCCCAGGCGATCTCTTGAAGGGTCTCAGGCGCTACGAGGCTACAGGTCTTGCCGGCGTGCCGCCGTTGTGGGCGCTCCTGCTCCGGAACGCGAGGTCGCTCGAGGAGCAGCCGCTTACTCACTTGCGCTACATCACCAACAGCGGCGGTCGTATCCCCCAGGCGAACCTAGACGATCTCAGGCGCCTCCTGACGAGCACGAAGATCTACCTTATGTATGGGCTTACGGAGGCGTTCCGTTCGACCTACCTGCCGCCGGAAGAGTTGGATCGCGGTACGGAGTGTATCGGCAAGCCGATCCCGAACACGGAGATCCTGGTCATCAAGGACGGCAGGGAGTGCGCCCCCGGAGAGGTCGGCGAACTGGTCCACCGGGGCCCGACGGTCGCTCAGGGCTACTGGGGCCAGGAGGAGGCAACGCGCAAGGCGTACCGCCCGAACCCGGTGGCTCCCCCGCAGCTCCTCAACGGAGAAAGAGTAGTCTACTCCGGCGACCTGGTCCGGCGGGACGAAGAGGGTTTCCTCTACTTCGTCGGGCGCGAGGACGCCATGATCAAGTCGCAGGGTTACCGGATGAGCCCCGAGGAGATAGAGAACGTCCTTATAAGTTCGGGCCTCGTGCGGGAGGCATCCGCCTTCGGGGTGCCCGACCCAGACCTGGGGCACCGGGTCGTGGCGGTGGTGTCGCTGAAGAACGGCTGCGGGGAGGACGCCGTAGAGTCTATCACGGAGTACGTCATGAAGAACGCACCGCCGTACATGGTGCCGAAGGAGATACTGGTTTGGGAAGATCTGCCCAAGACTGCCTCCGGCAAGATCGACCGTAAGGAGATTAGCCTTGCTTACACAGATAGATAAGGCGCACGACCTCGCCAGGCGCTTCGGTGGGGAGCGTGACGGCGAGTTCGCCCCCGCGGGGGTACCGATAAGCCGGATAGCCGAAGAGTACGGCACGCCCTTCTACCTCTACCATGGGGAGATGATCGTGGAGCGGGTCCGTCGGGTCCGGGAGAGCCTAGGTCAGGGGGTGGAGGTCTTGTACTCCGTCAAGGCCAACCCCAGCCTGGCTGTATGCCAACTGATTGCCGGGGAGCGGCTCACCGGTGCCGAGGTAGCCTCGTCCGGCGAGCTGGTAGTGGTGCGGGCCGCGGGGTTCGCCCCGGAAGACATCGTGTTCGCCGGGCCCGCGAAGACCGACGATGAGCTCAGGCGGGCCGTCGATGAGGGTATCTTCGCGGTCAACGTGGAGTCCTTGAACGAGATCGACCGGCTGGCCGCCGTGGCAGAGCAGAGGGGACGCCGGATCGGGGTTGGGCTCCGGATCAACCCCGCCGCCCAACTCATGGGCTCCCTCATGCGCATGGGGGGGACGGTGGGCCAGTTCGGGATCGACCAGGCCGACCTGGGCGAAGCCGTCCGGAGGACGCTGGCCCACCCGGACCACCTCATCTTGAGGGGGATCCACATATACACCGCCACCCAGGTGTTCGACGTGGACCCGCTCCTCGAGCACTGCAGCAACATCTTCGAGATCGCCCTCAAGACAGCGGACCTGGCTGGGCGACCGCTGGAAATGATTGACTTCGGCGGCGGATTCGGGGTGCCGTACTTCGAGAAGATGGGGGAGTTCGACCTGGAACGGTTCGGGGAGGGTTTCCAGCAACTCCTGGCTTCCTACCGGTCCGACCCGCGCCTCGAAGGCTGCCGGTTCTTCTTCGAGCTGGGGCGCTACCTCGTTGCCCATGCGGGAGTCTATGTGACACGGGTGGTGGACGTGAAGCAGATGAAAGGGAAGGCCTTCGTCACCACCGATGGCGGGATGAACCACCACCTCATGGCGACGGGGAACATGGGGCAGGTGTTCCGAAAGTCCTACCCGCTGCTCAACCTGAGCTGTATGGGGAGGGAGCCGGGGGAGGCAGTGACGGTAGCGGGTCCCTGCTGCACTCCGCTCGACATGTTCGGCGCGAACATCCCGCTGGCCGAGCCGAAGCCAGGGGACCTGATCGGCGTATTCTACAGCGGGGCGTACGGGTACAGCGCCAGCAACTTGGGCTTCTTGAGCCACCCCACCCCGGCGGAGGTGTTGCTGTGGCAGGGAAAGGCTCACCTCTTACGCTCCCCTGGCAAGCCCCAGGATGTGCTCAACGGGCAGGAGGCGCTGGCTTTGACCCGGGGCTAGCTCGGAGGAGAGCCCCAATCGGCCGAGGAAGCAGCCCAGCACCTTTGCCTGGATGAGGGCTACGACAACCGCCTGATCAAGGAGCTTGTGGAGGAGCGAAGCTACATAGCCCACATCCAGCGATGGTTAGTAAGCGATGTTTGAGTTCGTGCGGGCGGTCCGGGCCTGAGAAAGAAAGGCCAGGAGTATGATGAAGAGGTTCCTGGTTCTGGTGGTGCTCTTGGCGATGATGCT
>JADDQF010000084.1 GCA_016781505.1 bacterium
CGCGAAGGCGGACGTACCGTGGGCGCTGGCGTCGTCACCAAGATCGAAGCGTAGCTAAGCCGTCAGCCGTCAGCTATCAGTCGTTAGCTTGCAAGTCTTGTCGCTCAAGCTGATAGCTGATAGCTGATAGCTGATAATTATTTTCAGAGGATACTATGGCCTCCAAAAAGGGCAACCGCATCACCATTACGCTCGCCTGCACCGAGTGCCGTGAGCGTAACTATACATCGCAGAAAAACCGCAAGAACGACCAGGGCCGGCTGGAGCTCCAAAAGTATTGTCCGCGCTGCCGCGTTCATCGGGCGCATCGCGAGACCAAGTAAGTAATCGGGTGGTGTACCCGTCGTACGACGGGAGCGCCGCGATCGAGGAGTGAACCGTGGCCGTGGTCAACGATACAAAACAAGAAGGTGGGCTGCAACGCTGGTTTCGGGAAACCCGGGGCGAGTTGCGCAAGGTTGTGTGGCCAACACGTGAAGAAGCAATCCGGCTGACACGCGTTGTGGTGCTGATTTCCTTGGTGATGGGGCTGTTACTTGGGCTCCTCGATCTTGTCTTAAACTCGCTCTACGGCTTGCTGATCGGCTAAGGCTGACGGCGGCATACAGGGAGGGCGTGATTAATGGCCGAACGAGATGATGCACCGCGTGCCACCGCGACGAGCGGCGAAGAAGCGCGTTGGTATGTGATTCATACCTATTCAGGCTACGAAAACAAAGTTAAGCAGAATCTGGAACACCGGATCGACTCGATGGAGATGCGGGACCAGATTTTTCGTGTCGTCGTGCCAACCGAAGAAGAGATCGAAATCAAAAACGGCCAGCGACGCACAGTCAACAAAAAAGTATTTCCGGGCTATGTGCTGGTCCAGATGAAATTGACCGACGATTCGTGGTACGTTGTGCGCAACACGCCGGGGGTTACCGGCTTTGTCGGTCTCGGCACACGGCCACAGCCACTTGAAGACGCCGAGGTCCGGGCCATCCTCAAGCAAATGGAAGAGGAAGCGCCCAAGGTTCGGGTCAACTATGTGGTCGGGCAAGCCGTCAAAATCACGGATGGGCCGTTCACCGACTTTGAAGGTACGGTGGATGCAATCGATCAAGAAAAAGGCCGTGTCCGCGTGACGGTCTCGTTTTTTGGACGCGACATGCCCGTCGAGCTTGATTTTCTACAGGTCATGCGCCTGGTTGATTAGCAGCAACACACCACGGCGTTCCCCATGTGATAACGCGTGGACAGAAATGTTGTTTGCACTTTTGGGATAAAGCTTTTTAGCGGAGGAACGTGTGGCTAAGAAAGTAACCGCGGTTGTGCGGCTCCAGCTGCCCGCAGGCAAGGCAAATCCGGCACCGCCAGTCGGTCCCGCGCTGGGCGCAACCGGTATCAACATCATGGGCTTTTGTAAAGAGTATAACGAGCGCACGTCGTCGCAGGTCGGAATGATTATTCCGGTCGAGATCACGGTGTTCTCGGATCGCTCCTTTACATTTGTGACGCGTACCCCACCCGCCGCAGACTTGCTGCGCAAGGCGGCCAAGATCGAGAAGGGCTCGGGTACGGCCGGACGGGGTGCGGCTGGGTCGATCACCCGCGAGCAGCTCAGGGAGATCGCCGAAACCAAGCTTGCCGATTTGAATGCCGTCGATGTGGCAGGTGCCGAAAAAATTATTGCTGGCACCGCACGCTCGATGGGCATCCAGGTTAATGAATAGGCAAGGGTTCGCGGCGCTGCTGCCGGGCGCGCATTGCGGATCGGATACAACCTGGTATACTTTGGATGTTGCGCCGCGTGACACGCCTCCTGGGCGACCGAGGCGCAACCTGTTTGTTTAGTGTAATAAGTGGGAGAGCAGTGGTTTGGGAACCTTTGCTCGTGTCACCACAGGAGACAAATCATGACCCAGAAGCACGGCAAGAAGTACATGGAGGCGGTCGCCAAGGTTGACCGCAGCCGCACCTATCAGCCCGACGAAGCTGCTCAGCTCGTCAAGGATACGGCGTACACGAAATTTGATGCGACGGTGGAAGCGCACCTGCGGCTCGGCATCGACCCGCGGCATGCCGACCAGCAGATCCGGACCACAGTGTCGTTGCCGCACGGAACCGGCAAGCAGGTACGGGTAGCCGTCTTTGCCCAGGGCGAGGCTGCGCGCGCCGCCGAGCAAGCGGGCGCCGACATTGTAGGCGCCGATGATCTGATCGGCCGCATCGAAAAGGAAGACTTCTTAGACTTCGATGTGGCCATCGCGACGCCGGATATGATGGGCAGGGTCGGTCGGTTAGGCCGCATTCTCGGCCGACGCGGCTTGATGCCGAACCCCAAGAGCGGCACGGTTGTGCAGCCAGGCGATATGGCGCGGGCGATTGGCGAGCTGCGGCGGGGGCGCGTCGAGTTCCGCAACGACAAGACCGGCTTGCTGCATGTCGCGATTGGCAAGGTGTCGTTCAGCGCCAACCAGATCCGTGATAACTTTGGTGCGTTGATGGATGCCGTCAAGGCTGCCAAGCCAAGCGGCGCAAAGGGCGTGTACATCAAGAGCATCACGCTCACCAACACGATGGGGCCTGGCATTCCGATCGATATTGGCGCGGCCCAAAGCATGAGCGCTGCCGAAGAGTAATGCCCGCGACCCATTTGCCAGATCGGCCTTGGTTCGGTACAATCTCCGTCAGCATTGCATAACGGCAACAACCATACGTCCAGGGGTGACGTAGGTCGCTAAAAGCGTACGCGGCCTACGTTCCCAACCACAACTGCATAGCCCTAGACAGCAGGCGCTCATCGAGCTTAATGGTTGCATAACCACCCGCCGAGGCAAACACAATGCATCGTATGCCCCGAGGGCCTGCTTTGCTCGTGGTCTCGCTGTCTAGGATATGCGAGACCATTTTGATTGTAAGGGGGTGAAAGCGTGCCAAATAAGCAGAATGTTGCAGCCGTTGATGAGCTCAAAGATAAGCTGTCACGCTCGCAGCTCACACTCATCGGCGAATACCGCGGGCTGACGGTCAGCGAGATGTCGGAACTGCGCAATGCTATTCGTAAGACCGATGCCGAAGTGATCGTGACCAAGAACACGCTGACCAAGATCGCCGCGAACGAGGTGGGGATCACGGGCCTTGACGAATTTTTGGGTGGCCCGGTTGCCCTAACGCTGGCCTACGGCGACCCTGTCGCTACGGCCAAGGCGCTCAACGATTACCTCCGCAACGCCAAGAAGGCTATTCCACTCCGTGGCGGCATGATGGGCACGGCGCGGATTGCGGCGACCGACCTTGAACGCGTTGCAAGCACTCCGAGCCGCGAGCAGAGCATCGCCAGGATTATGGGTGGTGTGAACGCACCGGCTAGCCGCATCGTGGGCGCACTGAACGGCGTGATGCGCAACATCGCGTATATCCTCGGCCAGCACGCGGCAGGCCAGGGCAGCGCTGGCGGCGCGGCTACAGAAGCGTAAGCCAGCGGCGCTGACGCGAGTGTTGCGCATAAGGATTATTTGTTCGTCGTTGGGCTAAGCAGTATCGTCGATAACAACAAACCACATGCGCCAGACGCATGTACCAACATGTATGGAGGAAGACAATGCCATCCGAAAAAGTACAGGGTATTTTGGAGCAGATCCAGGGCTTGACGCTGCTTGAAGCGGCCGAGCTGTCGAAGGCGATGGAAGATGCGTTCGGCGTGAGCGCTGCAGCGCCGGTCATGGCGGTGGGCGCGGCTCCTGCCGCTGGTGGTGGCGACGGTGCGGCGCCGGCTGCGGCAGTTGAGAAGGACGAGTTCGACGTCATCCTGACCGCAGCGGGCGCGAACAAGATCAACGTCATCAAGGCGGTTCGTGAGCTGACCAGCTTGGGCCTGAAGGAAGCCAAGGATCTGGTCGACGGCGCGCCCAAACCGGTCAAGGAAGGCGTCTCCAAGGAAGAGGCCGAGGCGGCACGGGCCAAGCTGGCAGATGCCGGCGCGACCGTCGAGGTCAAGTAGCCTGCGCTTGAGCTACATGTGCTGCGAGGCGAGCTTTATGCTCGCCTCGTTTGCGCTTAAGGAGGTATCCGTGCTACGACAGGCCGCATTGAGGTGACAGGAGCAGCCTGGGACATCTCACTGTGGCCGTAACCGCGTGCTCACGCGTCGACTGGTCGAACAGGTAGGAAATCAAGGCAGCAAGCTGTGGTCTGCGACTGGCACACCTTCAAAGCGCGCTAACGCCTGGTCCGCCTTGAGTCGGCCAAAGCGTCGTCGTGGGTTAATACTCCGTGTGCGAACCGGCAGCGAGCCCAGGAGCTGGGCTTCAGCTGAAGCATCGCTCACGGTCAAGTCCATGAAGCGGCGGTGAAACTGTTCAACATTCTGGGCATCGACCAATACCAACGAATCAAGAATGCTGCGGCTGAGAGCAGTGCGTTCCGCATCATCCAGCAGCGCGTGCCACAGATACAGCCGCATTCGCCGCTCGGGCGCACGATCCATGGCAAAGACCAGAATCGTGGTTTGGTTCACGTTATGCTCAACCTCGGTGTACTTGCCGTGCGCGAAGCTCTGTTCTAACGGTCTCCGCCGCAAAGGCTCGGCAAAGCGGGGCGCTTCCACGGCCAACGTGCTCCATTGGCCTTCGTAAAACTGCATGGTCGACGTGCGGACGAGGCTGCTGTCTCGAATGTAGGCCAGCATCGATTGCTCAGGCAAGGACTCGGGCACCGCGACGATCGACGATCGGATGGCTGCGGCAAGATCAATCGTGGGCGTAGCGGTGTTGGCAATCTGACGCGGATTAGGCATGGCTGCCGCAACCTGCTGCGTTTGGAGCTGAAACACGGTTGGTGGGACATCCCTCCGTCCAAGCACCTCGATCACCTCGGCTTGCCACACACTCCGAGCGGAGCCGCCACTCCCCACGGTAGCCGCAATCCGACCTTCCACCAGGCTGAGCGTTTCTTGATCCAAGGTCAAAATCAGGCGCTCACCCGTATCACTGGTACTCACAACCGTGTAAGCCGTTCGGCCTTGCCAATGGGTTGTTCCCAGCAGCATGGGCTTGCCTCGACGCGCTGAGGCCAGCAGATTGAGATCCAGGTACTGCTGGGGTACGAGCGCAGCACCAAAACTGCCGACAGTCGGCAGCTGGCGTACAAGCGGCATCAGCTTTTGCATGTCAGGATTGCGGACCAACACACGCTGCGTCTGACTTTCACCCGCATTAACTTCATAAGCAATCTGTTGATAACCGTCTGAGGTCACGTCAAGCAAGGGCAGCGGGTTGTCATCCTGTTGCACAGTGACGCGGAAGCGCCGGGCGCCTGAGTAATCATGCCAACGTTCGATGGCGAAGTTCCCCTGGCTTGAAAACATACGCATTCGTTCGTGCAAGACGCCCGGGTTTTGCGCCCCATTCACAAAGCGATTCAGCGCTCGATCCAACAGCTGCGCTGCATTGCTTGGCGGTGGTGCGGGCGCGGCCGTGGCTGCCGGCTTGCGCACCACACCAACAAACAGGAGCAACAGCACAGCTGCAATCACCAGCGGCTTCCATACCGCGACCGGCGGTTGGCGCATTTGGCGCTGCCGGAGAAGCACAAGTCGGGCGAGATCGGGAGGCATTGGGGCGCGAAAAAAGGTATTTAAGGCAACCCGGAGTAACCCTACGGTTGCTTGCAATCCGTCGACTCGTTTCCGGCAAGCCTCACACCCCAAGGTATGGAGCCGCACCATGCGCCCCACTTGAGGCTCATGCGCGTCCAACAAATCGGCGGCAACATCGGCGCACGCAGGACGCTCCCCTAACGGCGGGATCAGATCTAAGCCTTCGCCGATATACCCGACGAATTCGCTCACGCGGTCGGCCATGCCCTGTGTGCCGAGCCAGCCATCCAGATCGTCACGCCGCACGCCTGCTGATAGCCACAATCCCAACGCCACCCGCGCGGGAACGTCCCACTCGCCCAGCACGGAAAGCAGCCGATCAGCCTCCTCGCGCCGCAAGCGGAGGCGCAGCCATTCGCCAGGCCCGGCCGCGCCTGGCCATGAAAGCCAGCCTTCGGGCAAAAGCTTTACCAGGAGGTGAAGGGCGGCTGCTTCGTCGGCAACGCGTGCATTGGACTGCAAAGCAATCACATCAGCCGCGAGCACAGCTGCGCTATCGGGATCGCCAACGGCAATATACGCAAGCTTAAAGAGGTGAGGCGCATAGTCCGGCATGGTCGGCGCTTCCGCGGGCGCGCGTCGTAGCCACCGGCCAAGCGGGGTGTTGAGCAGCTCATTCGCTCGTTGTCGCAGCGGTGCGCGCTTCATAGCGGTATTGCGTATCAGGCATCGTAGCCACCGCGACGCGACAAACGGCTTCGCCGCTACCTGGCTACGGTTTGATCAAGTCTGCACATCAAGCCGTGTTCCATAGTATACCAAAACACCAACCCGTTCGCTCTTCCGCCTCGTCGGGGTGGTACCAGGCGGAGCTGTTGGCAATGCCGTGTGCTGTGCGGTCGCCACTGTTTGCCTTGCACCAGCTTGTTGGAATGGAGTTGTACCCGTAGCTGTCAGGGCTATCCAACCGACCCGAGGCTGGTTTAGAGCCGAGCCTCCTGATCCAGGACCTGCACCTGTCCGTCCGTAAGTGTTTGGTGGACGGGACAGCGCCGAGCTATTTCCATCAGTCGTTGGCGCTGTGTGTCGTCGAGCTCGCCGCTAAGCCGCACAATACGTGTAATGCGATCGATCCGGACCTTTTTCTCGACGCTGTTTTCACAATCTTGCCGATAGTCTTTATTATGCGAAAGTTCAACCTCGATCCCCTCCAAGGGCCAGCCTTTGCGCTCGGCGTACATACGGACGGTGATGGACGTACATGCCCCTAGTGCTCCTAGCAACAGCTCGTATGGGTTTGGCCCAGTGTCGTCGCCGCCGGCCTCAATCGGCTCGTCGGCAAACACAACGTGGTCCCCGGCGATAATTTCTTGCTGATAGCCCTTCCGATTACGCACCGTGATCGTCAGCATCTTCTGGTTCCTTCCGTGCTTCAGGAGTTGGGTTTGTTGCCATGAGCAGCAGCATTTTTGGTGTAAGGAGGGCCGTCAAGCGACCGTGTCCTGGGTGAAGCCGCGCGTCCACTTCCAGGCGGATCAGCCCGGCCTTTTTGAGTTTCAGGGTTCGTTCCTCCGCATTGATCAGGTGTGCGGCAAGCGCCGAAAAGTCAGGCTCGTGGCCGACAAGCATGATTGGTTGTTGACCGTAGCGCCGGAGTAGCCGCTGGAGGTGCTCCAGGGTGCAGCCGGGTTTAAGCTCATCGACCGCTTCCACAGGTACGCCAACCACCGGCGCGACGATTTCCGCACTTTGCACAGCACGAACCAGCGGACTTGTCAGCACAACCTGTGGCTTAACGCCGAGGCGCTGGAGGGCGTGTGCGATCTGTGCAAGCTGAGCCCGGCCTGCGGGCGTGAGTGCGCGGTCGGCATCACGCTGCCCGCCAGTGGCATCCTCGGCAATGCCATGCCGCAGAAAAAACAACTTCATGGGTGTGCGTATCGCTCCTTGCACGACGCGCTGCAACGGATCGGTAGCACGCGCTGCGAGCTCCACAACGCGGGAACTAGGTCGGAAGCATTGCGGTGGGCTAACAGCATCGGCTGTGCCAGCGCAGCCATTACCATTGGCGCTGCGGTGCCGGCTGGAAGCGACCAACGCCAAACAAATAGCTGTAAAGCGCCACCCCCGTACCAAACGATACGGTCAGCTTAACCCATACCGGCAAATTCGATGGCGAAATAAACGCTTCGATTGTACCCGCAAGCATGAGCAACGGGACACATCCAAGCATAATCACAATCGACCGCTGCGCCGCCATGCGCAGCGCAGCCCCGCGCGACAACAAGCCGGGATGCAGCATTGCCCAGGCGAGCTGCAAGCCGGCGCCGCCCGCAAAAAAGATCACACTAAGCTCAATCGAGGCGTGCGCGGCGATAAAGCCCCACAGTCGGTCGCTGAAGCCATATTGAGCGCTAAGCCCGGCAACAGTGCCCAGCATCAGGCCATTGAAGATCATCGCATACATAGACAGGAGGCCAAACAACATTCCACCGGCGAAGGCTTGGAGCGTCACCAGAATGTTGTTGCCGGCGATCAAGGCAGCGCTACCACCACGCGCATTATTGATCTCGAGCCACCATTCTTCTTTGTTCTTGATCTGCTCGGCCAAAAACTCGGCACCCGGAAACAATAGGCTCATTTCGGTCTCCATGCCAGGTGTAGCCGAGATCGCAAACGCCACCAGCGCCGGAAGCGTAAAAAACAAAAAGGCGACGATGGTGAAGGGCAGCGTAGCGCGCCACACCTGCGGAAAGGTAAGGAGGACGAAGTCGCGGATGCGGCTCCATGTGGTCGCTTCATTGCGGTAGATCGCGCCATGGGCCCTGCCAACCAGGCCGTTCAAAAAATCCGTGACGCGGTGTTGCGGGAAATCCCGCCGCGCTACTGCGAGGTCTGATGTCGCCTGACGGTATAATTTGCCTAGCTCGTAGAGCTCCTCGGCGGAAAGCGCTTGCAGGCGAGCCGATTGGGTTTTGCCCAACAATCCTTCCAAACGTTCCCAGTTCGGTCGTTTGGCGGCGATAAAATCTTCTGCTACCATGCTGGTTCCCTGTGAATGCGTGTTGCGCTGTAGGACTAGGATACTGTAGCGCGCTTGGTTCTTCAATGGTACGATCGGCACACTCTCCAGGAGGAGCCGTGTTTGTTACCAAAGGGTTGACTGCATATGCTTGACGAACGTTTATACACGGTTGAAACACCTGAGCACATTGATGTGGCCTATGACGTAGCCGGCATTGGCTCGCGCTTTTTGGCGGCCTTGATCGATCATGTGATCATCGCCGTTGTGCTATCGCTTTCGTGCGTCGGGGTGTCGATTGTGGCCAGCAGCCTCGACCTTGGCCTGAGCGAATCGCTGATCTTCGGCCTGTTCGGGCTTGGCATCTACCTGTCATTGTGTGCCTACCATATTTTCTTTGAAACGATCTGGAATGGCCAAACTCCGGGCAAACGCATCATCGGCCTGCGCATGGTACGAGTTGGCGGCCGTCCCCTTGGCTTTGCCGGCAGTGCCGTGCGCAACGTGATCCGTTTGGCCGATTTCCTGCCGGTGTTGTACGGTCTGGGCGTGATGGTCATGTTTATCGACAAACGCTCCCGACGACTGGGCGATCTGGCGGCTGGCTGTATGGCCGTACGTGAGCGGAAGGCGGTTACGCTCGACTCGCTGTCGCGGCCAGTGGCGGCGGAAGCGCCGGTCGTGCCGACGGCTACTGGCATTACGATCCCTAATTTGCAGGTGCTCCGCCGCGACGATTACGATATTGTGCAGGAATATCTGCGCCGAAAACCGCAGCTTAGCGTGGAAGCGCGGCAACGGCTGGGCCAGCAGCTCGTTGAAGGTCTCCAGCAACGGCTCGGCTATCCGATCCTGATTCAAACGCCACGAGACGCAGAAAACTTTCTGTACCAGATTGCGGCAGAGTATCAGGCGTTGGAGCGCATTGACCACGGTCCAGCCGTTCGGTAATCCACTGCGAGCAGGTACCCAACGGTTAACCATCGCGACGACCTTTTGGTTCCAATGCGGCCAGCGCGCGTGCCAGCAGCTGGGGCTGATCAACCGGCAGCTGAACCCGGTTGGGTAAGCGTCGAAACCACATATCTTGTTTGCGCACAAAGGCGTGCGTATTGAACTTGAGGCGTTCGATACATTCCCCGAGCGATGCGCGGTTTTCGAAGTACGGCCTGAATTCTTTGTAGCCCAGGCTGGACATCGCCGGCAGCTCCCAGCCATACCCCCCCGCGAGCAAGCCCCGCACCTCGTCGACGAGTCCCGCCGCGACCATGGCATCTACCCGCGCATCAATCCGTTGGTAAAGCTTCTGGCGATTTAACGTTAGCCACAGGGTCGTGATGTTGTAGGGCGGCGGTTGCTTCGCTTGCTGCTCCGAGATGGGCCGGCCGGTGATCTCGTACACTTCGAGCGCGCGGATGATGCGGCGGGTGTTGTTCGGTTCAATCTTTGCCGCAGCGGGCGGGTCAAGCTCCCTGAGCCGAGCATGCAGGCTGGCAGCGCCCACCTGTACAGCTTCGGCTTCCAGGCGAGCCCGTACCTCCGGCTGCGGCGCGACGCGCGGGATGCTCCACCCTTCCACGATCGCAGCAACGTACTGCCCGGTTCCGCCTACCAGCAGCGGCACGTGTCCACGCTGTGTTATTGCGTCAACGGCGCCCATGGCTAGCTCGCTGTAGACCGCAAGCGAGAACGGCGCAGCGGGCGTCACAATGTCGAGCAAATGGTGCGGCACGGCCCGCTGCTCTTCCGGCGTGGGCTTTGCAGTGCCGATATCCATCTCGCGGTAAATCTGGCGTGAGTCCGCGTTAACGATTTCGCCCGCAAGCTGTCGGGCCAGCTCAATGGCCAAAGCAGTTTTGCCGACAGCGGTTGGCCCGACAACGGCAATTAGCGGCGGAAAGGCTTGAAGTTGCATGTGTTTATTATAGATGGGGAAAGGCGCGCGGGCCAACGGTGTGCGGTGGCAAAGCTTGAACCATCAATCCGGAAAAGGAGAGTCGTGATGCAACTAACTGCCGAGCTTCGGGATGCGCTAGCACAAGCGGCGTGGCGGCACAACGTGGAGCTCGAACGGCTCCAGGCCGCGGTCGAGCATGAGTCGGCTGCTGAGCTTGCGGCGGTGCTGGGCTTAGACCAGCCGGCAGCGGACGTACAGATGGCCAGGATTCGCCGGTCCGTCACCGTTCAAGGGGACATTGGCGCGGGCTGCCGGCTGCTAACCGATGATGTGCAGGCAGAACTGTTGGCGGCCCTGGCAGAGCTGTAGCTGGTGGCTGTGATTCCCCGTATGATACGGCCCGCCTCGACGTGTCACTCCTCGCTCTCGCTGGCCGGCTCCCATGGATACACAATCCAGGCATCGGTTGATTCGACATAATGATCGGGGGTGTCCACGAAGAGGGAGGCCGCCGGTTTGTAATGCAGAACGGCGATGATCGGCCTGCCACCCGCGGCAAGCACCCGCCCTTTGACAGCCGAAATTGTCTTGCCACTATCCCAAATATCGTCAACAACCAGTACGGATTTGCCATGCAAAAATGGATCGGCGGGAAATTGCAAAAACGTGGGCGTCTCAGCCCGGCGTCCAACGCCGGTATAAAACTGGACCGCCGCGACCAGAATGTTGCGGATGCCAAGGTGGTAGGCGATCAGGCCGGCTGGTACGAGACCGCCGCGAGTGACGGCCAGCATAGCATCAAACGCTTGTCCCCGTAACGGTTGCGCCAGCTCCGCAACCATTGCTTCGATCTGTTGCCAGGAAAGATACTGTTTTTCGGGCACGATACTGTTCCCACACGAATGCTGTTTATTGCGCGCATTCTAGCATAGGTCTTGCTACAAGCGAGCCCCACATGTTGAGAGCGGGGTTCCAAGGAGCACAGAGTATGTCGTTGCGCTTGCCGTTGATGCAGATTATTTGCTTGCTCGCCGGGTTGTTATGCGTTTCGTTTGTAGCTCGGCCGGGATTGCCAACGGCTTTAGAGGCAGTGCGATTGCCGCTGGCATTGGTGCTGGCTGTAGCGCTGGGCTATCTTGCGCTGCAACTCCAGCAAAAGCAATGACCCCAACCGGTCCGGCAGTGGGACGATCCGGACGTGACACGCGAGCATCGGCGCTAAGCCATTGGGCGGCAGTGCCCGTAGGCGGCAAGGTTTGTTGGCGCGTTAGGTGGTTTTGATGCATAATGGATGACTGGAACGCGGGAAATAGGGGATGATGGATGCTTAGGCTCGTGCCGAAACAATCGGCTGCGCCAGAACTTGTTGATGGGGGCATCGAAAACCACCGGCTGCTGCGGTCAAACCTGCGGGACATGGCGCGAGCAAACCGCTGGTTAGGTGGCAATCGGGCAGTCCTGCGCCGAGTAGGCGGCTGGCTAGCAGCCCTGCCGCGCGAGCATCGAGCAACTATTTTGGACGTTGCCACCGGCGGCGGCGACTTGCCGCTTACGCTCCATCACTGGAGTGTGCGCCAAGACCGGGCGGTAGCGCTGCTGGCAAGTGATCTGAGCAGAGATGTTTTGGCGGTGGCGCAGCAGGAATTGCGTGGCAGACCAGTGCGGCTCCTGCGCCATGATGCGCTCCAGATGCCCTTTGCGGATCGAAGTATTGATATCGTCACCTGTTCCCAAGCCCTGCATCATTTCCCGCTGGACGAAGCGGTGCGCTTGCTGCGTGAACTAGCACGTGTCGCACGAATTGGTGTGATCGTTAACGACCTGCGCCGTAGCTATCCTGCCTACTGGGGCGCGCGCTTGCTGGCAGCTGGGCCAGTTTCGGCGCTGTCACGGCACGATGGGCCGCTTTCTGTGCTGCGAGCCTATACGCCCGCCGAGGTGGCGGATCTGGTAAAGCGCGCGGCGCTGCCGGCACAGGTTCGACAGGCCCGTGGTTTCCGGCTCGAAATCGAGTTATCGAAAGGATGAAGGATGAAGCCAAGCGCGTGAAGGGTTGATTGGGGCAGTTTATCCTTCATCCCCGTTGCTTCATCTTTTTTTAAACTATGGCGACAAAGCGGCAAAAACAAAGCAAAAAGGAAACGGCCATGGCAAGTACGCCAGACACAACCGAGCAGTATGCCGGGCTCAGCAATGAGCAGTTGATCGAGATGTACCGGCAGATGGTGCTGATCCGTATTTTTGAGGAAAAGTGCCAGGAGATGTACACCCGCGCCAAGATCGGCGGCTTCCTGCACTTGTATGTGGGCCAGGAAGCAGTGGCGGTCGGGACGATCAACGCGCTCAAGCCGGAAGATCATATCATTACGCACTACCGCGACCATGGCCATGCCATTGCCCGTGGCTTGGACACAAACGCCCTGATGGCCGAGCTTTTCGGCAAAGCAACCGGCTGCGCGGCCGGCCTGGGCGGCTCGATGCACTTGGTGGATGTCAGCAAGAACTTTTGGGGCGGCTACGCCATTATTGGCAGTCATCTGTTGATGGCCTGTGGCATTGGCACGGGGCTTAAGCTGCAAAAGCGGCCTGAAGTGATCATGGTCTTTTTTGGTGACGGCTCGACCAACGGCGGCGAGTTTTACGAAGCTCTCAATTTCGCCCAGCTCGGTAAGCTGCCGGTAGTTTTTGTTTGTGAGAACAACTTGTTCGCCATGGGTACGCCGATTGCCGTGCATACCTCGGTGCAGGAAATTTACCGCAAAGCCTGTGCGTTCGATGTCACCTCAGAGCGGGTGGACGGTAATGATCCGATAGCTACGTACGAGGCGACGGTGCGCGCGGTTGAGCACGCGCGCTCAGGCAAGGGCCCGGTGTTGTTGGAAGCCGTCACCTATCGTTTCCGGGGCCACTCGGCGCAGGATACGCAAAAGTACCGCACCAGAGAAGAGGTCGAGCAGTATCGTGCGAAAGATCCGAATCAGGTCTTCCGCAAGCGGCTGATCGACGATGGCGTGATGACCGAAGAGCAGGCCGCGGAGCTCGAGCGCCAGGCTGAGGCTGAGGCGCAGGGGTCGGTCGATTTTGCCGATCAAAGCCCACCAGCCGACGAAAAGTGGCTGACCGAAGGCGTGTACGCAAATCCGATTGAGCCAAAGTTTTAGTAGCTAGTAGGCAGCAGCAGTCAGCTATCAGGTCGTGGGGTGATGCCGGAGTGTGCGCCGGGTTCTGATGGCTGATCGCTGAACGCTGATTGCAAGGATTAATTATGGCAGTGATGACGGTCCGCGAGGCGCTCCGCTCGGCGCTCCGCGAACAACTCAAGGACGACCGAGTCTTTATCATCGGCGAAGACATCGGGTACTACGGCAGCACCTATGGTGTAACGGCTGGCTTTCTGGAAGAATACGGCACCGAAAAGATCCGCGACGCGCCGATCGCCGAGGCCGGCATCATCGGGATTGGCATCGGCGCGGCGATGGTCGGCATGCGGCCGATCTGCGAGATCATGTCGGTCAACTTTTCGCTGCTGGCATTTGACCAGATCATCAACCACGCGGCCAAGGTGCACTATATGTTCGGCGGCCAAATCAACTGCCCCATGGTGCTGCGCACCACGAACGGTTGGCGCAACCTGTCGGCGACCCATTCCCAGTCGTTCGATCCGATGTTTGCCTATGTGCCGGGACTCAAGGTTGTGGCGCCCGCCACGCCGGCCGACATGAAGGCGCTCTTCAAGGCGTCCATGGAAGACCCCGACCCGGTTATCTTTATCGAGCACACCTTGATGTATGGCGTCAAGGGCGAAGTGCCCGACGAAGACTACGAGGTCAAGATTGGCGAGTCGCGGGTAGCGCGTGCAGGCAACGACGTGACGATCGTCACCTATTCACGGCCGGTACATCTGTGCATGGAAGTGGCGGAAAGGCTGGCGAAAGAAGAGGGCATTGAGTGCGAG
>JADDQF010000101.1 GCA_016781505.1 bacterium
TGGCTTGACCGACTCAGCTTTGGGCAGCGTCAGCGTCAGCACACCCTGTTCAAGCGTGGCCTGAACCTTGTCGGCCTCCACCGGCAGCGGTACGGTGAAGCTGCGGGTGAAAGGCCCAAACTTGGTCTCAGACCAGATGGTGCGGAAGCCTTTCGCCGCAGGGATCTGCGGCTCGCCATGGATCGTGACCATGTTCCGCTCGATGTCGATGTTTACTTGATCCGGCGTAATGCCAGGCATGAAGGCCTTGACCACAAAGGCATCGGCGGTCTCATACACATCAACCGGGAACATGCTGGTCGGCTGGGTGCTGCTAAACGATGCCACAAAGCTATCTTCGAGCAACTGATTCACGGCGTCTTTCAGCGACATCACGGCGCTGAATGGATCCACATTATTTGTTGCCATTGTCATTCCTGTTCACCTCCTTTCGACGTTGGCGTTACATCCTTCCATATGACCACCAGGTGTTAACAATGCATTAGAAGAATATTGGAGAAACGTTTAATTTTTTGCATAATCCACATAGCTGCGTAATTGGTCAAGCAATTCCGGAGCGCGCAAGCGGCGCAGCGCTCGTGCTTCAAGCTGCCGCACCCGCTCGGTTGTGCTGCCGAGCAGACCTGCAACGTCTTGACGTGTATGTGGCTCGTGGCTATGCAGCCCAAAACGGAGGGTCAGAACGTTACGCTCCTCGGGCGGTAACGTGTGTAACAGCCGCTCTAGCTCTGCCGCTAATGCCTGCTGCAGGGGGGCGGAGAGCGCCGACTCGGCCTCGGGGTCCGGCACCAGATCGGCCAGCTCGGTGTCGGTCTCGGCGCCGACGGGCGCGTTGAGCGAAAGCACCGGCTCCAGGTAATGCACAAGTGTAGGCAGCTCGCGCTCCGGAATGTGAGTTGCTGCGGCCAGTTCCTCGGCGCGTGGTTCGCGCGCCAGCTGTTGCTGGAGGTTGACGCGTGCTCGATACAGACGATACAGCTTGGCCCGCACGTCGTCCGGCAGATGCACAGGGTGGCCAAGCTCCGCCACGGCGCGGCCGACGGCATGGCGCACCCACCAGCTGGCGTAGGTCGCAAAGCGAACGCCTACCGCGGGATCGAAGTGGTCGATGGCGTGCAGCAGGCCCAGGTTGCCTTCCTGGATCAAGTCCAGCAGGGCGACGCCGCGGCTGGTGTATTGGCGCGCGATGCGGATCACAAGCCGCAGGTGCGCCGCGATCACCGTTTCACGCGCCTGCGTGCCGCGGGCAACCAGCTGCTCTAGGTGGGCGCGGGCTGAAGCTGACAGTGGAAGGTCGCTTTGTAACTGTGCGCCAGCCTCCTGGCCGGCGCGAATCTGCTCAAAGAGCTGCTGCTCGTGCGCTGGTTCGAGCAGCGGCAGGTCACGAATAGCATGGAGATATGCCTCGAAGGTGGTTTCCGCTGCGATGGTCATGCACCAGCCTCGTTGATGGGTATGGTTCCACAAGCCAAATGAGTTTGTTGTCGCCTAAAAGGTCACGGGCGACCACTGCTTCCATGCTTACCGCATGCTCGGTACAGCTAGTATGGATGAGCGAATGCCCCTCTGTGCATCGTAAACGTTGAATGTAAGACGAATGTTAAACAATGATTTGAATTGTGTTAGAGGGCGTTCCGCGCTGTTGGAGGCCGTGCCTAGCGCGTTAACGCAACGCTGATATTGTGTTTATGGCGTTCAAACAAAAAGCCACCACAAAAAGCCAAGGCGAACCGAAGCATGGGCTGTTTGCGCAGCGGCTCGCCGGTACATTGATGGATAGGAGGTGGCTATGACACTCATGGTCGCATTCGCGCACGCGGCAAAGCTACCGGCGATTGCTGCGATCATCGAGGTCGAACGGCTGGTAGTGCACGCGCTGTGTTTGATGCCGGCCGCGATCCTCGCCCTCTCCGTTGCAGCGGCGTGGTTTTTCCTTCCTGATCGGCCCCGACGTGGCTATCGGTGAGCTAACGCACACGACCCTGACTGGAATTCCAGTCAGGGTCGTGTGTTGGTGGGAAGAACAAGGCAGGCTACATCACATTCTGTCCAACGGCATCACTCCACGGTCACGCTCTTGGCCAAGTTACGCGGCTGATCCACGTCGGCGCCGCGGCGCAGGGCGCAGTAGTAGCTTAACAGCTGCAGCGGCACCACCGTCAGCACCGGCGCGAAAAGCGGCAGCGTTTGGGGTACCTCGATCACAAAGTCCGCCGCGTCGCGCAGCGTGGTGTCGCCCTCGGTCGCAATCGCAATCACCTCGCCGCCGCGCGTCTTGACCTGCTCCACATTCGAGAGCATTTTGTCGTACACGCCATCCTTGACGGCAATGCAGACCACCGGCATTTGCTCGTCGATCAGCGCGATCGGGCCGTGCTTCATCTCGCCCGCGGGATAGCCCTCGGCGTGAATATACGAGATTTCCTTGAGCTTGAGCGCGCCTTCCAGCGCAATTGGATAGTTGATGCCGCGGCCCAAGAACAGCATATCGCTGGTGTGGCGGTAGCGCTCGGCTAGCTTCTCGTAGATCGCGGTCTCCTGCAGCAGCGTTCCCAGCTTGTTCGGCAGCGCCAACAATGCCTGCAGATGCTCGCGCATGGCGTTGCGATCCAAGCGGCCATGCAGCGCGCCGAGCTTGAGCGCCAACAATGCCGCCGCGATCAGCATGCAGGTAAACACTTTGGTGGAGGCAACCGCAATCTCGGGGCCGGCGTTCAGATAAATCACGCCGCCATCGCTCAGCCGCGCCGCCTGCGAGCCAATCGCGTTAACCAAGCTGATGCACGGCACGCCCGCTTTGCGCGCCAGCTCCATCGGTACGAGGGTATCGACCGTTTCGCCCGACTGCGTGATGGCGATCATCAGGGTGCCGCGATCCAGGATCGGGTCGCGGTAGCGAAATTCCGAGCCGTAATCCACCTCGACCCGGACCCGCGCCAACGACTCGATCAGGAATTTGGCGACAAGCGCGGCGTGCCACGCCGTGCCGCAGGCAACGATATAGATCTTGTCGATGTCGCGCAGTTGCTGGTCGGTCAAGGTGAGGTCATCCAGCATCACCTGCGCGTTTTCCAGGTCGACCCGATCATGCAGCGTGTCCGTGATCGAGCGGGTCTGCTCGAAGATCTCTTTCTGCATGAAATGCTTGTAGCCACCCTTGGCGGCTGCAACCGGATCCCAGGAGATGCGCTGGGGCGCTTTGGCCACGGGCTCACCCGTGAGTCGCTCGACCTGCACCCCGTCTGCGGTGATGATCGCGAGCTCGCCGTCTTCCAAAAACAGCACCTGTTGGGTGTAGTCCAAAATAGCGGGAATGTCGGAGGCCACAAAATTCTCGCCGTCGCCGAGCCCAACCACTACTCCGCCGGCATTGTCCAGGCGTGCCGCCAGAATCAGCCCGGGTTGCCGCCGGTGCATGGCGACAACGGCGTTACCACCCTGCAGCTGCTGCATCGCCCGCCGAAAGCCGGCCAGAAAATCGCCGGCAGCTTTGGTTTCGCGCTCGATCAGATGCGCGATGACTTCGGTATCGGTCTGGGAGTGAAAGGCGACGCCCTGCTCGATCAGTCGGCGCTTTTGGTCAAGGTAATTTTCGAAGATGCCGTTCTGGATCACCACGATTTCGCCGCTGTCCGAGCGATGCGGATGGGCGTTGGCTTCGGTCACGCCGCCATGCGTGGCCCAGCGCGTATGCCCAATTCCCTGCTGCCCGTGCGTCGGCTGTTCCTGCAGCCGCTGCTGGAGGTTGCTCAGCTTGCCCACCGAGCGGCGCACCTGGAAGTCGTCGTGGTTGAGGATGGCGATCCCTGCCGAATCGTAGCCCCGATATTCCAGCCGTTGCAGCCCGCTGACGACAACCTCGGTCGCGTCACGCGCGCCTATGTATCCCACAATGCCACACATATGCATACCTCGTAGAATAGGTTTCAGGTCACAGGCTTCAGGCAACAGGAAGCAACACATGATCAAAGGTGTCGGCGCGTACCGACCCCTGAAACCTGTTGCCTATAGCCTCGTAAAATAGGTTTCAGGTCACAGGCTTCAGGCATCAGGGAGCAAAAGTACAGAAGTGTGCTCCTGTTACCTGTTGCCTGTTGCCTGTTGCCTATTCTGCTGCCACGCCCGCTGGTTGTGCCGCCAATCGCTCGGCGGATTTGGCAGGCGCTTGAGGATATGCAGCGCATCCTGAAGGCATCCGCTGATCTTCGCTTTTCCGCCGCAGTGGACATACCCGCTGCTGTTGAGCAGCTCGTCGGCGCGTCGAGGGAGTGCAAATCCATCGTGATCCGACCCGCGCTGCTCGCGGCTATGCCCAGCGCGGCGTTAGCACTCGCTGTTGCGAGGAACCTTCACCTCGTCACCTTCCCGCAGCCAAAACATGGCTCAGCCAGACTGCCATACAACGTTTAACAGGTGGTGTCCGGCGGTTGCCTGTGCGGCGTGGGGAAGGCCTAGCGCTTGATGATCAGGTGCGTTAACCTCCTTGTGCTGCCGTGGGCGTGGGCGGCGGCGCCGTTGGCGTGATCGTGACCGTCACCTGTGGCAGCTCGCCAACCACCTGGAGTCCGCCTGGCAGCTTCACGGTTGCGGGCAAGGTGTGTGTGCCCGGCCCATAGCCGCGTAGATCGACCACCGCTTGCACGGGATTGCTTTCCAACTGCTTGAATTGGTCGGCGGTGCCCCGGGCTGTAATGGTGAAACCGAGGGGTTGCGTCGTGGCCTGGAGCTCCGGGCCAACGTTGATCGGCGTTACCGGCACAAAGACCGGTCCCAGCGATGGCGTTTGGAACGGTACCACCGGCACCGTGACGGTGATCAGATTTGTCGTCAAAAGCGTGATGCTCGGATCGAGGTCCTTGAGCGTCACCGTTTGGGTAAACGACTCGGTCCGGCCCGTCAATTCGATTGGCTCGGTTTCCAAGGTGCCGGTGACGGGAAATGGCGCAATGAGTTCAACATATTTGGGATTCCAGTCGATGCGCTCGTTGCCTCGCTCGTTGGTATAGCCCGGCGCCGGCTGCCCGATAATGCGCGGCAGCACCGACACCCGCTGCACGTTTACCCGCGGCTCGATGGGCACCGTCACCGCCGTGCTGGCCGGGGTAATCGTCACGCCCGGTACGGAAGCGTCATTGCTGTCCACTGCTTCCAATGGCACCGTTTCGGTAAACGTCGTCGAGCGGCCCGCAACATCGATCGGCGCGATTACGTGCGTCACGCGGGCTAGCAGCTCCTCCGGGCCGGTCACCGTGGCCTGTTGCAGCGCGACGTTGATCGGCCTGAGGTCAAACAGGAATGCCGGCCGATTCCGGGTTGCGACGGTGACGGGAAACGTCCGCGATGCTTGGGGGACCAGCTTTACCTGCAGCGAGCTGGGCTCGAAGCGACTTACACGTACGCCCGACGGCGGATCGATCTCGATCGCAACCGTGTGCTCACCCGGTCCAAGGCCAGCCAGATCGGCTGCTGCTGAAAAGTTCCCGGGCTGGACCAGCCCAACATCCGATTGCGGAACTGTGACCTGAACGTTGGCTTCCAGGTTTGGCTCAAGCGGAATCCCCGTCGCGGGATCGACCACCACCAGGCCCGTAGACGGGCCGACAACGTCAACCTCCACGTTGACCGCGCGGACAGTTGAAGGATTCTGTGTGAACGATACAAAGGTCCACAGCGCGAGGGATAGCATCAGCGCAAGCAAAAATTGCAGTCCGGACGTACGCAAACGTTTCATGCCAGTTCCTCAAGCGAAACATTCAGCAGCTCGGCCAGCAGCTTGCGCAGACGTGCTTCGCTGAGATGTCGCACCATGCGGCCGTTGGTTGCCACCGAAATGGTGCCGGTCTCTTCCGACACCACGAGCGCAATCGCGTCCGACTGCTCGCTAACGCCGAGGGCTGCCCGATGCCGCGAGCCATAGCGGGGCGTGCCAACCACATTTTCGCTCAACGGGAGCACGGCATTGGCGGCCAGAATGCGACTGCCGCGAATAATCACGGCCAGGTCATGCAGCGGTGAGTTCAGAAAAAAGATATTCAACAGCAGTGGCACCGAAAGGCGGGCATCCAGAATGACGCCGCGGTCGGCATACTCCTGCAAGCCCGTGTTGCGCTCAATAACCATCAAGGCGCCGGTCTGTTGTTGGGCTAGCTGCTGGGCGGCCCGAACCAACACATTGATTGTGGTCGCCATGTCGTTGTGGTTAACCCCAAAGGGCCGGCGGGTCACAACTTCGCTGCTGCGGCCCAGGGTTTCGAGTGCTCGTCGCAGCTCGGGCTGAAACAGCACGGGAATCGCCACGATCAAGGCTGGCCGGATCGCATTGCCGAGCAGCCAGTTCAGGGTTTGCAAAGGCAGTACCGAGCCAAGCGCGAATGCGGCGATCAGCAGCACGGTCACGCCGCGCAGCAGCTGAACCGCGCGCGTGCCGCGAATAATGCCGAGCAGCCACCAGAACAGGAGCGCGACGACAATGATATCAATCCAGTTGCCGGGATGAACAAATGGATTCAGCCGATTCCAAAACTCTGCTAGATCAAGCATACACTCTTGGCTGGGCAAAAAGGAAATGCCAGCACTAGCTGGCATTATAGCAAAGCTCTGCGGCTATCCCGTAGCTTGTGGCTGATGAAACGCTGAAAGCGGCATCACGGCAGAGCGACGCCGGCAGCCGCTGCCAGCACCAGCACTCCGCTCGGTTTCCCGCGGCACCTGGGGCTATGACTGAGCGGCATTCATGGCTAACATCCGCTCCGCAGCGGTCTGGAGCGCTTCAACCCGCTCGTCGTTTGGCCGCAGCCGCTGGAGCCGGCGGAACAACCGCACGGCCTGGTCGTATTCTTTTTGGCGCATCAGGAGGCTGCCCAGGCTTTCGTAGGCATCCGCGTCACCGGGGTCGAGCGCAATAATCTGGTGGTAGCAGCCGATCGCCTCGGCATAATTCTTCTGGTCGTTGCAGATCCGGGCAATGCGTCGCTGCTCGGCAATCGCCGCATCACGCCGTCCCCCTAAAATATGCAGATTGACCAGCTGCTGCCGCGCGTCAATGTCTTCCGGGGCAAACGCCACAATCGTGTCGTACAGATGATACACCCGATCATGCTGTCCGAGCATCCACTGGACCTCGGCCGCCTGTTGTAACGCGACCACCGCTTCCTTGATCTGGCCGGCTGCCCGGAGCAGCGAAGCCACTTCTTCCAGCTCCTTGAGCCCGCGATCCAGCAAGCCGCGGCGAAGCAGCATTTGGGCAATACGCGAGCGGATCGGCAACGCGTCGGGAGCGAGCTGCAGGGCGGCGTCGAGCGCAGCCAGCGCGCCGTCCAGGTTTTGCCGGCTTTCCAGAACGGTGGCCAGCTGCTCATACTCTTTGAGCGCGGTCGCCATGTCACCCATTGAGGCGTAGATCTGAGCCAGCTGGCCATACGCCGACGGCTCGGCCGGATCGAACTGCTGGCAAATCTTCAACGCTTTGATCGCCGCCTGCCATTGGCCGGTGCTGGTCAAGACCTTGGCCAGCTTGCGCTGCAGCTCGCTTTCGGTCAACGGTCGGGCGAAGGCGTGCATACTGACGATGTGGAGCGGCTGCTCGACAAACAAGCGCTGAACGGTGTGCAGCTGGTCGATCGCTGCCTGCGCCTGGCCTTGGGCGATGTAGCTGTCGGCCATGGCCTGATGGAGCAGAATGGGCGAGAGCTGCGGTCGTTCCTCCATCACCAGCAAGCTCATGGCCTGCTCGAATGACAGCATTGCGGAAGCGTGCTGGTCGGCGAGCTGTTGGATCAAGCCAAGCAGGTAGTGCAGGATCGGCGTGTCGACGATCAGCAGCGCCGAGCGGTATTCAGCCTGCACCGCCGGATGTAGCTGCGGGTCGGCAGCCAGCTTGGCTGTGAGCGCCGCAAACGAGTCCCACATGGCCTGCTCGTTCTGGCCAAGTACGGCCATGGTCAGGTTGAGCTGAGCCAAAGCTACGGGCGCCGTGGGATCAAGCTGAACTGCGCGGCGGAACTCAGACTGTGCCGCTTCCCAGCGCTCCAGCTTCAACAGGGCCTGGCCATATTCCCGGTGCAAGGCGGGCGTGGGCGGCGCCCAGGCTAGGATTCGGCGATATTCTTCCAGCGCTTTGCTGGTCTGGCCGAGGCGGAAATAGGTGCCCGCCACGATCAACGCTTGCTCAACCGCCGCTTCCATGCGCTGAGCTTTACGCAGCAGCTCAACCAGCCGCCCGCGCTGGTCTGTGCTTTCTGGTGATAGCTCGATCAGCCGGTAAAAGGCGTCGATGGCGTCTAGCTCGCGCCCGCGCACGGAGTAGGTGTCGATCAGCGTCCGATACTTGAGCAGCGCATCTTCCAGGCGGCCTTCGCGCTCGTAGATTTCACCCAGGCGAAAATGAATCGGCAAGTAGTCGTTGTCGTGCCGAATGACCTCGTGGCAGGCGTCGATGGCGGCCCAGACCAGGCCTTGCTCAATAAATCGGCCGCTGGCTTCGACCAGGCGCACAACCGTGTCGGCACAGTTGGCCGTTGAGATGGCCTTAACCGGCGCAAAGACCTGTTTGGTGGCCGTCGACAGCGTTTCGAGCAGCGCAAAAACGTCGGTGGGCTGCTCGGTTTTGGCTGCGCTCAGCGTTGATTGATCACCACGGAGAAAGTCGCTGAATGAGGGCAGGGCGCCCCAGGTGGTCTGGCTAGGTTCGGGTTCAGGCTCGGGTGCGATCACGCGCTCGACGGGCAGCGCACCTGTGCCCAGCGTGCGGAGTTTGGCAAACATCGAGCGTTCGGTCAGTTCCTTGGCGCGGGCCTTGAATTCTTCGGCCAGCTCCTTGCCCCACCGCTTGCTGCTCAAAAATCCGGCCAGCGTGCCGTACAGCGAGGCCGCCCGCGACAGCTCGCCCAATTCGGCGTAACATTCGGCCGCAGACCGATACATAGCGATCAAATCGTCTGCTTCGGTTCGGCCAATCGACTCGAGGTCGACACAGCGAATAGTTGTCTCGTACTCTTCGGCCGCGGCTTGCAGATCGCCAAGCGCTTTGCAGGAGTCGCCGAGCGCGTAGTGGGCGGAAAGGGCATACTCATCGCTGGCTGCGGCCTTGCGCAGCATGGTGCTGGCCGCATGATGGTCGCCGCGCTCCTGATACAACATGCCCAAGTTAAAGTGGACATCGGGCTGATCCCCGCCAAGCTCAAGCGCCTGCTCATACAAGCGCAACGCGCCCGCGTTGTTGCCGGCCTCGTGCGCGCGCGCAGCTTGGCTCAGCAGCTGGTCGCGGTTTACCTGTTGATCGCGGAACGGTCCTGTGTTGATCGCCGGCGCTGCGGTAATCGGCGCCGCGGGCAGCGGCTCGGCAGGCCGCGTGAGGTTTAGCTCGGCCTTGAGCGCCTGGGCGGCCCGATTCGCCCCATCCAGGCTGAGCGCTTCATCGACGGCCTCCTCGGTGCCGGCCAGGTCGCCTGCTGCCTGGCGGAGCCGCGCGATTTCGACACATTGTTCGGCGGCGCGTCGGGCATCACCTGCCTCAACAAAGACTTCGGCCAGCTGGATGCGCAAGTCGGCGTCTTGGGGCGTGAGGCGCACCGCTTCTTCCAGCGCTTCCAACGCGTCCGGCAGCATACGCTGACCCAGCGACTGTTCGGCCAGCGCCTTCAAGATACCGACGGCTTTGGGGAAGTCTTGGCTGCCCTCATACGCGCGCGCAAGATAGGCGAGGGTATGCGGATCGTCACCACGACGCTTGCGTAGGTTTTCCAGCAGCTGCACCGCCTGGGCGTATTTTGCGTTATGGTACAGCGCAACAGCGAGCTGGCTGCGCGCGTCAAGATCGTTGGGAATCTCTTGCACCGCCCGTAACAGTTCTTTGAGCGCGGTTGTCCAGTCTTCGCGCTGTGCCGCGATGCGTCCCTGCTCCAAGGCGCGCTCATATATCGCCCGATTGCCCGCCATACAAAATCCTCCCCAAGCCTTGCCGGATGCCGAATACGTTTCCGGTTGCCAGAGCTAAAACTTCGCTCAGTGTAGCGGAATCTGCTGCGGCGCGCCGTGGGCAGTCGGTCATGCTCGAGGGCGCAAAAATGGCTACAGCTAGTCGGGCCTGCACCGGATCTGCTGCGGGAGAACAAAAAACACCACTTCGCAGCGGTGGTGTTTTGTTCTTGGTCGATGGGAATAGTGCCGCGCTCGTCGGCTGAGGTCGGTGCGGCACACGGGGCTAGCGGTCAAGCAGCCACAAAATCAATGCTTTTTGGGCGTGCAGCCGGTTTTCCGCCTGGTCGAACACGATTGATTGTGGGCCATCCAGCACAGCTGCCGCTACTTCCTCGCCCCGATGCGCTGGCAAGCAATGCATAAAGATGGTCTCGGGCTTGCCCGTGGCCGCCATTAATTCCGGCGTAACCTGATAGCCAGCAAAGATGCTCCTGCGCGCCTCAGCCTCGACCTCCTGGCCCATCGACGCCCACACGTCCGTGTACACCGCGTCGGCGCCCTGTACCGCCTGCTGCACATCCCACGTCGCCTCGATGTTGGCATGTTGTGCGGCGGCCAGCTGCTGTGCGCGCTCAATGATCTCCATGTGCGGCTCGTAGCCTTCGGGCGTCGCGACCGACACGTGCAGGCCCAGCAGCGCGCCCATCAACAGCAGCGAATGGGCTACGTTGTTGCCGTCGCCTACATACGCAAGCTTCTTGCCCTCGAGGTTGCCCAGTCGCTCCTGGAGCGTTTGAAAGTCGGCCAGTGCCTGACACGGATGTTCCTGATCCGACAGCCCATTGATCACCGGCACGGCGCTCCACTCCGCCAATTCGGTAATCGTGCTGTGGGCATAGGTGCGCGCCATAATGATTTGGACCCAGCGGCTCAGGTTTTGGGCAATATCCGCCACGCTTTCACGCGCGCCCAGGCGAATATCGTTGGGTCCAAGATAGGTGCTGTGCCCGCCCAGCTGCGTCATGCCCGCTTCAAAGGTGGTGCGGGTTCGTAGCGAAGGTTTTTCAAAGATCGCAGCCAATGTGTAGCCGCGCAGGCGTTTTGACGCTTTGCGCTTTTTGTGCCAGGCCGCCTTAAGTTTAGCCGCGCGTGCCAGCACGGCCAGCGTTTGATCGCGATCCAGGTCCAATACCGAGGTATAGTGACGGGGTGCCATCGGTAACTCCTTCATAACTGCGCAGCGATCAACATGCGCGCAGGCAGGCAACACGCGTGCGCCAGGACGCAAGGTTCAGGGTTCCACCGGTCATGCCCAGCTGAAAACACGAAACGGCTGCCAGCCAGTGCCGGCGCGGCGCACAAGGGCGAGCAGCAAGCCATCCGGGCCATGGACGCGCGTGTACTCTCCGGCACTGGCAAGCTGGACTGCGAGACCGTGGCGGATGCGCTGCGCCATTGCGGCGTCAACATCGACGCGCGGCCACTCCGCAATTGCTGTTTCTGGCGGCAAAATATGTTGTTTGAGCTGATCGGGCTCGGCAATTAAATCAGTGAGCGGGACTGCCGTGGCCAAAGCAAGCGGTCCGACTTGCGTGCGACGCAGTCCGGCGAGATGCGCGCCACAGCCAAGGGCAGCGCCAAGATCACGCGCCAACGACCGGATATACGTGCCCTTGCCGCACACCACGTCGAGCACGAGCTCGGGTGGGTGCCAGGCGCGGAGTGTTATGCTGTGGATCTCCACCGGCCGTGGCGCCAGATCAACCGTTTCGCCGCGCCGGGCCAGATCGTACAGCCGCTGGCCGCCCACCTGAATCGCCGAGTACATTGGAGGAACCTGGGCAATGGAGCCAATAAACGGTTGGAGCGCGGCTTCGATCGCGGCGGTCGTGAGCTGCGGCACAGGCCGCTCGTCACGTACCACGCCCTCCGCATCATCGGTTGTGGTGGTGATGCCCAGGCGCACCGTTGCTTGATACGCCTTCCGTCCATCCACCAGATAGCTAACCAGCTTGGTCGCTTCACCTAAGGCAATCGGTAAAATGCCGGTCGCAAGGGGATCCAGCGTCCCGCCGTGGCCAACCCGCTTCTGCCCCGCCAGCCGCCGCACCTTGGCGACCGCATCGTGCGAGGTCATGCCGGCCGGCTTGTCGATGTTGAGAAAACCATGAAGCGGCATGGGTTATGTGTCGGTAGGCGTCATGTTTTCGCCCCGCGCCCGTTGTACCAGCAGCCCGGTATCCTGCAGCGCTTCCAGTCCATCAATCCGCGTTTCGACCACCTGCCGCCAGCGAATATCTTCGAGCTCCGCCCGCCGGATACGGTACAGCACCTCTTCCAGCATGCGCCGGTTGCCGCCGATCCGGTCGGCGACGAGCCCGATCAGAAACACGATAAAGCCCAACACCAAAAAGCCCGTGCCCAGCGTCAAGGATTGCAGATTTTCAGCCTCGAAGTCGAAGAAGCGCCGCCCAACAAAGACATAGGCTGCGCGCAGCAGAAACGCAATGCCCAGGAACAGAAATGGCGCCGCGATATACGAGAATGTTTTCAGCGGCTCGTAGGTCGCATAGGTGCGGACGATGGTGGACGCTTGCCGCTTCACAAAGTTCCAGTTGCCGCTGTGCAGGCGCGACGGACGCGTTTGATTGGTGCGGATCGGAACGTGGGCTACCGTAAGCCGCCGCTTGCCGGCCTGGATCAGGTTTTCCACGGTGTAGGAAAACTCGGTTGTCACAAAGATGCGCAGCGCCGCCTCACGCGATAGGGCGCGAAAGCCGCTCACGCTATCCGGCACCTCGGTATTGGAAGCCCGCCGCACAACCCAGCTGCCCACCCGCTGCAGAATGCGTTTTTGGGTTGAAAAATGCTCGATCGTATCCGTTTGCCGATCGCCGATCACGATGTCGGCGCGGCGGGCCAGGATGGGCTCAACCAGCGCCACGATCTGGTCGCCCGGGTATTGGTTGTCGGCATCGGTGTTGACGATGATATCGGCTCCCAGCCGCAGCGCCGCATCCAAGCCCGTTTGGAAGCCGGCAGCCAGCCCTTTATTGCTGGTATGGCGGACAACGTGGTGCGCTCCGAGGGCTTCCGCGACGGCCGTGGTCCGATCCGTGGAGCCGTCGTCGATCACCAGCACCTCGATCTCGTCGATGCCGGCGATCTCGTGCGGCAACTCCCGAAACACCTCGGGCAGGGTTGTTTCTTCGTTGTATGCCGGAATTTGAATAATGAGCTTCATGCGCTGGGCCAGACATCTTCCGCAACCAGCCACTGAGCTGGGTCGCGACGAATATATGCCTGCATAATATAGGCGATTTTTTGCGTGACGTCACGTACGTCGTCCTGAAGCGATGCTGAGCGCTCAATCTGTAGCACCGGATCCAGGTGGACATAGGAGCGGTTGTCGGGCAGGCGATTGGTAAAGGCGGTCAGCAAGGGCGCGCCTGTGCGCAGCGCGAGGGCGGCAGGTCCGCTCGGCATGGGCGTTGGCCGGCCAAAAAATTGAACCGTGACCGCGTTCTCGGCAATCGCGCGATCACCACCGAGCAGCACGATCTGGTTTTGCCGCAGTGCACGCAGCACGGCGCGGCCAGCGTTTGGTCCCAGCGGCTCGATCGAGACACGCGGCACGTGACGCAATCCGTTAACCAGCTCGTGGATCTCCGGATCAGGCAGCTGCTCCACGATCAGCAGCATTTCGGTGTCGAAGAGCTGAAGCATGGGCGCGAAAATTATCGTGTAGTTGCCGGCGTGGGGCGCGACCATCAGCAGGCCGCGGCCCTTGGCCAGCGCGCGCTCGACATTTGCCGTGCCGGTGGCGATGGTTGTGCGGACGAGCTCGGCGGGTGGCAGCTGCGGGAAACGAAACAGATCGTAGTAATTCTTGCAAATGCCGGCCAACACCCGTTGCGCGGCTACCTGGCGCTGCCGCTCGCTCGCGTGCGGCAGCAGGACGCGCAGATTGCGGCGAACGTGGCGATACGCCGGCAAGCGCGGGCCAACGGTTGCACCGAGGCGATCACACAGGGCGTAGCCCACACGCGGGGGTAGGTGTGGTACTACTCGCGCGGCCAAGCGATACGGAGCGGTGATATGCATTACAACAATTGTGTTAAGGGCTGCGGGGTCGAGCTGCACATCAATCCGGCATCGCCCTGTGCGGTCTAACGCTGCACTGCCTGTTATTGTACTCGAAACACCTGCAGTGACGCAAAACAAACGCGCGGAGGCGCGGCTAGGCTGCCGGCGGCTCCATCGGTCGGGTGACGCGACATGGTATAATGCGCACCACTCGCGGGCGTAGCTCAGTTGGATAGAGCATCCGCCTTCTAAG
>JADDQF010000040.1 GCA_016781505.1 bacterium
CCAGGGAATACGTACGCTTGACAAGTCGTTCCTTGTTGACTTATGCTGAACGGGCTGTCCAGCGGCAGCAGCTAGTATCGTTTATGGCTGTCCAATGATTGAGCCCTGGCAACGAGCAGCCGCAGCGCAATATATGCGCGGCGTGTTGCTCAATCCGTCCAGCCGTGCTGCTGTGCCGGGCACAGCCGGGTTACTCTGTTGGCCTTGCAGTGTTGAGGTGCTCCCCGCGATGGAAGCGTGCCAGGGGTTGCAAGGATCAACTGCGACGCCGCAGTTCGAGGTCTGCATCTTGCAGGCTCAATAGCACTTTACGTCGGGCAGGCAGCCCGTTCCTTTTGACACTAGTTTTCGTTAGTTGAGCTGGTTTGATCCCATCAAGCGGCTCACATGATTGGAATATGGCAACAAAGAAGCAAAAGCAGGAGCTATTGCCGGAGGAGCAGGAAACGGACGCTCCCGCGCAAGATGCCGCGGCTGAGGACGCGTTGCTGGCGACGACGTCCCCAAGTGCTGCTGCGCTTCCGGGCACCAAGATTGAAGATCTGCCCGAGCCATCAGCCCAAGAATTGCAGCAGGTCGCGGCTGAGGAAGAGGAAGAATACGACGTCGACGAGCTCCATGAGATGGTCGCGGCGACGGATGCGATCACCCGCTACCTGCGCGAAATCGGGCGGACGGCGCTGCTGAACGCGCAGCAAGAGGTCGATCTCGCCCAAACGATCGAGGCTGGCAAAGCATCACGAGCGCAGCTGGCTGAGTTGGATGGCGAGCTGGATCCGGCCACGCGGCTCGAATTGACGCAAATCAAGGAACGCGGCGACGAAGCGCGGCAAAAGCTGATTCAAGCGAATTTGCGGTTGGTCGTCAGTGTCGCCAAAAAATATATGGGCCGGGGTATGCCGCTGCTGGATCTGATCCAGGAGGGCAACATTGGCCTGATGCGTGCCGTTGAAAAGTTTGATTGGCGCAAAGGTAATCGGTTCTCGACGTATGCGACGTGGTGGATTCGCCAGGCCGTGACGCGGGCGTTGGCGGAACAAAGCCGCCTGATCCGCTTGCCGGTTCACCTCGGTGAGTCGCTGGGGCAAATGCGGCGCACGGCGGAGCGGCTGGCGATTGCGCTCCAACGCGAGCCGACTCATGCCGAGCTAGGCACGGCGCTCGGGCTACCCGAAGAGCAGATCAAGCGCATGTTGGAAGCGGTGCGCCAGCCGATCTCGCTGTCCACACCGGTGGGCGAGTCCGGCGAGTCGCAGTTTGGCGATTTTATCGAGGATGATCGGATTGCACCGCCGGAGGAGCAGGCTAGCCGCACCATGCTGGAGCGTGATATCTTCAAGGCGCTGAACGAGCTGCCCGACCGCGAACGCACGGTGCTGGAGCTGCGCTACGGTTTGAAGGATGGGCAGCGCCGCACGTTGGAAGAGGTTGGGCGCTCCCTCGGCATTACCCGCGAACGGGCGCGGCAAATCGAAGGTGAAGCGCTGCGCCGCTTACGCGTTTCCCAAATTGGCGCTGGACTGCGCGGCTACCTCGAATAATCCCGCCGTCGCTCATGCGACTCTCGTGTGCAGACCTCCCGCGGCATCACCTCAGGTGCTGGTCGCGGGAGGTTTTGTATCAAAATCAGGTTGACGGGGTGGTCGGTTTCACGCACCGACCGCTTATGGAGGTACCAAGATGCGCTTATCCGAAGATAAAGTCCGCCGGATTGCCGAGCGAGTGGTTGACGAGCTGGCGGAACGCGGCCTGGTCGATTACACGACGCGCGATCCTGGGGCGCGGGCAGCGCGTGTCAAGGCCGTTTACCAGGTGATCATCGACGATCTCGAAGCGGAGCAAGCAATCGACGCGGAAGTTGATCGGATTTTGGCGACCTATTCGCGTACGCTGAAGCCGGTGGAGCAGGATGTGCTGCGGCGCAAACATAAAGAGGAAGTGGCGCGCAAACGTGGCTTCGTTTTATAACCTGCGATCATGACGAACATGGGAGCTTGAGCGCACAAGGTGAAACACTTTGCCGCCGGAGGTCGTCGTATAAGCTGTACGCAACATAGGTCTAACACAGGAAGGATAAGCGATGACAAATCATAATGGCGAGCCCACTCCGAGCACACGCTCCTGGACCGAGGAGATCGAAGTTACCGCGAGTCAGGTGGTCGAGCAGGTACAAGCCCTTGTGCGCGAAGGCAACGTTCGGCGGCTGATCATCAAGCACGATGGCAACACGGTGCTGGAAGTGCCGGTTACCATTGCCGCGATCGCCGGTGTGGCAACGCTTTACATGGCGCCGCTGCTGGCCGCGCTGGGCGCGCTGGCTGGCCTTGTCGCCCGCGTGCAGGTTGTGGTCGAACGTGAAGGCGCAGGGCCGCCCGAGCCGGTCGATATCACCCCGGCCGAAACGCCCGCGCTCGCATTTGATCCAGAGGTCGTGACCAACGACGCGGCGCAGGCCGCCCCGACAACTGGAACACTCAGTTAACTTAAACGCAACCACAGGGACGGCCACCCACTGCCCGTCCCTGTGCCGTTTACCCAACGACCCGCACAAACTTGCGCTTGCCGACCTGCAGCACATATTCGTTGCCTGGCTCGATGCGCGCTTCCTGGCTGTCGACCTTGGCTCCGTTAATCTTGACGCCGCCGCCCTCGATCAGCCGGCGCGCCTCGCTCTTGCTGCCCACCAGCCGGGCCTCAGCCAACAGATCCACAATGGATGTCGGGGCGGTAAGGCGGTGAACCGGCATATCCTCGGGCACCTCGCGCTTTTGAATAGTCCGAACAAAATACTCCTCGCCCTCGCGTGCCTCCTGCGGACCATGGAACTGCGTCACAATTTCACGCGCCAAGCGCATTTTGAGGTTGCGCGGATTTTCGCCTCCCTGCAGGGCCCGTTGCAGCTCGTCCAGCTCGCTCTGCGGTACGTCGGTGGCGTTGATGAAGTAGGGCATGATAATGTCGTCGCTCATCGCCATGATCCGGCCGTACATCTCGTGCGGCGGCATCGTGAAATCAACCGTGTTGTTGAACGACTTGGACATTTTGCGCCCGTCGACGCCGACCAACAGCGACGTAAGAAATACTTGCTGCGGCTCCAAGCCCTTGGATTTCATGAGCTCGCGGCCGGCCAGGATGTTAAACTTCTGGTCGGTCCCGCCGAACTCAACATCCGCATTAATCGCTACCGAGTCGTAGGCTTGCAGCAGCGGGTACATCAGCTCCATCATCGTGAGCGGGCTTTCGCCTTCAAAGCGCTTTCGAAAGGTTTCATGCGCCAACATCTGCTGCATCGTGAAGCGCGCAGTGAGGTCAAACACATTCGCAAGGGTAAAGGTGCCGAACCACTCGCTTTGCCAGCGTACCTCGGTACGGTCGCGGTCCACGATATGAAAGAACTGCTGCATGTAGGTGTCGGCATTGGCCCGTACCTGCTCAGCGCTGAGCATCGTCCGCGATTGGTCTCGGCCGCTGGGATCGCCAACCTGCGCGGTCCAGTCGCCCACGATCAGCACAACGGTGTGGCCCAGCTCCTGGAACTGCCGCAGCTTCCGTAGGCCAACGGCATGGCCGATGTGTAGGTTCGGGCTGGACGGATCAAAGCCCATCTTGAGCCGCAATGGCCGGCCGCTCTTGAGCCGTTCGCGCAGCTCGGCCTCGACGATGACCTCGGCTACCCCTCGAGAAAAAAGTTGATCAATGTCCATTGTCGCTCCTTCCAAGCATGGCGCGGGCAAAACAAAACGAGCGCGGGCTTGTCCCACGCTCGTCGATCTGTTTATGCGCTACAACTGATCGTGGAACACGCTCTTATCTCCGGAAAGCCGGATAATACCCATACGTGTTGCCTATTTTTTGTGCGCGCATACCGGTGTCCATTTCGTGTACAGCGCAATCGTAGCAGACGGCTAGCACGCTGTCAATTACGCTGCCTCTTTGACTCGGGTTGACCGCTTCACGGTCTTGGCTGCGGTGCTGCCGGCGGGCTTGCTTTTGGCGCTTGGTCGCTGGGCGGTGCTCTTGCTCGTGCCCGTAGCAGCTCCACGGCGAGTCGTGTTCTTGGCCGTGCTCGCCTTGGTCGTGGCGGCGCCCTTGGCTGCCTTAACCGGCTCGGGCTTCGGCAGCGCTGCCACTTCCGCATCCGTTAAGATGCGCGGCATGGTCCCATCCGCCGGCAATTTCTCCATGTGGCGGCAGCGCGGATAGCCGGTGCAGCTCAGAAACGGCCCGAAGCGGCCCTGCTTAAGCGCCAGCGGATGCCCACTTTCCGGACAAACCTTGTCGGTGATCTGTGCCGGTGGCTTGGGCTGGCCGTTACGATCCAGCTTCTGGATGGTTTTGCAGTCAGGGTAATCGGTGCAGGCCAGGTACGGACCCCACCGTCCTGATTTGCGAATCATCGGCTTTTGGCACTTCGGACAGGCATGTTCGGTAACCTGCTCGGCTACCGCCAGCGAGCCATCGCTGGTCTTTTGCAAGTTGCGGATGTTCTTGCACTCCGGGTAGCCCGTGCAGGCCAGAAACGGCCCAAAGCGGCCCTGCTTGACGGCCATCTCCCGCCCACACTTATCGCAGGTCTGGGCGCCCGCGGCCAGCTGCGGCTGCGCGGCGAGCTGAACACGATTGTCGGCGTCGCGGACCAGATCGCCGGTAAAGGCGCAGTCGGGATGACGCGTACAGGCTAGGAACTCGCCATTCTTGCCCCATTTAATGCCGAGCGGCGCGCCACAATTGGGGCATGAAATATCGGTCTCGACCGTTTCCCCCTTGACGCCGCGCATTTCGAGCTTGGCTTTGGCGAGTGTATCCTCAAACGGGTGGTAAAAGCCCCGGATCACCGGTACCCACTCACGTTCGCCTTCCGCGATATCGTCGAGCTGTTGCTCCATCTGCGAGGTAAAGTTGTAGTCGACGATGTTGGGGAAATGCTCCACCAACAGGTCGGTAACTACCCCGCCCAGCGAAGTCGGCACCAATTTCTTGTCGGCGCTCTGAACGTACTCGCGGGCTTCAATGGTCGAGATGGTTGGCGCGTAGGTCGAGGGTCGGCCAATGCCCAGCTTTTCAAGCTCCTTGACCAGCGATGCCTCGGTATAGCGGGGTGGTGGCTGGGTCCAGTGCTGAAGCGCCAGCAGCTCAATCAACCGCAGCAGCTCGTGCTCGGCCAGCGGCGGCAAGATCGCTTCGCGGTCCTCGTCTTCCTCGCCTTCATCCAGATCCACGTTATACACCGCCAGAAAGCCGGGAAATTTCAGCACCGATCCAGTCGCGCGGAACAGATAGGGTACGGTCCCGGCGCCGTTCAGCTGCCGACCCGCGCCAATATCCACCGTTGTGCTGTCAAAGATTGCCGCCGCCATCTGCGACGCCACAAAGCGCTTCCAGATCAGGTCATACAGCCGGAACTGATCACGGTTGAGCACGGTTCGGAGCCGGGCAGGCTCGCGCTGAACACCGGTCGGGCGGATGGCCTCGTGCGCTTCCTGCGCGCCCTTGGCTTTGGTGCGGTACGCATTGGGCTTGTCCGGAACATAGTCCGGCCCGTACTTTTCGCCGATCAAGGCCCGCGCCTCATCCTGGGCTTGCCGGGAAACGCTGACCGAGTCGGTACGCATGTAGGTGATCAGGCCAACCGTGCCCTCGCTGCCGATGTCAATGCCTTCGTACAGCTGTTGCGCCACCAGCATGGTCTTTTTCGCGCCAAAGCCGAGCTTGCGGCTGGCCTCCTGCTGCAAGGTCGAGGTGGTGAACGGCGGCGCGGGCGTGCGTTTCTTATCTTTGCGCGTGATCTTTTCGACGCGGTAGCCGGCTCCTTGGAGCTCGGCGACGATTGTGTCCGCCGCTGCTTTTGTGCCGATATCGAACTTGCCCAGCTTTTTGCCGGCTCGCTCAACCAACACTGCTCGAAACGGCCGAGAGTTAGGCTGCTGTTTCGCCAGATCCGCCTCGATCGTCCAGTATTCCTGGGGCTTGAAGTTCTCGATCTCGCGTTCACGCTCCACAACCAGCCGCACCGCCACTGATTGCACCCGCCCGGCGGATAAGCCGCGCTTGACTTTGTCCCACAACAAGGGCGACAGCCGGTAGCCGACAAGCCGGTCAAGCACGCGCCGTGCCTGCTGTGCGTCGACGAGCCGCGCATCGATCTGGCGTGGATGAGCTACGGCGTACTGGACCGCGGGCTTGGTAATTTCTTGAAAGGTTACCCGGTAGACCGGCTTGCTTTTGGGAATACGAGCGGCTTCCAACACATGCCACGCGATCGCCTCGCCTTCTCGGTCCGGGTCCGTCGCCAGATAGACGGCATCGGCGTTCTTGACCGCACTGCGCAGCTCGCTGACGACTTTGGATTTGTCGCTCGTTACCTCATACTCGGGTGCAAAGTCGTTGTCGATGTCGACGCCGAGCTTGCTTTTAGGCAAATCACGGACGTGTCCCATCGAGGCTTGCACCTTGTAGCCGGGACCGAGATATTTTTGGATCGTCTTCGCCTTAGCTGGCGACTCAACGATCAGAAGTTTTTGTGCCATGTTTTAGCGCTCGCTCCTTGGGGGGAGAAACAACGGAACCAGGAGCCCATGCCGACTCAACCGGATCATGGGTTTGCACTATACTGCCTGGTATGGGCCATGTCAAGGCACGACGTTGCCGCTGGAGCGGCCATCCGGGCCGGGACTACCTGTGATGTCGGTTCCACTCCCTTGTACGTATCACCGCTGGTTCCAGATTGGCCTACCTTAACAACAACGTGAGGCTAGCTCAGCTAGCCTCACGCGCTGTTTGGCTTCCTTGGTGAACAACTAGGGGGCGCGAATGCCCAGGATCACCGTCATACCCGGCTCGATCGGTGTGCCAGGCCCTGGTGAGCTACTCACCACGACGTAGGCCGGGAACTGATCGTACAGGTTGCCCAGACGATCCGGCCCTTGGTAATCAACCACAACGCTGGTGACGCCGAGGCTGGCCAAAAGCTCTTTGGCTTGGTTCTCGCCCAGGCCCACCAGACTGGGCAGACGCTTGGGCGCTGGTGCTGGCGCCGGATTACCGGGTTGCTCTGGACTACCTGGCTGCTCCGCGCTACCTGGCTGCTCCGCGCTACCTGGCTGCTCCGCGCTACCTGGCTGCTCCGCGCTACCTGGCTCTCGGGCATCTGGTGCCGCGGATGACTCGGCTACAGCCGCGGGTGTTGGCGTCGGCTGCAGCACCACCTCTTGTGCACAAAGTTCCCTGGGTGCAACGCCCTGTAAATTTTCGTCGTCGCCCGCGCTGAAGCTGGTATCAAGGATGCGCACGTCGTCGTCAGACTTCGGCAGGTTGTACACGCGCATAGTGACCAGCTGCGCGCCGTAATTGACGCCTTCCGCCGGCAGGCACACCCCACCATCAACCGTACGCACCACCTGAACTGAGCGGTACAGATCGCACTCGGTGCCGCCTTTTTCCTGGCCTTCCAGCATCTTGGGCGTGTACCATTCCGTGGTGCGCTGTCCGAAGCGTCCACCGATCTGACACATCTTGGCTTCCACGGCGCCAAAGGTAGCCGGGCTGGGAAACTCTAGCGGCTTGCTTAAGTCAGGGCCGCGCAGCAACCGCTCGATCCGTGGATTGGCAAAGTAGGCCTCCATCAAGCGGTTGAGGATGACGCCACCGCCCTGTGTACTTTCAACTCGTTCAGTCTTCTCGTTGTTGTTGTTGCCGGTCCACACGCCGGCCGTGACGTATGGCGTGTACCCGAGGGCCCAGGCGTCGCGGAAATCATCGGTTGTGCCCGTCTTGGCATGGAAGGGCCGCGAAAGCTTGAGCGGATTGTTGGCGCCAAAGAGCGGCGTGCGCGCGACGTTATCGCCCATGAAATCGCGGACGATCGCGGCCAACGCCGGCTCAACAACCTGGGTGTTTGGTCCTGGCTGCGGCTCGCGTACAACCTTGCCGGCGCGATCAGTGATCTTGAGCACCGGCTGCGCTTGCACATAGCGTCCGTCGTTGGCCAAGGTGTTGTAGGCCGTGGTGAGGTCCAGCAACGTAACCTCGCCACCACCCAGGGTCATGGCCAGTCCGTAGTAGCTATCTTCGCGCTGCAGGCCGGAAATGCCCATGCTATGGAGCAGGTTGCGCGTCTGGCCAATCCCGGCTTCGTTCAGCGCGAGCACCGCCGGAATGTTGAGCGAGTTGGCCAGCGACTCGCGCATACGAATCGGTCCGTGCCATTTACCATTGTAGTTCTTGGGACAGAAATAGACAGCGCCTTCCTTGGGCGCGCACTTGTCGATATCCTTCTCTGTGGCGCCCTTGATAATCGGGAAGCGCGTCTCGATGTCCCACAAAATGGAGCCAGGCGTGAGCTCGCCTTGATGCATTGCCGAAAGATAGGTAAAGGGCTTGAGCGCCGAGCCGGGCTGACGCTCGCTCGTCGCAACATTGACCTTGCCATCAAGGACGTTTTTCTCTTCACCTTCGGTGGTCGTGGGCTTGACCGCGTTGTAGTCAATCGAGCCAACCATCGCCAAAATTTGGCCGGTGCCCGGCTGCTGCACCACCACGGCGGCGTTGTGAATATTGCGCTTTTCCGCCTCAAGCTCCTCGATGCGCTTTTTGGCCGTTTCCTGCGCGATTTGCTGCATCTCAAGGTCGAGCGTGGTGGTGATGGTCAAACCACCTTCAGTGGCGAGGAGCGGTCCAAGCTCCGGATCATTTTCGAGTATTTGTTTGACATAATATACAAAATGCGGTGCTTCCAGCGCGGTCTGTTGATCAACAATCACCAAATCTTGCGCGATTGCATCCCGGGCCTCCTGGTCGGTGATCATGTCGTTGGCAACCATTTGGCGCAGCACGTCGACTTGGCGTGCCCGCGGCGGCGACGTGTTGAACGGCAGTCTGTAGCCAGGGATGCGCCAGTTGCTCTTTAATTGCAAGCCCGGCAGCACGTTGCCGTTGACCAGATGCAACATCGGGTTGTACAGCGTGGGCAGCTGCGGAATACCGGCCAGCAGCGACGCTTCATTCAGATCTAGGTCGCTCGCATTCTTGCCAAAGTAGCGCTGTGAGGCCGCCTGAATACCATAGGCCAGGTTGCCGTAGTTGATCTCGTTGAGATACAGCTCAAGGATCTGCTCTTTACTGTATTCATCCGTCAACTGCTGCGCCAGGATCGCCTCTTTAATTTTGCGCTGATAGCCTTGGCTCTTCTCGGCTTCGGTCAGGATCACATTCTTGATCAGCTGCTGGGTGATCGTTGACGCGCCGGAACGGATATCGCCGCTGGTGTAGTTGAGATACACGGCGCGCGCAATACCCTCATAATCCACACCCTCGTTGGTCCAAAAATTTTTATCTTCGACCGCAATAGTCGCATTAACCAGGAGCTCGGAAATTTGGTCGAACCTTACCGGATCGCGCCGTCCATTGGAGACGAATTCGTACAACAGCTTGCCGTTGCGATCAAAGATGCGCGACGTTTGGAACGGCTTGTAGTCATGCAGTGCTGCAAGCCGTGGCTTAAGCTGAGCTGCGGTCTGGGTATAGTACAAGCCTCCGCCCGCCACGCCCACGGTTGGGATCAGTGCGGCGATAAGCGCTATAGCACCCAGAATCAGCACGGCTGCGCGCCCGCGTTGTGTTTGTGCCCGGCCGACGTTGCGCAGTACCTGGGGCGGCACTTTAAGCGCCTGCTGCCTGGCAATAGCCGCGCGGCGCTCCTGATACGTCTGGTATTTGCCTCGTCCCGTGCTTCGATATCCGTTGGTTGCCATGGGGTTACTTTACCGCTCCTCAAACATATAAAAACGGTGCCAGCCGCGCACCGTCGTGCTTTGCATCTGATTGAACGACGGTCTGTTGCCGAGCGAGACGCACTAGCTCTCATTCTACCAGCTTCACCTGGAACCGCCACATCTACCAGCTTACAAATTGCTGATAGCCGACCTGAGCTGTCGCACGGGGCACAAAAAAGGGCAGGAGCGCCGTGCACTCCTACCCGTCATATCTCTTATAGAGAGCTTAGCGCGAGCGCTCCTGGAGGGGCTGGCCCGCGCCCTGCAGCTGGCCAACGGCGTCTTCGCTGCCGGGGCGGACGAGCTTGTGATACAAACCAACCGCGAAGAAGGTCGGGGGCCACTTGCCGACAAAGTCCGCCCAGTTCTTCTTGCCGGCGATCTGGAAGCCTGCCGATGCCAGGATCGAGACGATGCCCAAGGTGTACCATACCTGGCCTGGGATTTGGTCGACGATCCGGAAGATCGCGTTTTGCGGATTCTTTTGGTCCTGCACGTTCGTTCTCCTTCTAAAAAGTTGTTGCCCGTGTACAACGCCGTGTTATACAACTGCTGAGTCTAGTTGCAGGAACAATGCCACCATTAGTGCCGGACGGTCCGCATCTCGCTTACCAGACCGTGAAAGAGCAACTTGTTGGCCAGTTTGATCGTCACATAATGGTGGACGTGGTAACGTTAACAGAGTGAAGCGTGAGGGTTGGAAAGGACTGTGGGATGAACATAAATTTGTACACCGAAAAGGCACGCGAAGCCATTGTGGCTGCGCAACAGCTGACAGTGAACTACGGGCAATCACAGATTGCGCCGGAGCACCTGCTGCTGGCACTGTTGCGTGAGCAGGATGGAATTGTGCCGGAGGTTGTACGGCGGACCGGCAGCAATGTCGAGCAGCTGCGGCGCGATGTCGAAGCCGAGCTTAAGCGCCTGCCGAAAGTTCACGGCTCGAATGTGCAGCCGGCGTTAAGCCCCCGCTTGACGCAGGTGCTCAACTACGCCGAAGCGGAAGCTCGGCGCATGGGCGATCAGTACGTGTCGACGGAGCATCAGCTGATTGCGCTGATCGAAAGCCGGGGTCCGGCGGGCGCGCTGTTGCTGCAGCTTAACCTGGCCAAAGATAAGGTGCTCCAGGCCTTGAACGCCCTGCGGGGTAACTTTCGGGTCAACAGCCTGCATCCCGAGGCGCACTACTGGGCGCTGGAAAAATATGGCCGGGATCTCACCGAGCTCGCGCTGTTGAACAAGCTCGATCCGGTGATCGGCCGCGAAGAAGAGATTCGCCGTACGATCCAGGTGCTGAGCCGGCGCACCAAAAACAATCCGGTGCTGATCGGCGAGCCGGGCGTAGGCAAAACGGCCATCGTGGAAGGCCTGGCGCTGCGTGTGGTGCGCGGCGATGTGCCCGAGGCGTTGAAAAACAAAAAGATCGTGGCGCTTGACCTCAGCTCGATGGTGGCGGGCTCGAAGTATCGGGGCGAGTTTGAAGAGCGCATGCAGGCCGTGCTGAACGAGGTGCAAAGCTCGCAGGGCAACATCGTGCTGTTTATCGACGAGCTGCATACCGTGGTCGGCGCGGGCTCTGCCGAGGGCAGCGTGATGGATGCGGGCAACATGCTCAAGCCAGCGCTGGCGCGGGGCGAGCTCCATGCGATCGGCGCCACTACCCTGGACGAGTATCGCAAGCATATCGAAAAGGATGCCGCACTTGAACGGCGCTTCCAGCCGGTAACGATCAACGAGCCGACCGTTGAAGATACCGTCTCGATTTTGCGCGGCCTTAAGGAGCGCTACGAGACACATCACCAGGTCCGCATCACCGACGGCGCGATTGTGGCCGCGGCGATGCTGAGTGACCGCTACATTGCGGATCGCTTTTTGCCGGATAAAGCCATCGATCTGGTGGACGAGGCGGCCGCGCGACTGCGCATGGCGATCAGCAGCGATCCGGCTGAGCTTGACGATTTGAAGCGCCGCATGATGCAGCTGGAGATCGAGCGCGAGGCGTTGAAACGCGAAGTCGACCGTGACGCGCAGGGGCGGCGGGAACGAATCGAGCAGCTGCTGGCGACGCTCAATCAGAATCGAACCAACATGGAGCTGCGGCTAGCGACCGAGCGCGCAGCCATCACCCGTATTTCGCTGCTGAAGGAGCAGATCGAGCAGTGCAAGCAGGATATCGAGCAGGCCCAACGCGAGTACGATTATAATCGGCTGGCCGAGCTGCAATATGGCACGCTGGCTCAGCTGCAGGCCGAGCTAACCACCGAGCTGGCGGCGCTGGAGCAGCAGCAGGAACGCGGCGCGTTGCTGCGCGAAGAGGTTTCGGCCGAGGACATCGCCGAGACGGTGGCGAAGTGGACCGGTATTCCGGTTTCCAAGCTGATGCTGGGCGAGGCGGATCGACTGCGCAATATGGAGCACAACCTTCATCAGCGGGTGATCGGCCAGGATGCGGCGATCCGCGCCGTCTCCAATGCTGTGCGCCGGGCGCGAGCCGGCCTCAACGATCCCGACCGGCCGCTGGGCTCGTTTCTGTTTCTCGGGCCGACCGGCGTGGGGAAAACCGAGCTGGCGCGGGCGCTCGCCGAGTTTTTGTTTGACGACGAGCACGCGCTGATCCGGATCGATATGTCGGAGTATATGGAAAAGCACAGCGTGGCCCGGCTGGTCGGAGCACCTCCAGGGTATGTTGGGTATGACGAAGGCGGCCAGCTGACCGAGGCTGTACGGCGCAAGCCCTTCTCGGTTGTGCTGCTGGACGAGGTGGAAAAGGCGCATCCCGACGTGTTCAATATTCTGCTGCAGGTGCTGGACGACGGCCGCCTCACCGATAGCCAGGGCCGGGTGGTCAACTTCCAAAATGTGGTGGTGATCATGACCAGCAATCTCGGCTCGCATGCGATTCAGCAGACACTTGACGATCCGGATGCCATGCGGGACGAGGTTATGGAAGCCGTTGAAGAACACTTTCCGCCGGAGTTTCTGAATCGCGTGGACGACACGGTGATCTTCCAGCCCCTGACCGAACGCGAGATCGCCCAGATTGTGCGGCTGCAGGTTGAACGCGTCAGCAAGCGCCTGGGCGAGCAGAAGATCAAGCTGGAGCTGTCGGATCGGGCTCTGCGGCTGCTGGCGAACATGGGCTACGACCCCCGGTATGGAGCGCGGCCGCTCAAGCGCGCGATCCAGCGCGAAGTTCTGGATCTGCTGGCGCTGGAGCTGATCGATCGGCGGTTTCAAACCGGTGACACCATTGTGATCGACGCGGATGGTGGCGAACTCACCTTTGAAGCGCGTACAGCGGAACAGGTAACGGTCTAAACAACAATGGGGCGGGAATTAATCCCGCCCCGCCGTGTACATCCCCGGTATATCTTGCTACCCGCGCGCAACTTCCTCGATCTCGATGCGCTGAATGGTATCGCCCGGCTGCCGATCGCGCTGTGGATCGCGCTCGCGAATCGCATTCACCACATCCATGCCTTCGACGACCTCACCAAAAACGGCATGACGGTTATCCAGGTGGGGTGTTGCGGTGTGGGTGATAAAGAACTGCGAGCCGCCCGTGTTGGGCCCGGCATTCGCCATCGACAGGATGCCGCCCTTGCTGTGGCGCAGCTTAGGATGGAATTCGTCTTTGATCTTGTAGCCGGGGCCACCCATGCCGCTGCCGGTGGGATCGCCGCCCTGAATCATGAAGCTCTTGATGACGCGGTGAAAGGTCGTGCCGTTGTAGTAGCCCTGGCGCGCCAAGAAAACAAAGTTATTCACGGTGATCGGAGCTTCCTGGGCAAACAGCCGGACCCGAATTTTGCCACGATCGGTATGAAAGACCGCGTAGTAATCTTTGGTCTGGTCCAGCGCCATCTCGGGCTGCTTACTCCACTGCTGGCCTGCTGCCATATCGGTCTCCTTCTCTAGGCTATGCTCGGGCAGCGACCCAAGCTTATGATTCCAGTTCTTGTTGCAAATCCTGCGCCGACGTTGTGCCGCGGATCACGCCTTTGAAGCTGTTGCTGGCCGAAAAACCAGGTGTGCGGGTGGCGCCAATCGTCATCGGTGCTTTGGTCTGCGGATTGACCCCCTGCCGCTCGCGGCGATCCCGCACCTCAAACGTACCAAAACCGGTAAGCACGACGCGCTCGCCCTGCTGCAGCTGTTCGGCAATAATGGTCAACGCGGCGTCAAGCACCTGTTTAGCCTGCTTCTTAGGCACGCCCGCGCGCTCGGCGATCTCGCTAATGAACTGGGTTTTCTGCATGGTACCTCTCCTTGCACTTGCAACGCGCGCCAGCCGACCGATATGGCCATTATAAACGCGCCACAAGACCTGTCAAGCTGCATAGAGCATTACAAACACACAAACCGGTTTTGAGGACCTGTACAAATTGATTGACAACCATGCGCCGAGTTGCTATAATCGGCCTGTGTGCGGGAATGGCGCAATGGTAGCGCATCTGCTTCCCAAGCAGAGGGTTGC